>JBMOKU010000057.1:0-198460 GCA_049324315.1 Bacillota bacterium | reverse complement strand
GTTAGGCACGCCGCCAGCGTTCATCCTGAGCCAGGATCAAACTCTCAATAAAAAATTGATTGGTTTACGCTTTGCGTTTTGTTGCTGGCTTAATTTCTTACACTGTTTAGTTTTCAAAGACCAAATTGTTAACGTTTTCCTATTATTCCACTCACTGTGGCTTAATCATTGTATACCATTTCTTATGCTTTGTCAACATAGAAAGCAACATTATTTTTAAAGTTACTCTACATGAATCTACTTCCCTGTTGCACAGGCACAAAACGTAGTATATCAAATATTATTCCTTACGTCAACAGTAAATATGCTAGAAATTTATACCATATGATCACTGATGATTCTTCTTATTCTTCCATGTCCTCTTCCAAAGGTTCGTAAGCATCTTCTTCATAATCAAATTCAAACTTCTTCATTTGCGCTTTGTTTGTAAATACAGTCTTTTGATTAAATCTCTGCAGCCTGTCATATTCGTCCTCTTCATAGTCAAATTCACTTCTAAGATAGTCCTTTCTACTCTTTCCCATATATGTCCCTCCCCTACAATCTTATATGTTCGGAAACTTCTTTTTCACAATATATTATAGATAACTTTACCTTAAATTATAGCACAAAATTACTCAGAACAAAGCCTTCCTTCGGAAGATTTATAAGCAGACTTTGTTAAAACATATAACGGATGCTATAAAGTTATTACAGTTTTAAATGTCCATAATTTTCTATATGTTATAATAAGAGTATTAGAACTTAGGGGTGAAGCCAATGAAGTCCTATACTAGATATTTATTACATATTTTTCGATTTTTTATTCTTCTATTGTGTTTTTTATTTGCTTTAACATTGGAAAACCCTAGCGATCATCGACTTACCTTGTTATCTATAAACTTTTCCTTGCTTCTTTTTTCAATTTATTTGAAAGAATTGAAGTGGATCCGTCATTCTAAATTTTATCCATATACTTTTTTACTCGATGCACTCTTCGTATTTATCATGGAATATCACTCTAAATTTCTTCTGAACTACTATCTCCATATTTTCTATGTTGTTATCATCCTATCTTCAGGAATTCTACTGTCTAGGGCGAAAGGAACCTTATTTAATTTTATCATCTTTACACTATCTATATATAAATATGCAAAGCTTCTATATTATGATTTTTCTCCTATGAATATTTCCCTTATGGCTTTTAATCTCCTTTCTTTCCTTCTGTTGATTCTCATCATTCATTATGCTAAATACCAATTCGAAGAAAAGGAAAAGACGAATCTGCTGTATCAAGAATTGAAAAGCTACGCCTCCAGGGTTAAAGAGTTGACGGTTGCAGAAGAGCGAAACAGGATAGCCATGGAGATTCATGATGCCGTTGGCCATGGCATGACAGGCTTGATTATGGAATTGGAGATGTGTAAGCGAATTCTTCCTGAAGATCCCACAAGCGCAAAAGAATTTATCATCCGGGCCACAGAGACAGCACGAAAAAGTCTGATAGACGTCAGAAGAGCTGTTGATGCACTTAAATATGATGACCGTCATCTTCAATCACCGATTCAATCATACCAAGAAATGATTCATCGATTTCAAGCCCAGTCAGGTATTCATGTCCATCTACAATTATCACCTGAAAAAATATCCGTACCTGCCCCCATCGCTGCAATCATTTATCGAATGATTCAAGAAGCTCTGACAAATGCAGGAAGACACAGCAATTGCTCTGAGATCACCATCACCCTTTCCATGCTTTCTAATCAAATAATTCTTGACATATGCGATAACGGGATCTGCAATCCAAATTATAAAGAAGGCAATGGTCTAAAAGGAATAAGAAGAAGAATGGAAGAAATTCAAGGTCAGATTCGCTTTTCTTGCAGTGATGGTTTTAGAGTCCATGGTGTAATCCCCATCACACCCTCATGTAATATGATACCTGCTAAGAATCAATCGGAATAGGAGGCGATCACATGAATCCGATCAAGGTATTAATTGTTGATGATCAATCGATTTTAACCCAAGGATTGAAAATGATTTTAGATGCTGAGCATGACCTTCGAGTAGTCGGGCTGGCCTCCAATGGACAGGAAGCCTTGTCCTTGTGTCAGTGGCAGTGTCCTGATGTTATATTGATGGATATTAAAATGCCTGTGATGAATGGCGTAACCGCTACGGAAGAGATCATTCAGCAGTTTCCATACGTTAAAATCATCATACTAACAACGTTCCAAGAGGAGGAGTATATTTTTAACGCTCTGAAGAAAGGAGCCTGTGGGTATCTGTTGAAAGAAAGTCCTCCAGAAGAAATCATCAACGCCATCCGCACCGTAGTTAGCGGTGGCTCCATCCTACAACCTTCTATAGCAGCAAAGGTCGTCGAAGAATTTTCAAGATTAGCCGCCCAATCCAATAGGCAATCCATAGATGAGCGCATCAATTACTTAAGCGATAGAGAAATCGAAATCGCAAAGTTGGTTGGTCTGGGGAAAAACAATAAAGAAATCGCCTCCGAGCTCTTTCTCACAGAAGGCACCGTCCGAAACCACCTTACTCACATCCTTGAAAAGCTATCTCTCAGGGACAGGACACAATTGGCTATTTTCATAATAAGGAACCATCTGATTTAATTCGATACCTATACGCAATCTATAAGGAAATCATGTAATACTAGCGCCTTCCTTTAAAAGCAGCCTTTTTAGGTTGCCTTTTCTATATATAGAAGAAATTTATTCACCATGACAAATGTAATGCTTCATCTCAGATCATCATGATTCTTCTCACATGAAAATATTTCCTCCATTGTATATACTAAATTCATAAAAACATAAAAGGAGGATTATCCCTATGGGCAAGAAGCAGATACTCATAATTATCGTCATCATCACAACACTATTCCTATATGGTTGTATGAATAATAACATCTATCAGAATTATTTAAAAGCCTTGGAGAACACGAGCCAGGTTAAAAGCCTGCATTCACTTGTAGAATTTCAACTCAAGATGGACTTTGGTGACACCAATCTTTCATCCGAAGAAAAGAAAAATCTTGAAATGTACAGCAACACTGAAGGTACACTTACCATTCAAGAAGATAGAGAGAAAGACCAGTTTTATATGGATGGTCATGTAGATACCGCAAACATGGGTTTTGATATAAAGGTGTATGATCAAAAAGACGAGATAATTGTTCTTTTACCCGTTTTTTCTAAATATATGATTCTAGATAAAGAAAAGCTGCAAACTGCCGACATTTCAGAGAATCCACTGGGTGAAATCATACCGTCTGAAGATCTGGAAAAACTTTGGCGGAAAAATGTTAGACCTGATAATATCAAAAAGATGCCGGATAAAATCGTTTCTACAAATGAAGGAGACATAAAAGCCACTGCCTTTCAAATCACCCTGACTGAAGATGAAATAAAAGGCTTAAGCAAATCATTCACACAAATATTTTTCTCAAGCCCCAAACTGAAAGAAACAATGGAAACAGCATTTCAAAAAGCTTATAAAGACAAAGGAAGCCAAGATTTCTCTGGAAAATATGACCGCTTCATGGAAGAAATGCAAAAAAGTATAGAGAGGATGAAAATCGTCAGTTTCCAGTATACCGGAGCTTACGATAAAGATTATTATATGGTCGATGAACAAATATCTTATGTCATTGAAATGCCCATGGAGTATTCGGAGCCTATAAGCATCGCTTATTCTTTGCACATAAAAAACTGGAATATCAACAAACCCATTGAATTCAATATTCCACAGCTGGATGATCGCAACAGTTTTACACTCGACAAGTTAGATGAAAATACGCCGAAGCTGTTGGAAAAATTCATAAAAGATCCAACGGATCAGTAAAAGGAGGAAATACCATGCATATTGTTGATGTTCAAAATCTGGTAAAGGAATATGGACCCGTAAGGGCCGTTGATAATATCTCCCTCTCCATTGAAAAAGGCGATATCTATGGGCTTCTTGGGCCCAACGGTGCAGGCAAATCCACAACTATTTCCGTCATCAGCACACTATTGAAGCCTACTTCCGGAAATGTCTATGTGTCCGGATTCAGCGTAACGGAGAATCCCGACAAAGTAAGAAAGCTGATTGGCTTGGTTCCCCAGGATATCGCCCTTTATCCCACCCTGACAGCCCAGGAAAATCTCTCATTTTTCGGAAGCTTACATGGACTGAAGGGAAAAAACCTTCGTTTACGTATGGATGAGGTTTTCGATATCGTGGGCTTGAAAAACCATCAGAAAAATAAGGTTGAAACTTTCTCCGGCGGTATGAAGAGAAGGCTTAATATTGGCGTGGGACTGTTAAATCAACCCGAACTGCTTATTCTAGATGAACCTACTGTAGGTATTGATCCTCAATCCAGAAATCATATTTTAGAAACCATCAAAGAACTCAACCGTCAGGGTATGACCGTTCTTTATACCAGCCATTACATGGAAGAAGTCGACCTGCTGTGCAATCGTATCGGTATCATTGATCATGGAAAACTCATTGCCCAGGGAACCAAAGCTGAAATCAAAGGTCTTATAGGGAATAAAGAAAAATTAAACATCACCGTTTCCAATCTAGGAAAAGATCAGCTTAATCAATTGAAATCCCTCATAGACCATCATCAGTTGATCTACTATGACGGTTTACTGACCATATTAGGCAGTGAGGTAGGAAATTTACTCAGTCAAATTGTCCTCATTCTCAACGATGGAAATGCCCATATCCATAGGATTGATATCCAAGAGCCCAATCTGGAATCTGTATTCTTACATCTTACAGGCAGAGCATTACGGGAATAGGGAGGTGAGAAGATGAATGCCATTCGAGTAGGGATAAAAGATATTCAAATCATTCTAAAAGATAAGAAAGCAATGGCCGTTTTGATCCTTATGCCTATCTTGCTTACAACCATTCTCGGTTATGCATTGGCCCCTGTTTTTCAAGAGAACAGTAACATGGGTATAACCAAGATTCCCATTGCAGTCGTGAAAGGAAAACCTTCGGATTTATCTTGGATAAATGATTTTTTGACAGAAGAACAGGCAAAAGAACTTCCAGATATCAACGAAATCAACTTGGAAAGGGCAGTTTTTAATCAACTTCTTGAAAATGAAGATGTTAAAGAGATCCTTGATTGTACGGTTATGGATATGGATACTGCATTAAAGCAATTGAAAGGAAATGAAATCATCGCCGTTGTCCTGCTGCCGGATGCTTTCACAAGCAGCTATATCATGGGAAAAAAGACAAAAATTCAAATCATAGCCAGCGATGCCAGCAGTTTGAAAAGAGAAGTTGTGCTTAGTATTTTCAGTCAGTTCGCAAATGCTCTATCTATTCCTAGAATTGGTCTCAATGTCATCCTGGAAGAAAGTATCCAAGAAGGTCTCCCCTCCCCAAGTTATACCTCACTGCAAAAGAATGTTGAAGGCTTGGTACCCGCAGACGGCTCAAATGTTGTATTCCAGCATGTCACCCAAGAAGGGAACAAAGCCCTTTCTTCAAAGGAATATTATACTGTAGCCATGGCTGTTATGTTTATTCTTTTTGCTGCAGGTTATGGGTTGGAAAGCATGATCGAAGAACGTCGTCAGCTTACCTTATCCAGAGTGTTCGTATCCGGCGGCAGGAAAATAGATATCCTTTTGGGCAAACTTATTTTCGTATCTTCCATCAGCTTCATGCAGCAGTGGATTTTATTTCTTTATACCTATTTTGCTTTCGGTATCCATTGGGAAACCAATGTACCACTATTGCTTATGCTCTCCCTTTGTGCAAGCCTATCCATCGGTGGTTTATGCGTGCTGCTGTGCAGCTTTGTCAAAACAGAAAAAGGTGCAACGGTCTATCAAGCCCTTATCATCAATATGTTGACACTCTTAGGGGGCAGCTTTATTCCCGTGTATGTACTACCAAAATTCATCCAGCCTTTGAGCTATTTAACACCCAACGGCCAGGCTTTAAGGGGCTTTATCACCATTCTGAAAGGGGGCTCCTTGGATCAGATTTTTCTAAACCTACTATCACTGATTGGTTTCGGGGGCATCTGTTTCATGATGGGAACCATACTTTTCAGACCGATTGAGAGGTGAATATCATGTCAAAAATATTGCATATAGCTTATGTAAAGATCTTAAAATTA
The DNA here is from genome assembly GCA_049324315.1 of Bacillota bacterium. Lineage (GTDB taxonomy): Bacteria > Bacillota > Clostridia > Peptostreptococcales > Thermotaleaceae > JBMOKU01. Next base: position 192,327 of record JBMOKU010000057.1, on the reverse strand, counting down.
TATAAAGAACCGGGCACTTTGCTGATTCTCATCCTTCTTCCCCTCATTTTTACTTATTTTATGGGCGGCATGGGGGTAGAGAACACCAGTATTCCGGTAACCTTTGTGGATAACGACAAAAGTGAATATTCTATCAAAATAATCCAAGCATTCCAAGAGAACCACAAATACAGCATCACCATAAAAGAGGAAGCTGATGCCATTAAAGAAGTAAAGGCTTTAAAGGTGGTAGCCGCGTTAATGATTCCCGAAGGATTTGGTAAACAAATCCGTCAAGGAATCGCTCCCACCGTTCAAGTCATCAAAAGCAGTGAAACCACGGAACTATTCTCATTACGCAACGACTTCCGCTCTGCTTTGTTCTATGTGGATGGCAATATCAAAATTGCAGATTATACGGTTTCGCACATTGCGCAAAACATCAATATAGAAGATAAAAGGGCCGTGATCTGGGAACGGGCATATAAGAACGCACAAAGCAAATGGTTCCCTTCTCCCCCCGTGTCTACCTCCATCGAGATAGCAAATACGAACGAAGGACCTCAGTATAATCCCCTTACCCATTCTGCCATCGGGTTTAGCTTATTCTTTGCCATGTTTACCATCGTCTTCAGTATCGGAGAAATTCTATCGGAAAAGAAGGAAGGAACGTGGCAGCGCATTTTGGTTTTTCCCGTGTCCCGATCACAAATTCTTGCCGGTAATCTACTGGGAACCTTTGCCATTGGCTATTTTCAAATGCTGGTATTGGTATTACTGGGTAAACTTATATTTGATGTAAATTGGGGAGTCAATCTTCCACTGATATTGACTCTGATCGCTATCTTTGTTTTATGCACCTCATGTATAGGCCTTTTTCTCTCCGGTATACTGAAGACATCAGCTCAATTATTTGCAGCCACACCCATCATCATTGTCAGCACCTCCATGCTGGGTGGTGTATTCTGGCCCTTAGAGATTGTACAATCAAAAATTCTCTTATTCTTAAGCAGAGTCACACCGCAGTACTGGGCGATATCCGGTTTAGAAGGTATCCTGAATTATGGGCATGGGTTCCATGACGTATTGCTGCCATTCAGCATTCTTCTTGCCATGTCTTTCGCTTACTTTACTGCAGGTGTAAAGCTTTTGCAGTGGGAAAAATAGAGTCTGCCGTTCATCTGAATGGCAGACTCTATTCATTCATCCGTTTATCATCAATAAGCGGTTTATCTTTTTCACTAACTTTTCCTCTAATAAGCAAATTTCTATTTGTCTATATCAAACCACCCCTTGCGCTTAAACCAATAGACCATCATCAAGGCTATAGCGCCCATAATCCCCAATATAAAGAAGTACCCATACTTCCATCTTAACTCTGGCATATAATCAAAATTCATGCCGTATATACCGGCAATAAATGTCAATGGGATGAATATGGATGAAATTATGGTAAGAACCATCATAATGGAATTCATCCGGTTTGCATTGATGGCCAGATAACTGTCCCTCAAATCTGCCGTTATATCCAGATTCGATTCAATCATCTCCGACAGCTTTAATAGATGGTCATGAATATCACGAAAATAGATCTGCCTCTCTTTAAATCCTTCTAAATGACTTGAATTCAATATACGATAAAGCAATTCTTCCATGGAATTCACTGCTCGCCGCAGTTTCAGTAAATCTCCGCGTATATCGAATACTCTGTTCAACAAGTATTTTACGGAATATCCGTTTTCCTCATTTTCCAATTCATCAATCTTATCTTCAATCTGATAAACAGCTGGAAAGTATTCATCAACGATTTTGTCCATGATCAAATAAGCCACTTGGACCGGCCCTGCATCATGATATTTCTCATTGTCAATGAATTGCTGCCAGGCAATGTCGATTTCCGGTGATTTTTCTTTATGATAAGAGACTATATATCTTGCCCCGACAAAGATATCAATCTCCAAAGTTTTCAAGGTGTTTATATCCAAAGCATTGATTATAAAAAAATTATACAAATCATAATATTCAAGCTTAGGCCTTTGAAGAAAATGTAAACAGTCCTCAATGGCTAAATGATGAAAATGAAAAAAATGATCCAGTAGTGCAGATTCTTCTTCACTAGGGGAATCAAAGTCCATCCAATACCATTTAATGTCCGTATGATTCAGTTCTGCCAGTGGTGGATCATAGAGCAAATTCAAATCCTGCGTTACTGCTAGTATACGAATCAATATACATTCCCCCTAAGATGGTAAAGAAATCGGTATCTATTTTGACTATATCAATCACTAAGTATTATTAGCGTTTTTTATAAAACTGTATCACTTTTAACTCTAATTTTCAACCTGTTCAAATAAATAGCGTTGCTTTTCTTTCAATATATTGTATAATGAATATTGGTGATGGAGCTCACCTTTAACCATTGCATCAAATGCAATTAATGGCTCCTACTTAGGATATGTTTATTAAGTTTATCCAAGTAGGGGTTTTTTGTGTTTTTGTAGGATATTTTATAATACATACAGTTTTATGTTCACAAGAGAGGATGAAGAATATGGTATTGAGTCTTGGATTAATTATTCTTTTAGGATTAGCTTTTAACAGGGTTTTTGATAAACTAAAATTGCCCGGACTTCTTGGAATGTTGATTTTAGGCATACTCATGGGTCCCTATGTATTGGATTTTATCAGTAAAGACATTCTGCGCATTTCCTCGGAGCTTAGGAAGCTGGCGCTTATTGTCATTTTACTTAGGGCTGGTTTAGGTATAAAAAAAGAAACCCTGAACAAAGTAGGGATACCCGCATTAAAAATGAGCTGCATCCCTGGCCTTTTTGAAGGATTTGCAATTATGTTTGTCTCCAGTTATTTACTGGGAATAACAAGGATTGAAGCAGGAATGCTTGGCTTTATCATAGCAGCAGTATCACCGGCAGTTGTGGTACCTTCTATGCTCAGTTTTATTCATCGAAAGATGGGGGCAGCAAAAGGGATTCCCACCCTTATATTGGCCGGAGCATCTATCGATGATGTTTTTGCCATTACGTTATTTTCTACTTTTCTAGGATTATATGGCGGCAGCAGCGTTAATATCGCAAGAAAAATCTTAGACATTCCTATATCTATCCTATTAGGAATACTCCTTGGCGTAGTAATTGCTATTTCCATTGTCATGGTTTTTCAAAACTTTCATATACGGGATACAAAGAAAGCACTGATTATCTTGGGTGTAGCCATTGTATTTACCAGTTTAGAAGATGCACTGAAGGATATCATACCTATTGCAAGCCTCTTGGGCGTCATGACCATCGGATTCATCATTTTAGAGAAATATCCCAAAGTTGCAAATCGACTATCAGAAAAGTTTAATAAGATATGGATTTTTGCAGAGCTGCTATTGTTTGTATTGGTTGGCGCACAAGTAAATATATATGTTACTGCAGACGCCGGACTTATGGGCCTGGCTATCATCTCCATCGGACTGGTTGCAAGAAGCATTGGTGTACTCATTTCCGTAGCAAGAACAGACTTGAATTGGAAGGAACGATTTTTCTGTGTTTTTGCATATATTCCTAAAGCAACAGTACAAGCTGCCATTGGGGCTGTGCCCCTAGCCGCAGGTGTGCCCTCCGGTGATCTTATCCTTGCCATATCTGTACTTTCCATTATCATCACAGCTCCTCTAGGTGCTATTGCAATTAAAATTACCGGGGAAAAGTGGCTAACTGCGGATACAAGATAAGTCATTTTCTAAGTACTATCCTTTTGTTTCTTTATTCAAATATGTGTAAGCGTAATCATCATAGTTATTATAGCACTTAATCAGGTTGAAAGATTCAATGATTCTTTCTAGAGCACTCCTGTTTGTTATTGAAAATATCAGTTTTAAGCTTTGTTCTATTCCATAAGAAATCTGCAGATGAACGGTGTCACCACTTTCATCTGCCCTCTCTATTTTTAGTTCATCGATAAGTTTTAAAGGAATGAACGTCCATATACTGCAATACTTCCCCAAACTGCCCCGTTTTTCTACCCCCTCCATGATATGAATGAATTCTTTTTCACATAGTAACGTTACATGTGCAGGGGTGATCCGTTTTGAAAAAATTCTATATACTTTTCTACGGATCTCCGGCTGATATATCATATCTAAGACCATTTGGCCGGGAAGGATACCTGAAATTGCATCGTTGTAAAATCTATAATCCTGATTCATTAGATCCTGAAGCTGGTGTATATTTTTTTCAGTCCCTTCTATATGTTCTATGTTCATATACGATTTTCTTACTTCATCAATAACCTTTCTAAAGATTCTTTCCGTAACAGAATTGTATTCAATAAATATCATCTTAGATCTGTCTTCTATAGCGTAGGAAAACTTCAGCCATGAATATAAGAGCATTTTTCCATGCTCAATGGAAATAATCCGGTTAAAGGGAATGAAAGTCATTTCAATTCGATCTTCAAGCTTTTCAAATAAGTATACCTTTCGATTATAGATATACAATAATTTTTCGGTGGTTATCCTTTTTCCCCAGTAGTCACTGGGCATATAAATCGTATAGGGTAAAGTCTCTTGTTCCGTATCAACATATTGATAACACGATTTGAATTCAGCTGGTACATCCGCAAAGCGTTCTATTACTCTCGGCCAGTTTGCTATTGAAGACATTTCCATTCCTCCTGATATTTCCGTTACGTTATTCTGATTTTAAGATACTCCTAGCCGGAAAATATGATTCTGACTAGGAGTATTTGCTCAATGGGATTATCTTAGGTTATAAAAACAATCTTTGCCTGAATATTTTGCTGTAGAAGCCAACTGTTCTTCAATTCTTAACAGTTGGTTGTATTTAGATACTCTCTCTGATCTTGCAGGTGCACCGGTCTTTATTTGTCCGGCATTCACAGCAACCACTAAATCGGCAATTGTTGTGTCCTCTGTTTCTCCCGAGCGATGGGAAACAACCGTTGTATATCCGGCCCTGTGCGCCATTTGGATAGTATCCAGCGTCTCAGATAATGTACCGATCTGATTAAGCTTTATAAGAATAGAGTTTGTCGTATGTTCTTGAATACCCCTTGCCAGTCTCTCTGGATTGGTTACGTATAAATCATCGCCCATAATTTGAATTTTCTTGCCTACTTTTTGCGTCATTTTCCTGAAAGCATCCCAGTCGTCTTCATGGAAGCCGTCTTCGATGGATATGATCGGGTACTTGCCAATCAGATACGCATAGTATTCGATCAATTCATCGGAGGTCATGACTTTTCCTTCGCCTGCAAGATTATACCTGCCCTCTTCATAAAACTCCGAAGCCGCTGGATCTAAAGCGATCATGACTTCATAGCCGGGAGCATATTTTGCTGCCCTAATGGCTTCTACAATCAACTGCAGTGCCTCTTCGTTAGAGTTCAGATTCGGCGCAAATCCACCTTCGTCTCCGATGGACGTGTTATACCCCTGCTTTTTAAGAAGCGTCTTAAGGCTGTGATACACTTCTGCACATATTTTCAAACCCTCTTTGAAGGATTTGGCGCCTATAGGCATGACCATAAACTCTTGAATGTCTACATTGTTATCTGCGTGTTTTCCTCCGTTTAGAATGTTCATCATCGGCACAGGAACAGTTACGGCATTAACTCCGCCTATGTATTGATATAATGGAATATCCAGATATTGTGCCGCTGCTTTTGCTGCAGCTAAGGATACACCAAGTATGGCATTGGCCCCCAGCTTTGCTTTGTTCTCTGTTCCGTCTAACTCAATCATTACATTGTCAATCCGTCTTTGATTTAATACAGACATTCCAACAACTGCAGGTTTGATGGTTTCTTCTACATTACGGACTGCGCTTAACACACCTTTGCCCATGTACCTGCTTTTATCGCCATCTCGCAGTTCCACGGCTTCAAAAGTACCAGTGGAAGCTCCAGAAGGTATGGCAGCCCTTCCAACGATGCCGCTTTCCAGAGCAACATCCACTTCAATGGTTGGATTCCCCCTGGAATCTAATATTTCTCTTGCTTTTACATTTTTGATTTTCATGTTGATTACCCCCTTTAGTTTTTAAGGATTATCACTTATATTACGATAATCTCCTATACAGATTTTAATGCATTCATTTTTTCTCTGAGTTTCATTATTTCCAGTCTAGCTCTGTCAAACTGCTGCAAGTCCTTTTCAATCTGATTGGATTTCTTGTTTCTTATTTCAATGGTTTTCATAATGATCTTTTCTATTTCTGTCAAGATGTCATTCATTTTATCTTGATACACCCTATCAAATACATATTTACTGTCTCTAATTTTACAGCTATAATCCCATTTTAGATTATTGCCGTTCTTCTCAAGCTCTTCACATACCCGGTCAAGTACATCTGAAAGCATCATCTTTTCTCTAACCTTTTTGGGCAGCAGAAACAGAAAGTCTTTTAGTTTAGGCGCCAGAAAAGCCGGACTTGAGCTTCCAAACTTAAAGTAGAAGGTGTCCTTGTCAATAAACGCCATCTCATCCAACGGCTGTGCCATCTTCAATCGAAATATTTCATAGGTAATACGGTTCATAAAATCAATCGCTTCATTCAGCCTGCCAGTGAATCGTTTCGTAATCTTCTGATAGTCTTCCCTCAGTTTGATTTTCTGTTCCCTATCCCACTCAGCATATGCATCTTCAATAAAAATCTCCAGCTTTGCATGAAGGAAAACAGATAGCTGTTTGAATTTCATATTCTGATTTTGCTGATATAGGTTGGTTAATCCTTCTTTTATCAGTTTCACATTCTGGGTACGAAATGCTTGCAAATCTTGTTCCACTACATTGATTAGCTCTTTTAAATCCATTTCTATCAAAGCCAGGGTTTCCTTTTTTAGTTTTGTTACTTCAGCTGCCTTTTCCTTAAATACTTCCAACTGCTGCTCCAAAGTTTCGATGGGGCTATTGAGTATATCTATCTGAAAGTTAATTTGGTCCTCAACATCTTTTATTATGGTAGATATCTTCTGTTCATAGCTCTTAATCAGATAGTCTCCTTTTTCGTTAAATAGGAATTGCTCTAGTTCTTCTTCAAATACACCCATCCCACTACACTGAAACAGAACCGCATCATTATTTCTTCTTCCCTCAAAAGCCAATTTAGCCGATAGCGGATATATCTTGATTTCCTTTCCAAGATGTCTGGAAATGGCATTGGTTGAAAATACTGCGCTCTCAATGACTTCCGTCTCAGATAGATGATCAATCTTATTTTGTATGAAAAATATCTTGTTAAAATGCTCTTTGATCTCAGAGAGAAATTCCAATTCTAATCCTGATATGGGAGCATCTGAAGAAAACAGGAATATTGCCGCATCTGCTTGAGGCAAATATCGATAAGCCTCCGTTGTATTATGCTTGTAAATCGATCCAATCCCCGGTGTATCGATTAATACAAAACCATTTTTCAATATTTCAGATGGATAGAAAATTTCAATTTTGTCTACTTGCTTACTATTTTGAGGGTTCTCCTGTTCAGATATGTATTCTCCAATGGTTTCTAACGCAACATCCTTCTTTTTGTCATTTTTAAATGTTACAATCACTTTCGCAATTTTGCTGTATCGTATATGGGTTACGATGGATGTTATGGGGACCACGCCTGTAGGAAGGATATGGTCCTCTAAGAAATAATTGATTAACGTAGATTTTCCCCGTTTAAACTGTCCGATGACAACCACATGAAATTCCGTATTTCTTATTTTCTCAGTCTGCTGTTGTACCTTCTTTAGCAACGCTTCATTATCAAGATTGCTTGCTATATGAATCAGTGCATCAGCAACCTTTGTATATTCATCCAACCGCATCGTAAAATGCTTTCGCATCAATACCACTCCTGACAATAGGATATCGATCAACCTGTTATTTTCATTTTAGCCACATTTTCCATTTATCAGGAGTATTTAATGATATGAATATCATCTACCACCATAACCAGGCCTTCCTTGATTAATTCATCCAAGGAACATAGAAATTGATTTATTTTTTCAGCCCTATCAACGATCTCCAAGACTAAAGGCAGATCATCGGACAAGGTTAATATATGGGTACTGTGAATTTTATGATGCATACCAAACCCCTCTATTCCTCTATAAACAGTGATCCCAGCCATGCCATCCTTTTTTGCTCGCTCCACAATAACCTGATACAGTGGTTTGCTTTTGTACTTATGACTCTCGGAAGTATAAATCTTAATCAGCTTTCCTTTCCCCTGTACCTTCATAATAGACCCCCTTTAAGCAGCTTCATGGGCTGTAACAGCCAATGCCTTTGCAGCAAGAAATCCCAGTTCTACAGCACAGAGCCCAATGCCAACATTTAAAGCAATATTCAGAACCGCCGATAAATAGTTTGATTCCCTGATTAGGTTACCTGTCTCTAACGAAAAAGTAGCAAATGTAGTCAATGCCCCTAACAATCCAGGACCAATAAAAACTCTAAATACGGGCGAAATCTCAACGACTTCATTCCCATATACCGTTATGAATCCTAAAATAAAGCATCCCAATCCATTTACGAATAAAGTCCCATAAGGCAGATACTGTCCAAGATGATCCATCACCCAGTTAGATATCCAGTATCGTAAGTTGCTTCCAATAAATCCTCCCAGTCCCAATGCAAAAAATTTTGACCACATAAAAGCATCCACCCTTTCACCCATTTATATTGATAAAATGAAAACAAAAAAGCTTCTACTAATTGTACACAAGTGTATACAAATTAGTAGAAGCTATTAGTCCCTAAAGACATTTCGGAAGCAATCCCCGGAGAGCTTCATCTCCTTTAATGTAAAATATATTATCCACGCTTAAATTTACAATTATAAGATGATTATATAAAAAAAAGGAAAATAAATCAAGACCTGTTATTTTCTTATGTTTTAATTCTAAATAATTTAAAATGGCTGCGTATTTCTGCTTCCAATTCTTTTAACATTTCTGTGCTAAAAGGATGTAATTGATTTGATCCTGCCAGAACAGTCTCTCCGTCTCTAAAATTCTGCAGTGTATAGCATCTACTGCCTTTGATCGTATCAGCAATTTCCACGATATCAGCCTTTGTCAGCAGCTCCTTGCATACCGTTGTTCGAAATTCATAGTCAATACCTGCGGCTCGGATGATCCGAATACTTTCCTTTATATCATCGATATTTACCTTTGCTTTTGTAACGGCCTCATATTTATGAAGGGGCGCCTTCAGATCCATGGCGATGTAGTCCACCAATTCATCAGCTATCAAGCTCTCCAGCATTTGAGGATTGGTCCCGTTGGTGTCTAACTTTACCAGTAATCCCATGGATTTTATCTTACGCAGGAAATCACGCAAGTCGTGATAAAGCGTTGGTTCTCCCCCAGATACGCAGACCCCATCGATGAACCTTTTTCTTTTTTTCAGAAATTGTTCAATAACTTCCTCGTCAATGGTATCTCCCTGTCCCATCACCAGATGACTATTATGGCAGTAAGGGCATCGGAAGTTGCATCCTCCTACAAAGTATACCGTACATATCTTATCCGGATAATCAATAAAAGAGCTGGGCTCGTGTCCTATAATTTTCATATTTCTCACCAGTTCCTACCTAAATGGATATTTAAATCTTATATGTAATCCTACCATATCTGTGTACATCTCACAACTATGTAGATATCTACAGCGAGGAAATTTAATATTCTCCGAAACAACGAGGGACGTGACTGTTGAGAAACCAGTACTTCGTCCAGGCAACACATGGGAACAGGGCCCCAAGTCTTGCCCCATCTACTCAAATAGTCTGTGTCTTTCAGTGGCCTCTGCGGACATCGTTCCCTACAGTCTTTGTTTTGACACTTCCATCTGTAATGCTTCCGTAAGCATACTCAACAATTCTGCCTCCTGTACGACTTCGCCTGAAGCAGCGGCGGTATTCTGCAGAGAAGCACTGACCTCAAGGGACGCCGCAGCGGTTTGCTGCGATACGGCGGATATATTTTCGATGGCATCTACCACCTGCACACTATCATTCTTCATATACTGGATATGGGAAGAAATGGAGGATATTTTTTCATCCATGATATTTACTGAATTTGATATTTGATAAAAAACGTTTTTCACCTCTATAAAAGCATCATTTTGATATTCGCTTTGCTTCTTAACATTCTCCATGGCAGATGTTGTTACGACACTTTGCTGCTTTATTTCTTCCAGATTGGATTTCATATCTCTAGCCAGACCTTCAGACGCTTCAGCCAGTTTCCTAATTTCCTCCGCAACCACTGTAAATCCTTTCCCACGGTCCCCCACTCTGGCTGCTTCAATGGCCGCATTTAATGCCAGTAAATTGGTCTGTTTGGTTATATCTGTAATATTCTGCAGCAGTTTACCAATGGTTTGTACCTCCTCATTCAGCTTTACGATTGCCTGCTCAATGTTTTGGACAGCCTTTTCCCCACTAATATTTTTAGATTCTAAATCATCAATGGCATAAGCACCTTTATTCTTCTCCTCTGTGACATGCTTGGACAGCTCAGCCATTTCCTCTGAAGACTGCTGCAATTCAACGAATTTTACCGCCAGGGCATTCACCAGCACGGCACATCTTTCTGCATCTTCTGCCTGACTACCCGCACCTCTTGCGATATCATCAACCGTTGATGATACCTCTTCTACGGCTTGATTGCTTTTCTCTATGCTTGTACCTAATCGCTGTGCTACCCCCGCCACTTCAAGCAGTACATTTTCAATATTCTCAATAAAACCTCTATACTGTCCTCCTAATTCATTTAATAAGCCCATGATGATACCAATCTCATACTTGGTTTTGATTTTAGCAGATTCCGAATAGTCTCCTTTTTTTAACCCCTCTATTTTCTGTATGACAGTATGTATAGGCTTTAAAGCATAATGTGAACAGATCACAATCCATAAGAAGAAAAGCAAATACGCAGTTCTTTGTACGATACTATTCATCTGAAATGGCAGAATAAAAAATATCATGAAAGGAAATCCCACAGCAGCTGCTAAGCGTATACTTAGCTTCATCCATAAGGCCTTTTTCATATGATTTTCCTCCTTTGCATTCATATAAGTAGAACTTGGAAAAGTACTAGTCCTTCTCCAAGTTCTGTTGATCATTTTCATTGTCCTTTACCCTAGGCAAAAGATTTCATTTTACCCTTTAGCAGCTCTTCTATTTCGTCTATTGTAGCTAGTTCTAATACTTCATTCACGATATCCTGCAACTCTTCTTTGGCATATTGTTGTATCATCCACTTTACTTCCAGTATGGATGCAGGATTCATGCTGAACTCGTCCAGACCCATACCTACCAGAAGAGGTACCAACTTAGGCTCAGCTGCCGCTTCACCACACATACCGACCCATATGCCTGCCTTATGCCCTTCATCAATGACCCTTTTGATGCTTCGTAAAACAGAAGGATTGAAAGGACTATATAAATGGGATACATGTGGATTCAGACGATCCACTGCCATGGTATATTGTATTAGATCATTGGTGCCGATACTGAAGAAGTCAACCTCTTTCGCAAACATATCTGCAGCCACAACAGCCGATGGCGTCTCTATCATCATGCCTACCTGCAAGTTTTCGTCAAAGGCTATCCCTTCATTTCGCAGTCCTTCCTTCACTTCTTCTAAAATATGTTTGGATTGCCGCAGTTCTTCTACAGCCGAAATCATGGGGAACATAAGCTTAGCATTTCCATATATACTGGCTCGAAGAATGGCCCTTAACTGTGTTTTAAATAGATCCACTCGATCCAGGCATAGTCGAATAGCACGATATCCTAAAAATGGGTTCATTTCTTCCGGAAATGGCAGATAATCCAGTTCCTTATCCCCGCCTATGTCAAAGGTGCGGATAACCACAGGCTTCTCCTTCATCTTCTGAAGCACTTTTTTATAGGCTTCAAACTGCTCCTCTTCTGAAGGAAAATCCTTTCGATTCATGTAGATGAATTCCGTTCGGAATAGGCCAATCCCATCCCCACCTTTTTCCACTACCCGATCTACTTCTGCAGGCTGGCCAATATTACCTGCAATTTCAAAATGTACTCCATCCACTGTAATTGCTTGACTTTCCTTCATAGCAGATAGAATTCTCATACGTTCTTCCAGTACAGCTTTCTTCTCTTGATACTTCGTAATAGTAGCTTGATCGGGATTGATGTACATCGCACCCTCAGAGCCATCGAAAACAATCCAATCTCCATGTTGAACCTTTGAGCATATATGGTCCACTCCTGCAATAGCAGGTATTTCTAAAGATCGGGCCATGATGGCAGAATGGGATGTCTTGCCTCCCACTTCTGTAATAAAGCCCAATACCTTTTCAGTATCCAACTGAACTGTATCAGAAGGCGTCAAATCTTTGGCAATGATAATAGCCGACTCATTCATCATCAACAAATGATTGTCTTCTATTCCCTGTAAGTTATACTGCATTCTCTGGGTTACATCTCGAATGTCCATAACCCGTTCCTGCATATATTCATTATCCATCCCTTCAAATACCTTTATGAAATGGCCACTTACTTCTTTTAAGGCCCATTCAGCATTAACCTTTTCACTTCTAATTTTGCTTTCCACTTCACCAATAAAAGCCTCGTCTTCAAGGATCATGGTATGGGATGCAAATATCTGGGCTTCATGCTTACCTGCCTTCTCCAATGTTATCTCGTACAGATCCTGAAGCTGTCTTTTGCCCTTTTCCTTTGCTTCTGTCAGCCTCATACATTCCTGTTCAATGTCCTGGACGCTATATTGCTTTTCCTCTATAATGATATCTTCTTTAATCAGTGCTTTTCCTATGGCAATACCGGGAGAAACCCCAATTCCCTTCAGCAATTTCATGTTCTTCCTCCCTTAATGATCAAACTCCTGTTCCAACAAATGCTGCAATTCTTTCAAAGCTTCCGTCTCATCATCTCCATTGACAGTTATCGTTAATTGATCACCCTGCTTTGCCCCTAGGCTCAGGATAGATAAAATACTCTTTGGATTGCAGCACTTGCTGCCATCACCATTTTTTATCACTTTAATTTCGCTTTTATATTTTGATGCAGCCTTCGAGAATAACCCTGCAGGTCTTGCATGCAGTCCATCTCTATTCTTAAGAGCCACAGTCGTTTCTTTCATCGTTTCCTCTCTCCTTCTCTATTGATCTATCGACTTATGTGTTAGTAAGAATTCTTCTGCTTCGGCAGACCATAAACCATTATTTCGCGCTACAATTTCTGCCAGTTCTGCGAAGAAAGGATCATTTTTTCCCTTTTCCTTGAAATCTTCAATGGCTGTTAATTCCATTTCCACATGGCAATATGTCAGCTTCTTTCCTCCTGGAATTTCCGGCAGCCGCAGGGTTGTATCGATAACACTGTCTATCCCCCCAACGTGGGTAACCATAACAGCTGGGTTAATAAGTCCCTTTGCTGACATAACCAAGGATTCCCTCATATCATCATCATTACCTCCTGTAGAGCCCATAATATGGGTCGGAGCATAATGAATATTATAAAAATTGACTTCTGCTTTAAATGCTGTATCTGTTGGGCCTGCAAAGAAATTCAGGCATCCATCCTTACCCAAAATCATATCTGCTTCATTTAACAGGGACCGTACCGGCGCATAGACAAACACATCATCAAAGCCTGTGCCTCCACTAAGTTCCCTAAGGAATGCAGGCGCATTTTCCATATTTTTTGTATTGACATAATGAAGCTCTACGCCATTTTTTAACCCTTCCTCTATTGGAAACAGCGCCTTTGCCCTTTCCAATCGCTCTTCGTCAATATCTGTCACCACCAGCAGACCCGGCTTACGGTCACAATGAAGAGCATAGTCAATGGCACCCAGTCCCATAGGTCCAGCCCCAGCCAACAGCGCCATTTTGCCACCCTTCACAATTCCCATATGGTGAACATATTTACCGGTTTCTGTATGATAATTGGCATGAAAACCACCTATAATACAAGACATAGGTTCTGCCAGAGAAGCCTCATAGAATGCTTTCCCCTCATAATCCAATAGAAAACCAAGCTCCATTACTTCTGGAGGTATAATCGTGTAAGTCGTATTTCCTCCGAAATAAGGATAGGAATACCCTGGCGCATAAGGACTCCCTTTATAGTTAAGGGCCGGTTGAATGGCAAATTTTTGCCCTGGTTTAAACTGATGAGCCCACTTCTTGCCTACCTTCACAATGATTCCTGCAAACTCATGACCTGTAATAACAGGATTCTCAGCAACATCATCAGGAACTCTTTTATGTTTTGCCCCTTGAATAGCAGCCTTATAGGTTGACATACATATACTATCGGAAATTACTTTGGCTAATATTTCATCATCCTGAATTTCAGGCAATTCAAATTCTTCCAGTCTTAAATCATTTACTCCATATAAACGTACTGCTTTTGTTTTCATATTTTCACCTTCCATCCATTAGTCCACAACTGATTTGATTTTTACTTGTTCTTTCCAGTAATTTATCTGCTCTAAGCTGCCCATCATGGTACCCTCATTGGAAATGCTAGCTGAAGCAGCAGCAATGGCCAAAGTGATGGCATCCTCTAACGCCATATTATGACTGATTCCATAAGCCAGAGCCCCTACCATGGAATCCCCTGCACCCACTGTACTTTTCACATCAACCTTCAAGGCTTCCGCAATGATGATATTTTCCTTCGTAACGAATACACTGCCCTGCTCTCCCATGGACACGGCAATAATTCTTATGCCATAATCCAACAGACACTTGGAAGCACGGATTACATCATCTACATTTTCCAATTTTTTATCCAGTAACCTTTCCAGTTCGTGAATATTCGGTTTGATCATATAGGGTCCTGCAGTGATCCCTTCCCGCAGCATGTCACCGTCCGCATCCAAGACGGTTTTGACGCCTTTCAATTTGGCTTTGGTTATCCACTTGGCATAGATGCTCTTATCCACATTCTGGGGTATACTCCCTGAAAATATGATGACATCACTTTCCATCATGCGGCCATACATCTTGTTTTCCAGCTGCTCAAGGGCATATTGGGGTAAGGCTTCACCAGAGCCGTTTATATCTGTATAGGCTTGATTTTGTGTATCAACAATCTTAAAGTTCGTTCTTGTATTTCCATCAATCTCAACAAAGTCATGGGTAATCCCCATCTTATCCAACTCTGCGCGGATGAACGCCCCTGTATTTCCACCGAGAAATCCGGTTGCCAGCGTTTCCCCATTCAGATTACGAATCATTTTAGAGACATTAATGCCTTTTCCACCTGCATCCTCTCGAATTTGTTGAATTCGATTGACATTTCCCACCTGTAACCTATCCAATATAATGGTTTTGTCCACAGCAGGATTTAACGTAACCGTAATGATCATACTATCGCTCCTCTGTCATAAACCATACTATTTCTTTGTAAATAGCTGGTACACGTATTCAACATCCGTTGTTTTTTTAATTTCTTCAGCAATTGCTTCATCTTCCATGATTTCAGCTAAGTTTGATAAAATAGTCAGATGCTCATTTCCCACACCCGCTATACCAACAACGATATGGGCTACCCCTTCTCCGAAATCTACCCCTTCTGGAAACTGCAATATAGAGATTCCTGTTTTCTTAATCTGCATTTTGGCGCTGCTCACGCCATGGGGTATAGCTATACCATTACCGATATAGGTAGTTAGATCATTTTCTCTCTGGATCATAGCGTCAATATAATCTTCTCCGGCATAACCGCTTTCCACCAATAGTCGTCCTGCCATCTTTATTGCTTCTGTTTTGTTTACACTTTTTAACCCAAGACGGACATTTTCTATGCGCAATACCGGAAGATCTTCCATATTCGTAGTCTCTTTCGCTGTCGTATTCGTCCCCGTAAATCTCTCCAAAAGAAGATCATAAACGGGAGTTTGGATGAAATCTTTTAATGAAATATGCTCCGCTTGGGGTGCTGCCTGTTTTGCTCTAGGTGTCAAATTCTCATGGGTTACAACGATCTGTGCATCTCGAGGAATATTATCAATGGCTTCGTTGACAACTTCAATATTTACACCCTTACTTTCCAATTTTTTACGAAGGATGCTGGCACCCATTGCACTGGAGCCCATCCCGGCATCACAAGCTACAACAATCTTACGAATATCCATTTGTCCTACATTGGTATCTATCTGTTTTGGTGTTTCTTTTTTCCCTTTCAACATCTGTACTTTTTCCTTTGCTGCCTCTAATTCGCTTTCACCTGTTTCTTCCGGAGATCTTTTAATAAAGAAGGAAGCAACAACAAAGCTCACTGCACAGGATACGATAACACCTGCTAATACTGAAAACAATCCACCCTTTGGCGCCATCAGGAAATACATGAAAATACTGCCTGGTGCTGGTGGTGCAACCAATCCGGCACCTAATATACTGAATGTCAAAACCCCTGATACACCCCCTGCAATAGCTGCAAGTACTAAGATAGGATTCATTAAAATGTATGGGAAGTAAATTTCATGGATACCACCAAAGAAGTGGATAATAATCGCACCTGGTGCTGACTGTTTCGCCATGCCTTTAGCAAATACCACGTAAGCTAAAAGTATTCCAAGACCCGGGCCTGGATTTGATTCCAGCATGAAGAAAATGGATTTACCTATCTCTGCTACCTGCTGCGTTCCAAGAGGTGTTAAAACCCCATGATTGATTGCATTATTCAAAAATAATATTTTAGCTGGTTCGATAAAGATGCTTGCCAGCGGTAAATATCCCGCTTCAACAATGGCTTTAACGCCGTTACCAAAGGCTACCGTTGCGCCTTCTACAATTGGGCCAATCGCCACTAGACCTACACAGGCCAAGATCATACCTACGATACCATCTGAGAAGTTGTTAACCAGCATTTCAAAACCTGCTGGAACTTTTCCTTTAAGTCCTTGGTCCACATGTTTGATAACCCATCCGCCGATCGGTCCAACAATCATAGCTCCCAAGAACATCGGTGTTGCATTGGCAAGGTTTTCAGTTCCGCCTGCCCCAAGCATAACTCCAAATGTAGCTACGGCACCAACAACAGCACCCCGCTGTCCTCCTACAGCTTTACCGCCTGTATAACCAATTAAAACCGGTAATAATGCTTTAAGCATTGGACCAACCAATTGGGACAATGTTTCATTTGGTAACCATCCTGGTCCTATAAAAAGAGCTGTAATAAGTCCCCATGCAATAAATGCACCAATATTGGGCATAACCATGCCACTTAAAAAACGTCCAAATTTTTGTACGCTTTGTGTTGATTTTTTCGCACTAAATGACTCTGTTGCCATGAAAAGCTCCTCCTTCTATTCTCTTATCTACATCATTTTCTGCTGATAGAACTGTCCCAAAATAAAGCTAAGTCTATTAAAAATATCTTCTTTCGTTCCTGATAGAATCGCTGTTGAAAAATAATCATTTTCAATAAGCACCTTCGTAATTTCACTTAATACCTCAAGACCAATTTTCTCTATATTATATGGCGCCAGCATGATCGTTCCTGCTTGAACGCTTTTGGTGCTTCCGTCCATTCCTTTAATATGGAAGGGCTCCTGAGGACGAAACACAGCAAAATGTATTTCTTCAATGGTTTTCGTTCTGCAGTGTAAAAGCATAATCTCTTTTTGTTCAAGCAGTGTACTTCCCTGTTTCTCTCGATTCTTTAAATCTGCAGCTAGTTGTGCTTGCTTCTGTTCACCCTCTACAATCTGTGTGCACACCTCTTGAATCAAAGAATCTACATCTTTAACAGGAAGATCCTCTAGTAATTTAAAGTATTCTAGCGTCTGTAATATTTTTTGATTACATATGTTCAACATCTCGAACTTCTCTTTTAATAACATGCCCGTTTCCTTCGAGATTCTTTTTTCTCTTTTTCCAAGCTGCAAGTGATTGATGAATGATTCCAGTTTCTTCTGATCCTCCGATGGAAGCAGTGGGTTCACCACAACAAATGGGAACTCACATTCTGGAATGGATGTAGTGGCAACAATAAAGTCAATCCCCTTTTCCATGAGATTCTCTTCATGAATGTCAATGATGGAGATTAAATCGACAATATCTAAATTGCTAAACTCCTTCTCAATTCTGCTTGATAGCAGTCTAGACGCCCCAATACCACTGGTACATGCGACTGCTATTCTAAACCTTGTTTGATTCCTTCTCTTTTTCTGCTCCACGACGGCGCCTAAGTGCATTGCAATGTATGCAATCTCAGACTCAGGTACCTTGATGGACTCTTGGTCTTCAATGATCTGAGAACACTTTTTCGCTACATCAAATAAATCGGGGTAGAATTCCCTTATTTGCTTTAACAATGGATTTCGGATATCTAAGTTTAACTTTATTCGGTTAATCGCCGGTCCTAAATGCTGAACCAAACCAATAAGGAGCTTCTCATTCTCCTCTAGATAACATCCGGTTTCTAGCTCAGCAACACGTATCATTTTCTTTGCAAGCCTAATTAGCTTAAAATCTTCTGTCATGGAAACTTCATCTGTATTCAATACACGTCTTCCTTTGGAGCCCTTTAAATGCATGGTTATATAACCAATTTCAGCGGGAGGAATTTCGATTCCAAATGCACTTTCCATAGTTTTTGCCAAACCCGAAGCAATGGCAAATTCCTTTGTATTCTTAAGCTGCTGCAGTATCTGCGTATCCATGCTGATCTTCTCATCGTTTCGAATACGTTGAAATGCAATGGCTAAGTGCACAATAAGTGCAGCATATGCATCATCTGCAAGCTGATAGCCCAATTGCTTTTCTATCTCTCTGATAAGAGCTTCTAATTCAGCAATAATCTTAGCATCCATAAAATCATAGATGGGATTCTTCATAAGATTATTTGTCCAACGACTCTTCCGAGAATCGCCTCTTACCTTGCTGCCAATCAGATTTAATATTTCTGTTTGTCCCATATCCTCATAAAATATGTCTGTGACAGCCCGCCGAATATCCTTTTCTTTCCCTCTTATATAAACACCTAACCCTGGCTTACGGATTAGCTTTAGCTGGTACTTTACCAATCGTTCTTCAATTCTATCCAGATCATGGCTTAACGTACTTTCTGATACATGAAACATCCGCGTAAAATAATATAGTTTTGTTATTTCATTGTTTAGCAGCAGTTCACCGAGCATGATGTTTTGTCTTTCTTCAGGCGTAAAGCTCTTTTCGACCTTTTCACTATTCAATAAGTGGAGGATTTCTTTTCTCTCTTTTTCCCCTTCGTTTAATCGAACGCCTGTCCCCTTTTTTGTTTCCAGCTCAAAGCCATTGGCAGACAACCATTTTTCGACGGAAGGCAGTTCCCGTAGAATGGTACGGGAACTGACATCCAACTGGTTTCCAATGGTCTCAACGGTTGTGTAGTCTTTTTGCTGACACAAGATTTGTATGATTTGTTTTGTACGGGAACTGATATTCATCAGAATCAGCTGCCTTTCAAATAGTGTGCATCACTATATTATTTTAACCGCTGAACGAGTTCATCATATTGTTTTCCGTCAACAAAATTTTGTATAGACATATGCTGTGCGTTCGGTACCTTTCCTTTAGCCCTTTGTGTCAAACTTTCATGGGTAATGACAAGGTCCGCATCCTCTGGGATGTCTTCAATAGCTGTATTGACTACCTCAATGCTAAGGCCTGCTTTTTTAACTTTATTCCTTAACGTCGTAGCACCCATAGCACTGGAGCCCATCCCGGCATCACAGGCCACAACAATCTTACGAACTTTTGATAATTCAGCATTAGCTTTTACTTCTTTATTCTCTGCTTTTTTTCCTTTCAACATTTGAACTTTTTCCTTAGCTTCTTCTAAAGCGTTGTCCTCTCCAGCTTCAGGAGATCTTTTAATGAAGAAGGAAGCAACAAGGAAGCTCACTACACAGGATATGATAACGCCGGCAAATACAGAGAAGAATCCACCTTTTGGTGTCATCATGATGTAGGCAAATATACTACCTGGTGCTGGTGGCCCAACCAACCCTGCACCTAAAATGCTGAATGTTAGAACCCCTGACATTCCTCCTGCAATAACTGCAAGTACTAAGATAGGATTCATTAAAATGTATGGGAAGTAAATTTCATGGATACCACCTAAGAAATGGATGATAATCGCAGTTGGCGCAGATTGCTTTGCCATCCCTTTTGAAAACATAAAATAGGCTAATAATATTCCAAGTCCAGGTCCTGGATTTGATTCCAGCATGAAGAAAATAGATTTGCCCATCTCGGCTACCTGTTCAGCACCTAATGGAGTTAAAACCCCATGATTGATTGCATTATTCAAAAATAATATTTTAGCTGGTTCAATAAATACACTTGCCAGTGGTAAAAATCCTGCTTCAACAATGGCCTTAACGCCGTTACCAAAAGCCACGGTTCCTGCTTCTACAACAGGCCCAATCGCCACAAGACCTATACAGGCCATAATCATACCAATGATACCGTCGGAGAAGTTGTTGACTAGCATTTCAAAACCTGCTTTTACTTTTCCATCCAATGCTTTTTCAACATGTTTAACAGCAAGTCCTCCCAGAGGTCCAGCAATCATGGCACCCAAAAACATCGGTGTCCCATCATTAAGATTCGCAGCTCCGCCGGCTCCCAGCATAACACCAAAGGTAGCTACAGCACCGACAACAGCACCCCGCTGTCCTCCCACGGCCCTACCACCTGTATAACCAATTAAAACCGGTATAAATGCCTTCAGCATTGGTCCAACTAATTGTGATAATGTCTCATTCGGCAACCATCCTGGTCCAATAAAAAGTGCTGTGATAAGTCCCCACGCTATGAATGCACCAATATTAGGCATAACCATACCGCTTAAAAACCGACCGAATTTTTGTACGCCTTGTGTTGATTTTTTCGCACTAAATGATTCCGTTGCCATACAATAATCCCTCCTATTTAATTTTGTCACTTTCGATCATGACATGTCATTAATAAAACTACTTAAGTATTACACTCATTATAGAGATACCCCCTTGACGATACAAGAACAAGATATAGAGTTATGTCACTATGAATAAGTGACATTATTCTGAAAAAAGCAATATGCTTCGTTACGCTAATTCACCGTCTTAAATGTATACTGTATATTTCGCCCTTTGTCATATACAGTACGAAAAAAAGGTAGATCGACAACATATCATTGTCAATCTACCTCTTGGACGGAACGCCACAGAGGGCGTTCCCTACATATTATATTCCAAATATTTTAAGTATCATATTTCTATTCTTAGTGGAACGGAGTTGTTTAGCTAATCTTTACAACCTCTTCATACGTCTCCACACGGGCTAAGCTTTCTCGATAGCAAATGTTCTTTCATAATAAAGTTGTATATTCGCAGCCCCTTCAAACGCAGTTTATTTATAAATTTCTATTTGTTATTAATAAAAAAGTCAAATACTAATTACGACTTTTTCCTTAAAACTTGATTTATATTAATAATAAAGTTGAATACCATCGAAAAATTTCACCATCTCTTTACTTATAAATATACAAATTTGTAAATTCTTTGGTATCAACTACCATAGTCTGCAAGCAACCTCCTGCATCATAATGAGACTTAAAGAATTTGGTAGGTACGTTTCTCATTTGACTCTTTTTCAGTATATAAAAAATCTGAAGGCTTTCACGGTAAGATACAGGGATAAATCCTACCTTGGAAGGCTTCAGAACTTTGTATGTTTTAACAATCAATGGAGTGATACATGTTTGTAACTAGACAAATTTCCAAAATATTGCGTACACACTCTCTTTATAATAATTCATCAGCAGGTTTTATATGCGCTTTCACGTCAAATGCGTCTGATGTTGAATTATACTTTGTTTTGTTTTTATTAGTAGTATCTTTATGTAGCTTTTCTTTTTCAGCACACTTAGCTATATCTATATTTCGTTGATCATATTGCATCGCCAACACAAAAGCTTCTTTCCTTAGCGTTTTTAAGTCTGAATTTGTACCATGTGCATTTATAATGTCGTTAGCAACATTAATACTAAGTTCAGTGGATATTCCAGCTTCTATAAGCCATTCAACAATAGTTTCAGTTAATTTCTTTTCTTTTTTCTCCTGAAATATATTTTGGACTTTTAATTGCTCAACATAATCCTTATTCGCATTCATCTCGAATTCGCCATAAATAGCATTTGGAAAAGATATGTCTTCAATACTCTCAATGCGCTTTTTATTACCTGATTTTAGTGCATTTAGTGCATGGCTTACTAACTTTAAATGATCTTTTGCAACTGATCTAATTAAACTAGGTTTGATTACGTTCATTTTTCTTTCAATTGCACGCCATTGCGTCATCATATATAGCTTAATTGCAATATCTGTAATTCCCTGTGACTCTTCATACATCACATTCCGAATTTCGTCTGTTAATTGACACTCATTATGTAGCCATTGATATTTCCATAGTTCTTCCATAAACATATACCAACACTTATCATTTTCCATCCTTTTCCATATAAAATCCCCCTGTTGTCCACTCCCACGTCTTCCATACCTAAATTCGTCCGTAAATAGTCTCATAGCTTTTGGCGTACCGATTAGTATTACTGGAACATTGATTGAATTAATAAGTTGTACAAAGAAACGTAGCATTTTACTAGCGCCTCCACTTTTCGCCTCACTTAAATTCTGAATTTCATCAATTACTAATACACCAACCTGATATAAGCATGCTATCTGTGCCATTAATGGTATCATTTGATCAGTAGTACAACTTCGGGTACTGTATTGCGTGTAATAATTTGTTCCCATTAGCTGATCAATGGCTTGGAAGAAATTGAAACAAAGACCCTTAACTGAACCGTCAAAGGGGCATTCGAGCTTTAAGTAAGTTATTTGATTTAACAAAAACTTATGCCCTTTATAATCAGTATGTCGAATAATATGAGGATACATTTGAAGTATCCGTTCAATCATCGTTGTCTTTCCAATTCCACTTATACCTATTATAGTGAAGGCTGATGCTGATGATATTTTTGGTCTTATACGCTCTATATACCTGATGTCTTTTAATGAGACAGCTTGAGAAATAGAATTTATTAATTCTGTATGATCTGGCTTTAATGGATGACGATTTATATAGCCATGCCTTATTAATCTAGATATTCTATGTTCGACTTCGAAATGAGCATTCATAGGTATAATTAAATCTTTAAGTTTATTTACACAGTGTAGACGCAACTCAGTAGGTAAGAGTTTTTCTTTAACGTCATAGTATGGATAATACTGCATTTTAATCTTTATCTCATTATTTGATAAAATATAAGGTAACGCTTCAATTAATGGATTATCTTTATACTCTTCAATAATTTGCTTACTATATTTGGCATCTACAATCATATCATTAGCGTACTTTTCTTCCATAACCAACCTCATTATTTTCTCAAGTTTCACTCAAGTAATCCACAGGTTCAATATAAATTTCATCTTCAACTAGCATAGAGTCTTTTTCTATGATTTTATTGCTTGTTTTCGAATCTTTATCTAAAACCCATGCCTCTTTAGCATCTTGTATTGCCTTTTCTACCGCTGTATTTAAGTGAATATCTTTCAATCTTGAAGCATTACTTTGGTTTATCTCACTTTCTTTGAATTGTTCTTCTGCCTTTTTATTTACATCATCGATAAATGCATATAAGTGTGCTCTCTCCTGTAATTCTTTGTCTTCGTATAGAATAAATTGCTTTTTTTGATCTTCTATTATAGCCTCTATTTCATATGAACTTGCTCCTCTCAGATTACCCATTTGTTCAAGTTGATAACACGGTTCAAATTTCTTACCTCGCTCCAGTCTAATATAAATATTATCCATGTTTCTTGGATCATATGATATATCAACATTCCAGCTTCCACTATTTCTTGCCTTTGTATACCATTCTTCTTGTAGCGCTAAATCGCACCCATACATCTGGTTATTATACCTTATCCCTCTATAGGTTACAGTGGCTTGATCCATAGGCATTAAATTTAACCTAAGAATATCTTCTGAGAATTGTCTTAGTCTACCCGTTCTATTGCACAATCCCCATTTCCAAAGTTCTGCAGATATTGGAACAATGTCATCATGTATCATAAATTCATCTTTTTTATAACTTTTCATCACATGAGCATTATTATGAAATAGCACTGCTTTGATTATTATTTTTGTATACTCTTCTAATGTAAGACGCGCTCCTAATCGGTGATCTGGTGTTCCTCGTTCCCTGTGAGTCGCAGTTACAGCACCTGGCAACATTGGACTAGTATCGTTATCCAATACATCAAAATACTTTTCAACAATTCCTTTCCAATCCGCTCTGAACGGTGGTGTATTATCAACAGTTACATTTAGTACGTTCTGCAAATTTTCTGATGCTTTCCCCTCCATTTCACCTCTGTCTCCTATAATCGTCTCAGGAACATATGAACAACACCAATCATCCTCCACTATATCAATCCCATATTCCTTACAGAATTTAACTTTATCTAAGCCAGCGTTACATATAGCCATCATTGCTCCAATCCAACTCGGTTTTCTAATTCCTATGTATATTCCCATGATGTATCTTGAAAAAACATCTATTAACGTATAGATCACAGGTCTTTCTAGAATCCTATTTCTATTAAATTTGCTTACAATGTATACATTTCCAATTGTTGCATCGATTTGAGCTAGTGATCCAGGACCAATTGTAGAAACTGTAGAATCGCCTAATACCGGTCTATTCTCTAGCTGGTATTTTCTTTTTCCTTTCTTGTCTATAAGTCTTCTACTTAAAGATTTCTTTTCAAACCACTGTCGATACTGTGCTTCAGAAGGACGCTCACTTTTTGGCGGAGTAATCGGAGTCTTTACCCCTTTAACAAGTTCATACCCTATATTAAAGAAATAGGTAATTGTCAGGTCATATACTTGTTTTATAGTAAGTTTGGGATTTTCTTTATAAAACGTATCATATCCTCTTTGGAATTTTTTTTCAACATCTGGCGTAATGTTAATACCAATTCCTGCTTCGGTTATGTTTTTTCTTGGCCGACCCCTTTTTTTATTGCCCGCTTTTTTCTTCCTATCTTTACCTCCACAATTATTGTAATTCGGTAATAAGGCATTCTTATTTTTTCCTTTTTGCCAAAATAACCGTAATTTATCGTAAACAAAAGCTTTAGTTGTCTTTCTCATATTTAGAATTTCGTTTATTAGCCTACCTCTAGTTCTAGGATAGTATATTTCGGGTTCTTTGCTAACCAAATCTCTTATTATCTCCCAAGCATGATCACGTCTTTTCCTATTTGCTTCTGAAAGATCTTTTTCGTTATAGAAAAATTTGTCACTGTCGTATTGAATTATATGCGCATCACCTATTTGTATAGCAAATTCCACTTCTTTTATTTTTCTTTCATATGGTAATGCATTTTTTGTTTCTATATTAATTACAATTACTCGATTACATTCATTTTCTATCCACAATATTCTTTCTATAGTTTTTTTATTATCTTCTAAAAACCATTCTATTACTTGATTACAGAGCAAAAACATTTTTCTTTTATACTCCCTCTTTTATAAATTTTTCTCTGAATTTATTTTAAAATGTGGCTGCTTCCATATTTCAACTCCCATTTCAACGATCCATATTTTATTTGCTATGAGATATTTTGCTAATGTCAAGCAACTACCACTCTGTAGATTAAATAATCGATCTACTAAGTGGGTAGAATAAGTCAAAGGTTTACTATTTGTTTCAATTACTTTAGACAATGTCAATTTTATAATATTTATTTCATCGCGAGTCAAATCTAAATATCCATCCAGAGTTTTATATTTATGAACATACTTTATATTATTGAGCAACGGTAAACTAAAGCTTTTTTCAGTTACAACACCCCAATCGATTTTTCTTTCTTGCCAGTATAGTTTCTCTATTCTAAACTTTTCTCTAACTCTTCTCTTATCCAGATCTTTTTCATATTTTATCGTTCTTGCTAGTAATTTTGAGGAATCTTCATATTCTTTTGTAATTAAAAAATCTGTAGTTTGAACATTAGGGTATCGTGACACAGGATCTAGTGGATATCTAATTTTTTGTATGGCTGCAATTTCCATCGTTATTTCTAGATCAAGTGGAAATTGCTCCCGAATATCCACTACATTATCAGACCACTCAAGCATATAAAAATAATTTGATTCCAGAGATGATAGGAAATGATGTACTCTGTTGGTTTTCCACCCTTTGATTCTCCTTACTTTACCAATTGAAGGACAATCATATATTTCAATCCACGGCTTATACTCTGCACCTTCCCCTTTCCCTCTCCCCTCTTTAATCCAGCGTTTCATTTTTTCTTCTGTCATTGGGTACTTTCTCTTCGACATATTTTTTTACCTCTAATTTACATATTCTTTTCTAGAGACCATCTATTAAACTTCTAACGTACAGATGCATCTCTTTATAGTGTTTTGATACGCCAGCCTTTTTTAGTATTTTCCATGCAGATAAAGATTCCCACTGTTCATTGAAAGATTCAATAGCATATTGAATCTTTCTTTTCTGAAATTCTTCTTCTGACTCAATATGCTCAAGAAGAAGTTTTTTTGTTAGTGGGAGTTTATCCAGTGCTCTATCAAGTCCTTCATAACCAATTTTTTTCTTAATTGCATAAACACTAATTCTCCTTTTCTCTTTGTCTTGTATCATCTCGTTAATAGTTCCCTCTACCTTTTCCCTTAATTCTTTATCTTTTTTCATCCAGTTAATTCTTGAAGCACACCGATTCTCTTTTAGGTTACTTATTAATGGTTTGGGGAATATTTCTTCTACCCATTTCTTGCAGTACTTTTGGAGCCACCTATATTGTACAGGCATATATTTTGCTATTTGGCTTCTAGTAGTGCTAGGTTCTTCACTCAACAGTTTTAAAATCATATCTTTATACATTTTTTCTTTCTCTTCTTGTAAAATTAAATTATTTTCGGTTTTGCAGTATTTTTTTTGATTAGTATCGAGATATTGAAGTAGTCCCCTTGTTTGAGCTCTACGAACCACGGTAGACACCGAACAATCCATAATATTAGCCAGTTCCTTCAAATTATAATTCCGGCTCTCAATTTTCTCTCTGAATACTTCTTCCCATACCCCTCCAAAGTTGTTTATATATCTATATTCATCTTCATTGTCTTTTCCATCATGTATACGAATATAGGAAAAACCACATTTGCAAGTAAACGTCCCCCGTTTTAACCCTTCATAAGTTGTTGAAATACTATGTTCTTGAATCGTTCGGCTTTTATAATGAGCAGCAACAGGATTTAAACATTTCCACGGACCTACACCAAACCATAAATACTGAGTCGGTGACCTTAAAAAATTTTCAATTGTTCCAAATAAAAATTTTATAAATATCAAATGTCTAATTGGATCACATCCGTAATTTTTCTTAAGTGTTATATATTGAATCCAGTTACTTTGTTTTGGATTTTCATGATCATTGACATCTGATTGGATAGCTTTTAAAAAGTCTTTAGTATAAAAGGCTAGTAAATCTTTTTTTAATTCTTTCTGTCTCACCAATCCTTCAGATGTTAAATAATTACTTTCCTGCATCCTAATAGTATACTTCTTATGTGTAAGATCAATATCATAACTTGATATATCAGCTTTTAGAAAATCTAACATAAAATCTTTCAATTTAATATGAGGGTTTAGATCATTTCCTTCTATTACTTGCACTGTTTCTATACTGTCATCTAAAAAAATAAATTCTTCTCGATCACTTTTATTAATAATTTCATGCAATGGTGTATTATGTTTATGGCAGATATAGATACCTGGAATCTGATGAGTGCGGTGAAAGTAGGCTTCTCCAAACATCTCCCTGTCCTGAATAATACAATCATGACAAACTTTAAAATATCTTGGCTTTAAGCTCTTTAGAGATGTTTTCATTAAAATATTTTCTACTGATGTTGAAGATCTATTTTCCATAATTTCATAACATTTATCTCGTGTTTCTTTAGAAATAAAAGGAATAAATACAGGAAAAATTGTGTTCTTCATAATAAAGTCTTCTGTTGTAAAAAGATTATTTGGCAGCTGAGCACATAGATGTTTTAAATTTGAAGGGAATAACTTTCTAATACGTTTTTGATTGCTTCCAAAAAGTTGTTGTAACGTTTTGCTAATTGTCAAATTTCCACTTCTTCTGTGATATCTAGCAATGATACTATAAAAAAGTTCGTCTGAATATGGTTCTATAAAAAACGTCAACATAGTTTCATTCCTTTTCTATTAAGATAATGTGGTAACTACGAGTTTTTCATTAATGCTGAATGAACAAGATTAATATCTGATTATCGAATATTTACGACTAATCCAGATAGTTGAAATTAAATAATATTCAAAGTTTAACATCTAGCTGAACACCATAAAAAAAGAGCAGTCTGTAAACTTAAAAAACTAATTGCATATATCGCAAGAGTTTTTTTTTACAGACTGCTCATGTATTTAAATTTTGGCATTCTTTTAATGTTTATATATTAAGAATTATTGATATAATAAACTAATGGCCTCAATTGAATTTGAAAATCAGCCGCATAAATGTCTCACTTTTTATGTCTAAACTATTAACCTAAGTCAAAGTGGCATAATGTCACAAAATATTATATAACATATCTTTTTTTAGTACAAGAGAAAACATTCGACACTTTTTTCACCATTATTTCATATAGATATCAACTTTGAGTCACTAATAAACTAATATGATTGTCTTTATTCTTTTTTTAGCTAGAAACAGAATCTTAATGTTCTAAGAACAATCACAAAGGTACTCACAAAAACAGGTTCAATAGATCAATTTCTTATATTAACTTTTTGGATAAATCTAGAAAAAATTTAAAAACCTTGTATAATTGATATAATATATGACATATATTGTATATAGGGCGAAACGCTCTGGGCAGTTAGTTAACGTTAAATGTATATAATTTTATTAAAGCGTTCAATTTATAGGCGCTTTCTTTTCTTTTTATTATACCGTCTACATGGTTGCTTAACATGCCTAAAAATCTATGATAAGGAGGACTAACTTATCAAGCGCAAAATTGTGTCTTGACAAAGGGGTTCATTACAATCTCCATTCTTCTGCCCTATAATTCAGCTCTGTTATCCTATAAGTTTTAACATCAATACATTTAAATAAATCTGCATAGAATATGGCTAAATTAAAGCCGTCTGATTTCATAGTGCTATTATATTCTAGGCCAGCGTATTCTGCTTGTCCATCGTGTTCAATACTCTTAATAAAATCACTGATATATTGTGTAGGAACATAGTCTAAATCACTGTCACTTTTGCGCACCGCTTTTCCCATCTCATCATTGATTTTATTCAAGTGCTCCTTATTAATAGCATGTTCCATGCAATCCAGATCTTCTAAAAACGGACTAATTTTATCAATGGATTTTAAATCTACAACAATAATATCTTCCTGCAACTCAAACTTGCCGACAGATATTAAGTCAAATGCTCCGGCACGAACTTCACGAATAGTAGTTTCAAAACTATCAGCAAGGTATAAGCACCTAATGCCTTGTGCATTAGCACGTCCTGCAGAAGCCTTTTCATGAGGAGGAGCTCCCATTTCATTAGCACAAAGTCCCGAAGAAGAGGCAATCCTACCACGATAAAAAACAGTCCCTTTCTTATATGGTTTGCGTATATAAGAACAAAATCGCTCCAAAATTTCTAAGTTAATAAGGTTGGTATGAAATCTATTTTGTGTCTTTAAAGCAGTAACAAAGTTTTCCCAACTATTAGTTCTGAGAAGAGAGTGTTCATTCAAATACTCGGGACTATAAAATTCCGCTATTCCTACTGGATAATCAAAATGTTCAGGAATTTGTTGATATTTTTCACTGCAAATGCTGGTTATAATTTTATAAATATTAGTCGCATTCAACTTATTAAAAATATTCCAGTTAGTAAATAATTCATCTTTTAATAATCGCATTTCTGCTTTTGGAAATTCTAACGGAAGTGACTGAGTGGGTGTATATATACTTATGAATTCATCGAAATATTCTACTAAATCCGTGTTTTTATCCGTATTATAAATATAAACATTGGAACCGCCACAGATTTGACAGTTTCCAATTTGACCAAGTCTTTCAATAATTGCTTTGAGTTCAAAATCACAAAAACATTTATTACAGCATATCATTTCTTAATCTCGCCATCTAAAAATCTTCCGATAAGTTCAATATGATGCATAAGTGAAAGTTTTTTAACAGTCCCTAACCCAGGATATATTTCTTTTTCATGCATTTGGGTAAGAGTATTTATGCTAAATGTGTCAAGCTTTTTAGTTTTATTCCACTCTACTAATTTCCCAACCGCCTCAGCAAATTTTCCAGCAGGATCTGTAATATCATCGTTCGTATCTGAAACAAAGTGTTTAATCCTCAATCTATTATCTTTATCAAAATAAACTATATGTATAGCTACTGCGTAGGGAGCAAAACCTGTTTCATTATATTCATTCCCGATTATGGAGTAATCAGAAAATCCCACATAACCGTCTTCATCATAATAAAGATGATCAGTAGAAAAAGGCTCATCATCCATCTTTGCATAATCGGTATTTCGACTTTGCTTTTTGAATCTATTGTCCATCATAACACGATTGTGCCTAATTCGTCTTCTAAAAACACTTTCATCAGAAATAAGGTTATATTTAGGTTTACCAGAAGAAAAAAATTCTTCAAAAATAGGGATATCATCTTCATTTTTACAGATGGTGATGATGTCAGAAATGTCCTTACCGCCTTCTAGAAGTCTATTAATAAATTTTTCAGAGTGAGGATTTAAAAAATGCACGTCAACTATACCGCCTAATTTTATTAACCTGTAAAGCTTCTCTTTAAGGTGTACATTTTTATCCTTATTTAAGTCTGATACAAAGTTGCCCACTTGAGGATTACGCACCAATGCCAATTGTTTATCAGCACCTTGAAAAATTTCAATTGTTTTTATTAGTGTGGAAGATAGTTTTACGGGTTCAATTATTGGGATAATTTTATTGCTTAATAAAGAGCTTTCTACTAATTCTCTTAATGCAATTAATTCAAACTGTCTTCCCCTCAAATATGGAAAATACATAATTTACCCCCCAAACTTACTTTCTAAAAAGATTTTTAAATTATGATAGTCAACCTTTTTTAAATTAGAAAAATACATTAAAAATTTCAATTCGTATGGTACATTAGCATACAAATCAATATCAATGTAATTCCTTTTTTTTAGTTCTTTTAAAAATAATTTATAAGCTGCTTGAGTATCAATCTGAAAAAACATTTGTTTGCATGTACTATAATAATTAAATTGCGACACATTAGGCAGCTGCCCATAATGGGTCAGAAGAATGGATTCATATTCAGATTTACGTAATATTTTAAATATTGTATTTAAGTCCAAGCAGGAATTATCCTCAATAGGTTTCTTTTTTTCGCTTAAGCTATTGCGATGGGTTAATAAATATATTCCTACAGGTGTACCTGAGAGTTTTTTTTCAATAGCTTTATAATTTGATTCACACGTAACCACAGCAACATGATTAAATGCTTTATAATAGTCATTTAACTGAGTTCCAAGTCGTTCAAAATTATCTAGTTCTGTTTTAATCTCATATACAACTGCTTTACCGTTTATGAGGATAAAATCTGCTTTAGATTTAAACACGGGAACTTCTGTTAATGCAGTGGTGGTCTTTGGACTGTGTACTCCAAGCAATAATTTGTTTAAAAGCGTATTCTTATAGAAATATTCATTTCTATAATTTTTTTTAAGTTCTTGATAAATTTCACTTATAAGTTGTCTATTGTCTTTGTCTTCTGAATCGTTTACATATCGTTTTATTGCTGTAACATATGTCTCTTCTGTGTGTTCTTCAAGTAGTTCTTTGAAGGTGTTACGAGTAAAAACACGATTCAAAAGAAGGTAATTGCTTGTATTCATGTTTTTTACACCTCCAAAATAATATACTTCTACATAATAAAGTATATTCAAAAGCTGGCATGAAATCAACATACATCGTAAATTGCGCGACTGGGGACGACCCTGATTTACTCTATATAAACTTCTAATATATCACATAACAGCGTGGCAAGGCATATACACTGAGAACACTCATTTCCACAGAAAGCCGCAGTTACTTTGATACTTTTCACCTCATCACAGTCCAAAC
This sequence comes from Bacillota bacterium, assembly GCA_049324315.1. Taxonomy (GTDB): domain Bacteria; phylum Bacillota; class Clostridia; order Peptostreptococcales; family Thermotaleaceae; genus JBMOKU01. The sequence continues at coordinate 160,062 of JBMOKU010000057.1, read as the reverse complement.
TTTTTGAAGATATTTCATACTCATATTATCAATTATGCGTTATAAACAATATGTTCAGCTTATGAATAACGGGAACCTGGTTTTATAGCCTTGATCATATCTTCCCCATAGTTTCATTAAATTTTTATATCCTTTTAATCTTTTTTTCATATTCACTCAGGAAGAACCCCCAGCGAAGTTCAATCCAATAAAGCCTATGTTGACTGTAACACCTGTGTATCTAACTCTCTTTATCAAATCTTTTATGCCTTTAAGTATCATAAGACATCCCTCCTTCATTTGCTTCGCTGAGTTTTGCTGATGGTTCAACCATGGACTGCAAGGGAAGTCCTTCCTGAATGAATATGCTCTTTCTATATCACAAAACCTATTATCTAATTATTATCCCAATTATAGATAATGAGAAAGTAAAATAAATAATGCTGCATTCTTAACAGAAAAATTTAGTTTTTATACCCTGTATTGCAATATGGATGACTCAATTGTCCATTATCTAAAGTCGCAATACCTCCATCTTGTTTTCGTTCTATATGATCAATTGATATAGAGTTTTTATGTAGATACCCCCCACAAATAGCACATTTTGGTGCTGTTTTTATAGAACTCATAATAAAAATCTCACTTTTTTGTGACGCATTAAAATCTACTTCTGATTCGTTTTCTTCAAAATTAATATTCGTCGGTAAAAAATCATAATCTTTCTTTGCCCGTATTGTATCCATTACTTTGTCTCTCTCTACACCTTTTTCTAAAGTATTTAGTATTTCAAAAAAGAAGTCTTTTACCTTAGCCATACCATTTTTTGCACTTCTTTTTCTCCTTGCTATTATTTGAACAGCATCGCTATTATCATAAAAAATTCTCTCAAAATTCTTTCTGTGTTTTATAAACAAATCTTTTTTTCGTTTTTGATCCAGCTCCATAACAAACAAAACAAAAGCATAAAAAGCTGATACTCTAAAGGAACCATTCCTAGCATAAAAATATACTATTGGATGTAAACCTAGAGAAGAAGCATGGTTGCTATTTAACATTCTAATAATTTTTCTTGTTTGCTTAAGATGCAAGACCGTTAAACTTCCGTCTATGTCATCTTCATTATTGTTATGATCTGAATTGCATATATTAACAAATTCAAAGATTATTGGCAGAGCATTGTGGTTATGCTTTCCACACATAGGGATATCAAGAGTTTTAATTGGTGTTTGCAATTTTGGCAAAAACATAATACTATATATCTCATTAGAAATAGATTCAATTTCCAGTTGATTTTCTTTTGGAAAGCCTGCCCAGTATTTGTGTCCTAATCCACTTCTCATAATAGCTCTAGCTGCAATACAAGTAGGTTTTTTTCTCGATTCAATAAGCGTTAATTCCGTCTTGTTAATTGGTGTTGCCTGTTGATTGATATTAAAAAATGACCTTTCTGCAGATGATACATCGCCTTCTACCCATTGTAATTGTATGGCAGCACTACTTAACATTCTTGCAACCTTTACAGTTTCTTCTTTATATAGATTTGGGTTTTGTAATGCATCTTTAAATGTTTGATATGAACCTAACTTTTTTTCTATGTATTTCCTTGCCTTTTCAGCTATTTTGATTTGCTCATCTGGAATATTTCCATTATATACTTTTCTCGAAATTATCCCATCGCCATAATCATTATTAATCCAAGCTATTAATGCACTAAGTCTATGAGCTCCATCAATTACAAAAATATTTCCTGCTGTGCTTTGCCATAAAATAACAGCCGGAATTAATTCATTGTTCAAAAAACTACTAATAAAATTAGCTATCTTTATGTAATCCCACTCAGTAGTTTCGCGTTGAAAATCAGGTTTATTAATGTTTAAAAAGAAGAATTCATTTACTTGTAAGTCTACTGATGAAACAGAGTCTTTACGTCGACCTCTTGTATTAGTTTCTGTTATCGCTAAATCTTCTCTAGATATTAATGCATCTAAGTTTATCTTTTCAGCCATATTTTTAACTCCCTCCATAAATCTTCCTATAATTTCTATTATGAAGTTTAATCTACCTTCGCATTATAGACCCCCATGCGGTACCCCGCACCATCAAAGGCATGAAAACACTCTTCTTATGGGTATGTTATTGATATACGGCATAAGGTCGGAATGTCTTGGTGCTTTGAGCCCGAAATTATAGACTGACTAAGGCTTCCTGCTTGAACCACAAATTGTTGCCATGAGCACGCAGGGTAGATTAATATGTTCAAGGAAGCCCGCCGTAAATTTTGAATCATTGGAGGTCTCTCAATGAATGTAATTTACGAGCGCTGTTGTGGTATGGATGTTCACAAAAACTCAATCGTTGCCTGTGTACTTACAGGTAAAAAGAAGGAGATTAGGAGCTTCAGTACGATGACCTTATCGCTTCTTTCCTTAATTGACTGGTTAAAAAGCGTTGATTGTCAATGCGTCGCTATGGAAGCAACAGGTTCATACTGGAAACCAATCTACAATCTTTTGGAAATGGAGGAGATACCTGCTTTAGTTGTTAATGCTCAACATATAAAAGCTGTACCCGGTCGTAAAACTGACGTCAAGGACTCAGAGTGGATTGCTGATTTATTGCGTCACGGCTTGCTGAATGGAAGCTTTATTCCTAAGCGCGAGCAACGCGAACTCAAGGAACTTGTACGCTATCGCAGAAGCATGGTGCAGGAGCGTGCCAGAGAGTTGAATCGCATACAAAAGGTACTTGAAGGTGCAAACATTAAGTTAGCTTCCGTTGTAAGCGAAATCGATGGCAAATCATCCCGTCAAATGCTTGATATGCTCGTAGCTGGCTGTAATGACGTCCAAGCTATAGCAGATAAAGCATGTAGACAAATGCGTAAGAAAATACCGCAAATTGAAGAAGCGCTCCATGGTTTTATGGGTAATCATCAAAGGCTAATGTTACGCCTAATGCTCGAGCATATTGATACTCTTGACACACAAATCCTTTCACTTGATCAAGAGATCCAAAGAAGAATGAACCCGCTCAACGAACAAGTGTGTCTTGTCGACTCTATTCCTGGAGTTGGTGAACGCAGCGCGCAAGTTATCATCGCGGAAATTGGAATCAATATGAATCAATTTCCATCTGCTGCTCATCTTGCTTCATGGGCTGGCCTGTGTCCTGGCAATAATGAAAGTGCAGGTAAACGTAAAAGTGGGAAAACCCGCAAGGGAAGCGATATACTCAAAGCTACATTAATAGAGTGTGCTAAAGTGGCCGGTCATCTAAAAGATACCTATTTTAGTTCTCAATACTCCAGAATTGCAGCAAGGAGAGGGAAAAATCGTGCTACTGTAGCAGTGGCTCATACTATCCTTACAATTGTGTATCATATGCTTAAATCTAACATTCCTTATCAAGAACTTGGCCCAGACTTCTTTGAGCAGCGCCGAAAAAACGAGATTGTGAAAAAATCCATCCAACGACTCGAAGCGCTTGGATATAATGTTAATATTGAACAACAAATCGGGACAAGTACAGCTTAAGCATCTATTTAATTCCAAAGATTATTCTTTTCAATGCCCAATCATTCGCTTGGGTTTGATATCTTTTTGGCTTTTTACGCCTTCCATAACAAAGTAGTTTTCAGGATAGACATTAGATATATCATAGATAAGCATACTCTTGAAATTACATACTCCCACTATCGTCCACAATAGAATGTAATGTCCTTAGAATAATAGAATACAATTTTTACTTTATTTCATTTATTCGTTATGCTACAAAACTACACCTCCAACAATCGTTCGTCAAATATCTTCGTTTTTCGACATTGCAATGTGTGCCGTTTTATAAAAATATTTGAATTACCTATTGTTTTCTTGAGAAAGGAAAGGGATATATGATTACTTAGGGAAAAAAATAAACCGCTGCCTAATTTTGACATCGGTTTTTGTTAACTTTGAATTTCAAAATAGTTTTACTTTAATTAGAATTTATGTTTGCATAATAACATAAATTTTAAATGATTTTAGGTGGTAATTAGCGGCTAGAATTTATATAACTAAGCATTCACTATGTTAGGTCTTATCCCTTTGAAGTTTTGAACAATTTTCTTCAGTTCAATAACAGGAATTATCTTTTGGGTCCCATATTTTAAAATCCATTCATCATCTTCCCAATTTAAACATAAAGTATTTCCATCCCTTAATTTCTTTTTCTCATTTATTTCTAGATCTACAGTCCAACATACTACATAGTCGAAAGTTTCATATGGATGGTCATGTTTAAAAAGATTACTTAATTTATATTCCACTTCTACTAGTACTTTTTTGCTTTCATTATCAAGACATATCATGTCAGTAGCAGATTGATGTGAATAATGCCCAATCCTGTCAATATACTTTATTGATTGCTTATATTCTTCATTCGCTATTATCGCTGTAAACAATAAAGCAACTTGTGACTCGTTATCAGGTCGCTTAGTTACAGGAAAATTATTAACATTTAAATCATCAATCTTATCAAAGCCCTCTAGTCTCTCATTTAACTTTCTATGCTTATCCGACACTGAATATTCAATTTCCTCGGTTCTTCTTAGACTGAAATATCCCTCTTCTGCTAAAGGAATAATATCCTCATTTATTATTTTTTTTGTTTGCTCAAATACCCACTTTACTTTTGGGTCATCTTGATTAGATAAATTATTTCTATCAGCAGTAAGTTCAAATACTTGAGAATTAATCAACAAATGATAGTGCTGGTAATTTACATCCGTCATAAGACTTACTTTTCTGGTAAAGGGTATAAAGTCTTTAGCCAGATATATTCCAAATCGAGATTTAAGTGTTTCTCCCTGTCTAAGCTTAACAATCTTTTTTCTGCAGTTTATTCCTGAAACTGTTCCATACATTTGAAAAGATACATACTCACCGTTTATATTAGTAGCTCTATGATACGGGCCAAAATGCCTACAATAATTCACTGACTTTTTATAGATTAATTCACATGGATCTTCCTTGGGTTTCTCTTGTGGTGGATAAAACTGGTGAGTCCCCGCTATCTCCTCTTTTATCCCTAAAACTCGATCCTCAATAAAAACCCTTGGTGCGATTTGCATATTGTGAACATATTTATGTAATTCTGCATAATTGGCAAAGTACGTTTTAAAACTTCCTACAGCTGTAAACCATAAAATATAATCCATTATTGTATCAAAATTATAATATTTCTCTGGATTATCTATGACATAACCTTCGATTGATATGGATGTCCCCCCTTTGCCGATCTGTGTTTCACAGGGTTCAATCATATATTCGGGCATTTTATTATTACATAGTGACTCCCAGGGTTTTTCCATTATTGCTCTGTATGCCTCTCCATTTCTTATTTGCGTAAATAATATGATCCTTTCGCTTTTGAAATACGTTTTAGTTCCTAGTCCTTTCTCTCCAATACCTATTTTATCTTTATCTGAATCACCTAGATTAAAAAACCTATGAATATTATCAAAAGTCATTCCTCTTCCATCATCTTGAATCTCCAAAACAAATTTTCCTGCATTATTTCTATACACAATTATTGAGATATTTTTTGCTTCTGCATCATGAGAATTACTTATCGCTTCTCTTAGTACCTCCAAGGGGTTAACAATATTCTGAGCAATTTCTCGAAAAAGTGATATGTCCTTTACCTGTGGTTTATATGACTGCAAGCTGTTCACCTAACTTTCTTATCAAAATAAAAAACATCAATATGTCCATTTGTCATATTTTATTATCTTCTTTTATTTAAAATTAATACATAACATACACATTATGGGAATGATAATTATGCAGAAAAGAAATGTTTTGGGGCGAAAGATTAAAGAAATGCGAAAGAAAAAAGGAATTACTCAAGAGCAATTAACCGCGCGCCTTAATATTCAAGGTATTGAAATAGATCAGTCTAGGGTTTCTAAGATCGAAAGTCAAATAAGACCGATTTTTGATTACCAAATCGAAGGCTTTGCAAAAGCTCTAGGTGTAAGTATTGAAGAACTATTTAATAAATAGGTAGTAATAAGGCGCTTGTTAAGTCCTTAGTATCACTTTATCCAATTGAACCAATTTATTCTATATCATTTAGAAAGCGTAAATTAGTAATGAAGAGTGGTTCCGTTAAATGGACTATACTTTATCTACAAGGGTTCTTCCGCATATTTGCGTGTAGATGCTCTAAATGCTCCGGATTATTCATTAGGTCCCACCGAAGCTATAGATCACCATAAAAATTACAGACGCTTTGCATATTTCATATTTTTAAAGTTACTAACCACTTTTTTAAAAAGCCAACTACACAGAAAGACATTCGCAAATATATTTCCTAAAACCGACATTTTATCTAATAGGGGTCTCACCAGCATTAAGTCGGAAATGCTGGCGAGACCCCTATTAAAAAATCTCTAATTATCAATATTTTTTGAAATTTCCTTTTTTCCATAGATGCTTGAAACTTCTGTTTTAAAACAAATAATGTAGAAATATCAATCAATTTATCTTGATAAATATCTTTAAGGTATCTAATTTTATATAAGTTTTGGAACATAACACTGCCACCCTCTTTATACTATGATTAAAGCACGCTATAATTTTTATATACCCGTTAAAATGGTGTATATTCAAAAACATTCTCACTTATTCCATTTTAGTTAGTTCAACATTTCGAACATAATCGTTTGTAGTTCTTTTTCTTCCTGATTATAATAGGTGTCTCTTGTCTTTTCCACTTCTAAAACCTTGGTTTGTCCATCTAAAGAGTATTTAGTTTGCATTGTGTAAACTAATTCAAATTGGTCTATTACAGATCTATCCGTAATGGCTGTAAAGCAAATCAATTGAACATTATATTTCTCTGCCAATGCTAATACAGGCTTTATCAGGTGTCCAGAAGACATGTCTCCAAATGGATTATCCATTATCAGAACCTTTGGCATATTAAAGAAATTATTAAAGCTGCCTATTTGTCTTTTTTGAATTAGCGTCTTATATCTCTTAAAAGTCATAATAGTGATAAAAAGAAATAATAAAGCTGCTGATCCTTCACCGCCCGATGTTTCAGATTCTACATCCTCCCATTTTACCCAACCGGAAAATTGTTTAGTTTCTTTCGGTTTGTAGACCTTAAGGATATAGTCATCTAAGGGAGTCACTACATTTAGCAGAGAGTTAATACTAAATTTATCGTTTAAACATTGTCTTATTCTTTTTAAATCTATATTTTCCTCATTTTCTCGTAAAAAAACAATTTCAGATACAATATCATCTAAGTACTTTACTATGAGATCTTTCTTCTTTTCTTCCATGATGCTAGGTATCATCAACTGTATCATCTTCGGACTATAGTTGTCTTGAATGCTAATTTTTGATTTACTATCGAACTCATTGAGGTCGCTAATAAGAACATTAATCTTCTGCAAAATTATATTTACAATATTGTTCTTCTCCTTTTGCACCTCGGTGATACTCTTATCGATAATTTCTATCTGGGATTGTATATGGTCTTTATTAATGTCTAACAAATATTTCATATTTCCATATTCAAATAATCTGAACTCGTTATCTTTGAGTCCTAGTAAAAATTCTGCAACACCCTTGAGCCAAGGGTTGCTATACTTATCATACAAAATATGTACTCTCTCTTTTGTCATCGTCTTTGCATTACTTGACTCATTTAAAGATTCTTTATGCTTCACTAAGACATCTTCTAATTTATCGCGTAATTCAGTTATTTTATTAATAGGAAGTGTTTTATCTACCTGAATAAGATTTATACCCCTGTCCTTAATCCTGTCGTCGCATCGATTTTTAATGATGTCTAAGTCATTTTTATCCTTTTTTAGTGTCGCAATAGCTTCATCGAGTTGTTCCTTCCATTTGTTGTAATCTCCTAAATCTCTTAGAAATCTGTTTTTTTTATCTTCATCTACATCCTCAAAGATTATAGGTTCTTTATATGGGGGATTATTTAAAATCTTTTCGTAATCATCATTGACCTCTTTTCGAAATGTTTCTAGTTGGATTTTCTTTTCAGTTGATTCTTCATTCCTTTTCTCAAGAGTTTCTCTTAGTTTTTTTAAGTCATCTTTAACTCTTATATAAATATTTACATCATATGTTATTGCTCTGATCTCTTCCAAGGGAACCTCTAACTCTTTAATTGCATCTAATTCACGGTTCATCTGTGTAGTATAGTTAGCAATATCATCTTCAATGTTTTTTATGTTTCCTAAGCCTTCACGATTCAGCTGATTTTCTAAGCCTTTCTCTTTTGCCTTTAAATCTTGTATATCATCTGCTAGAACTTCCGTTTCTTTAATACTGATATATTGTGTCAGTTCTCCTTCGATTCTTTCTATCTCATTTTCAATCTTTGTTCTATTTACCAAACTTGTTTCTTTTTCTGCTTGTAATTGTGACAATTGTTCTGACAGTTGATTTAGATAGTTATTTCTTTCTTTTTTTTCAGTGCCAAGCCTTCCTTTTAAGTCAGAGTGATTATTAAATTCTACTTCTAGTACAAAGTAATTTTCTAACTTTTGAATATCATCTGAAATTTCACTTATGACTTCTTTAATTTCATCATTCTTTTTACGAAGACTTTTCACTAATTTTGTATTTTCTTCTCCATTGGTAATAAGCACATTTTTAAGTGCATCTTCCTTAGCAGTTTTATCCATGATCTGATCTCTTTTTTCGATTAAGGACGGTAGACTATCCTTATTGTACTGTTCTGTGAAAGCTAGCAAGACATCAATCGCTTTTTTTCTACCATCTATCTCAGATTCTAAGTCATTACTATCCTTTTCTAATCGTATTGCATTTTCTCTAAGCCTTTCTCTAAAACTATTGAATTGGTCATTGTCTACTATTACATCGTTATAAAAAGGCAAAATAAAGTAGTTACTATGATTTACTTTGATAAGGGATTTTTCAATATCTCCGATCGATTCCGTTGTTAAATTCTCCTTTATAACTATAGAACATAAACTATCCACGGAGTCAAAATTAATCGTCCTTATCACCTTCATGTATTTTTCAGGAATAATCACAGAATATGGTATTAGAGGATTTAGTTGCATGTATCTTTCTCTACTATTTTTTTCTTGTAGCTTTAGCCAGTTAAGTCCAAGTTGATACTCTATCTCATTTTCTTTAAGAACATCTAATAGTTGTTCCGATGTGTTAAACGCTCCTCTTTCAATAGATTTTATCTGTTCTCTTGTTTTAATTAGCTGCTTATCAATTTGCTGTTTGTCCAATTGTAATGAGTTTTTTTGAAGCTTTAGACTTTCCACTATGCTAGATTCAAATAAAGTCTTTTCATCATATCCATATCTACCGATATGTTTCAACACTTTTAACAAGTCATCGCTATATCTCCCTATAGCATTTTCTATATTGATTTGCTCTTCCTTAAGCTGCAAAATTCTATTATGTATATTTTCCAGATCATTGTTTATTCGCACATTTTCTTCTTCAAGCCTATCCATCTCGTTACTATTATTGGTATATTGATCTTGCATCTCGTTTCTAAGAGATTTAAAGTATTCTAAATGGTTCTTTTCTATTAGCATTACTGGATTGGGATACTTTGTCATGATATTATTTCTGACTTCATTTTGAAATTTATTGAATCCATCAATCTTCCTGCTGTGCTCATCTATTCTTTTTTGGATTTCATTTATCTCGTTACTTGTTTCGTTCTTAGCTTCATTCTTGGCTGCAATTTCTTCACATATCTTTACAAATCTATCATTTTCATAAGTTAGTTTATCCTCATCCTTTTTAAGCTGATCCTGATACATAACCTTTATAGAATATTTCACCTGGTTAAGTAACGTACTCACTTCTTCATTCTTTAATCTAAGGGCTTGAAGCTCTGTTTCAAGTTTTATTATTTGATTTTTATAATAGGTAACAGAGGTGTACAGCGAAGCTCCTTCATATAACTTTCTCTGATATTCTAACTTAGCAATTGCCTCACTAATTCCTTTAATTATTTCAATCAATGAAGATAAGTCATTATTCATTTGGTCTAGTTTGTGTTTCTTTTTTGAATATTCAAATGAATTTATCTTAAAATGTATGATGGCTATTTCTTGATTAACTTCTTCAAGTTCGTGATCTTTATCTGCTACTATTTTATCTATGTTTTTATAGAGGTCATCTACTGTTTTCTTAAATGCTGAGATTTCAGTTAATGCTTTGTTATAACATACTTCAGTTTCTTCGCACTTATTTACACTTTCAATTAATTGATTCATATCTACCAAAAAAGTCTTATACCGTTCTACATTTGCTATATCATTTGCAAGCTTGTAGAAATTATCTATATTCTTTTCAATATTGCTTATGAAAATCTGAGTATCTTCTTTTGCTTCATTACTTATATTTGGAATAATCCACTTCTCAAGAACTTTTCTGGTAGTACTACAATTCTTAAAAAGAGTGTCTATATCTCCTTCATCTTGGTTAAGCGAAAAAACAAACTCCCATTCATCTTTAAAAATGCCATAGTCCTCTAACATCTTTCGGTACTTATAGTCATCGGTATAAATTGGTATGTGTAGATTTTTGAATATTGGCTTCAGATCGTTAAATTCAATTACTTTACCATTTTCTAATATCGGTAATGTTTCTATGGTGTAACCTCTATCTGTATATTCAAATATGTAAGTAAAATACTCTACACCACTTACCGCTACAGTAGACTTTCTCATCACAATTCCAGTTACTAGTTTTCGATCATCTATATTCCACTCTATAATGGCATGAGCTGTGTTATCTTTGTTAAAATAATTCTTTATCTTTCTTTTCGCAATGCTTACTTCTGGTTTTATTACCTGGAGAATAAAATGGATTAATGAAGTTTTTCCACCGCCATTTATAAGATTTACTACAGAGGTTGTATTCTTAAAATTGAAAGCATCATTTCGAAGGGTGTTAACTCCACCCTCAAACTTGAAATTAACAATTCTTAATTTACTTATCGTTGGCATTTAAACACCCCTAACCAAAGATAGAATTGCAGCTTCCCTACCCGGTTCTGCATAATAGTGTTTCATAATAGCATGTAATCTTTCTGTAGGCCTAACCTCTGTATCATTTTCCCTTAATTCTAAAATATCTTGTTTACTAAAAAACTCTACTACTTTGGTAATAAATCTCACTTGACTTTTTTGTTTCTTATCATCCTTATCTTCTTTATAAGTATCTAGCTTTATCCATCTTTCATAAAGGGCTTTGATATTAAATTGGTACTCTGTTTCTATTCTTTCAATATCTTCATTCTCATTAAGTTCTTTCAATCTATCCGTAATAGTCTTTACTATATCTCCCACTAAAACAAAAGACTTCGTATGCCTAAAATAATTTTCAGCAGAATAAAACTCACAAAATATTGTAATTGCAACATAATAAGCTAAATATAAGTGAGGGATGTCAAAATACTTCCCTAAGACAATATCTTTTAAAAGTTCTTGGTTAGAGTAAATAAGAAATGTATTTCCTAAATGAGGGACTAGATATAACTTGTTACTCACTTCAATAAGGCTAGTATCCATATTCTCTGCAATATCATAAACAAGATCTTTTACCCCTTCTTCGTAATAGTCTTTTGCATAGATACTATCAGTCTCCAAATCTATCATACCTTCCTCAAGAAGTCTTTTATACAGCTTTAGTCCTAAAGGAAAGCTACTAGCATTGTCCATCTTAAACACCAACCTTTATCGTTAAATCACTGATTCTAAATTTATCTTCTATACTAATAATCGTATCGCCATATTTATCTATCCTAATACTTTTCAAATCTTTAAAGTTATGAGATTCTTTAATTACCTTCCCAATTACATGAATAGGATTAAAGTTTAATGATGGTTTTTCAATATATTTAAGGGATAACTCATAGCATTCTTTTATGTCTAACAAGCTATTTTCACCCCTATATATCACAATTAACATTTCATAGAAGTCTCTTTCAAGCAAAATTTCTTGATAATCTACTTTACTTTTTTGCTTGGTTCTCTCAACAAAATCTTTTAAGGTTATCTCAAAACCTTTAGATTTAAGAATTTCTTCCAATAGCAATGATAATCCACTTTCATAGATACTATTGGTCTTCTCAATGTCTATAGCACTTTCTAATTCTGTCAGTTGATCATTATTAAGGATCGTATTGTCCATCTTTTCTTCATCTACTAAAATTTCAAAGTATAGATTCTGCGGTTGAAAGATAGATTCTAAGTTAAATCTTCGTTTTGTATAAATTTTTAATAGGGGTTTAAAAAGAGAAATGATTTTTTCCGAGGAAAGCGTATTGTTTTCAAATTCAGATTTTATTCTATTAAAATCCAATCCAGATTTATAACCACTCTCTATGGCAAGCAGCAATTCCTTTTTATATGTGGTATATATATCTTGTTTTATGTTGAGGAGTTTACTATATTCATTGATTATTAAATTGAGATTCGCCTTAATCATATCGAGTTTTCTTATATCTTCTTCCAATTTCTTTTCTTCGTTGTAGGTCAGTTGAGTATGGATTTCTTTTTTTCTTGTGTCTACAATAGAAAGTAGGTTATTAAACTTCTCAAATTGCTCATCAAACTGCTGATTAAGACTTTCTTGAAGTTCTTCCACCTCTTTTAAACTAATTTCATATACCCTTACTTTCATTTGATTTAGCATACTTTCTACTTTGGAATACAAAACTTTACATATATTTAATAATTCTGTTATCTCCTTTATAGCCTTATCATAATTGCTCCCTTGGATGGCTTTTTTAAGAATCAGTGTTTTTAAATTCATAAGCATAACGCTATCTACTTCATCGGTCCTAAAGAGTATTTCCATGGCTTCGTGTGTCAATTTATACCTATTCTTCTTTTCGGTTTTGGATAGCTTTAAATTATTATCTACAAGTATAAAGGTGTAGGTATCTACGCACCTCTTTTCGATATTGAGAATATCTGCAGTAAGCATACTTCCTTTTCCTTGTAGTATTTCACGAATAATGTAATCTGCTATTTCTGTTGCCAGTTCATCAGTAATATCTACTTCATAAAAAGTAACTATCATATCTTGGATAAATTCTCCTACATCTTCTAAGTAACAGCCACTTTCCTGTGTCAGGGTAACATATTGCAAATAGCAAAGGACAGAGAACGTAATGTTCATCATATCAAACTCATTATATCTTGCGTTTCTTCCAAGCTTTTCGGCAATACTATATATTGGTGCTATAAATTTCATTCTCTTTGGAAAATTATCAAGACATTCAAATTGTTGCATACTACACACCCTTTTCGTTCAATAACTGCATATCCCTGTAATTAACAATTTCCTGTGCTATATAACAACCTTGAGCTAAGATATTTTCAATGTATTCCCTTTCTTCAATATGATGTAAAAAGTCATCAATTTTGTACTTTGTCTGTTTTTTTCCGCTAACTCTAGAAAGATCTATCCCTTTTGATTTCTGAATCATAAAATTATACATTTCTAGGAAAGGAGAAATATTGTACTGTGGATATTTGTCTTTTAAAAGGTTTAAAATCGATATGCCTTCATAATCTAAATCTCCAATGTAATAAATACTTTCAACGTACTCCTTATATGGCCTTTCTTCAAGATACTCGAGACTTCTTAATATTTTCTTACCTTCTCCATATACGATGACGTTAAAATTCTTTCCAAACAACATCAACTCACCTGTGTATTTCATAGTTTTTCTTAATGAATACCAGGTATCTTTATTTTCCACAATTAATATCTGTACAGTGTTCCTTATCTCTTGATAGAAGTCAAAGAATGGTTCTCTCGATTTAAATACGTTGAGTTCTCCCATCGAAAATTTTATGTTTTTAAGAAGAGCTTTGCCCTCGTCGCTTTCTAAAAATTTTTCATCTTTCCAAATTTCAAAGGATCTTTCATTGATCGCCATTTCATAAACGAGAGGATTATCTTTGCTTGCTAAGCATTTATTAAGATAGTCACTCAATTTCTTTATATATGGATAATGTTTTTCTAAAACATTTATGTTTTTTCTAACCTTGTAAAAGCTAACATCAAATTTTGGATATAAAAGGTCTAAATAGTCATGATTTATATAGGTTTTATACTTAGATAGTATTCTAAACCTATGATACATAGGCTCTGGCATCCTGTTTAGCTTCCCTTTACCTTCAAGTACCCTACTTTCAATCAACATCTTGGCAAAGTGATAAAAATCCGAGTAACTTTCAAGCCTAAAAATCTTTCTTAAATCTTCTTCTGTAATGGTTTTATTAGAATGTTGGCCAAGAGTATTTTCTATCTTTTTAATATCCACCTTATACACTCTCCAATTAACTAATCTTATGCAAATATACCAGGGGTTTCAATTATTGTTTTGTTCTTAAATAAATTTCCCTATCAACAAATTAAGAAACATTCCTATACTCTTTTTTGTATAAAATGTATATCATCCCACGAATGTGAAATTTTATATTTTTGTTGTTGCTTATATATAACTGCTCAATTTTCCTTGTTTATTCTGCTATCCCGGAACATACTCTATTTTAAATACTTAAATTAATTCACAACTGCACATTTTTTATAATCTTCAAATAAAGAAATCCCCCAAGGATACTGTTTTGGTTTATTTATATCAAAGTGATAAATAATTATCTCTGGATCGTAATGACTACTTATCGCTTGCCCCATTGCAAATGTAAACGCAATTGAAGATGATATAACCATGTGGATTTTGGTTATTTCTTTCTCTCTTACAATCTGTCTCATCTCTTTAAGTATATTTCTTACATAATCTTCGACTTGCTTCTCACTTGTAATCACATCAAAGCCCATATCATCAGTTTTAAACTTTAGTATGCTTTTATCCTCTGTTTGAAGAATATTTAACTGATAATCTTCTATTGGGAATGTAGTTGATACTGCTACTATAAGTTCTTCACAATTATCTTTAATTTCCTTCTTTTCAATATTAATTGGAACATATATACCGCTATCATCTAGTTCTTCGTAGTAATTCATATTTCTCTTCTTATGAAACATAGCAAATCTAGTTTCGTCTCCTATTTGATAACCTGCTCTTAAAATCAATGGTGTATGTGAAATACCCATATATCCGTATCTATCATTATTGTTGATCTTTTCTTTAAATTTTTCAATAAAGATATCTTGTTTGTTTATAACATAGTTCAGTTCGTCATAGTCTCCATCAATTTTTTTCATATCTTCTATTAAATCAAGCTCATCGATATTTAATTCAACTGTTTGTGATGATTTTTCATCTAACCTAAATTGGGTTTTGCCTAATGTAGAATGACCTAAGATATGAATTATTTTTTGGGACTTCTTCATTGATTCATCATAACACCAGCGGAAATAAAATATCGCAAACCATGCCAAAATAATTAATCCAAATATACTCAACCTTATATTACTATTTGGTATTAGATTTTTTACGATTGTACAAATATCCATATACTCTAGTAACCATGATTTCACTTTTTCTGATTGAACTGATTTATAAATAATACCTATTAAATCTCCACTTACTACAAATCCCATTACAGTCGTGATAAAAATCAACCATCCAAGACTTCCTTCTCTTATCCATTTCATTAAGCCTTTTTTAAAATTTAATACTATTTGCCGCATGTTCAATCAAATCGCCCCCTCTCCCCCTAATATATTCTTTTAGCATCTTTTAAAGTATATTGATATTCCCATATTCTAATCTCTTTATTCCCAACTATAACATGATAATATATCTTGCCTTTATCCTCATTACGTTTTGCTATGCTTCCCCAATTCTTAATATCTGCATAGGAATAATTTGGATAATCTTCTGGGTGGGTATGCCATTCACCTATATAAGCATATATCCCATTATTCTCATTATAAAGTTTGTTGTAAAATTCTATATGCTGTTTATCTTTCCTATAGAAAAAAGCCCTTGTCCTTTTATCTTTTTCATATGGTATAGTAGCATACTCTATTATGAGGTTGCCAGTTTCTTTATTTTCTCTACCTATCAAGATTCCACCTGCTTCGTAGTCTTTTAGAGATAACTGCCTATAAGAGTTCATTAAAATAACTACGCTGTTATCAAATTTTATCTTTTTATTCTTTAGCTCTATTGTAATGCTCATATTATTTATCCCCACAACTTAAACAACCTTCTTTTCTAAATTTGTCACCTTCTACTTTTTTCTTAACTTCAAGTTGTACATTATATCTATGAGAAGTTGTAAATCCTTCCTTTTTTAAATAGTAGTCATCACCTTTTACGGAGAATAACAGATTTTCATTAATCCTACCTTCAAAATAGTTTCTTACTACTTCTATTCCTGTGATAACAGTTGTAACTGAATTTGTTGAGCTAAATGGTAGATATGCAGAACCACATCCCCTTACTCTTTTAGTAAATAGTTGTCCTTTTTCACAATATGACGTTTTATCGTAAATTCCTTCGTCACTCTCACCGAAGAAGCACTCATAGCAACCTTTGTAACCAATCGAGATAATGGCCGCGTGATTACCAATACCTAAAACCTCATTCCATAAATAAACTACAGATGTTTCAATACTGTTTACATGTATAAACTCATTGAGCCACCTGTTTACATTGTGATTTCCAACAGCAGATATTATTAAATCATATTCAGATAGGGATATGCTTCCATCATGGATAACATCCTCAATATTATCTTCTCGGCTGCTGATATTAATATTAGGGATATTTTTATTAATATAATCTACTATCGCTTTAGCCTTATATTCATTAACGTACTCCATGCCAAGTAGATGTCTATATATATTTTCTTCTTTTAATCTATCTCCATCTACAACAGTGATATTATTAATACCTGTTTTTATAAGCTCATTAATTAAATAGCCTCCAATAGAACCACAACCAACAACTAATACTCTTTTGTTGCAGATATCTGTAAGCGCTCCACCTCTATTAACAAGAAATTCTTTATCACATCTTATTACCCAACAAGGAATTAAATCTTCCTGTGAATGTATTTTAAATTCTGCGGATGCTGTAACAATGCTATATCGTTTTATAATTACTCCTAACATATTTGTACAATCATTAGGCTGTTTTATATTGAATATTAATACTAGATCACATGTACATTTGCTTATGTTACGTATAAGTTTGTCTTTGTCTAGTGATTTATGATTCAAAAGATTATTAATATATCCTATGTCTAATTTTTTTCTCCAATCAGGGGGATATATATAATCTTCTGTATCTATAAAGATATAAACTCCATTTTTTACGTTGTTCATGTCTTTATATAAGCTGAAATCATTCTCCAAGTCTGAAGAAACTAAGCTATATTGATTCTGTTTTCTTAATAAATCAACAAACTTATCGTTCTTTTTCTTTTTTACTGTCTTCTTATTATCAGCATATTTAATCAGTTTAACATCTTTACTTGTATGAATCATTGACTTTAGAATTTTTGTATTCGGTAATCTCCCCCAATATGCTTCAAATTCCTCAATAAAATCTTCCTTATTTAATCCATTTAGTCCTTTCCATAGTACCTTTTCTACCCTTTGTAAGGTTTGATTTAATAACCCTACGAAATTTTTATCGATTAATACCCCTTCCAAATCAAACAAACATATGCTTCCCTTACTATCTAAATGGGGGATATATTTAAATTCACGGTAATTTTCGATAAAAACATCTATTAGCTTTCTATCCCAATCAATAGGGATTCCCATAACCATTGGAATATCTATATCCGTTATTCTATATGTAAACTTATATATATACTGATAACTTTTGTCAGAATATACTTTAGTGTAACTAATATCTTGTATCCTCGATATATAGCTATGATTATTTAAGATGTCTAATATTGCTTGTTCCATTTGCTACAATCCTTTTCCAGACGCACTACTTGGTGGCACAAAGTTTTTTTGTACTCTTGATTCATCTTCCTTAGAAGGTATAGGAAAATCTTCTCCAAATATTTTGTTAAGCTTAGTACATTGCTCTATAATATCGCTTTCCTTTTTTACTTCTTCTAAATCACCTAATAGTTTTTCTATTTTCTTCTTGAATTCAGTCATTTGTATTTCCGTCATTTTATAGAATACATTTGTTTTGGGTTTTACAGGTAAGAAATACTCTATTTTATACAAATATTCTCCTTTTTCCTGAGAGTACCTTGTTAGAACAAACATATTCTTTACTTGTTGTACGAAGGTTATCAATGCTTCTAAATCATCAAATTTATATTTATCTTCTAACCAATCGTATTTTTGTGGTGTAAATTTTTCATATGCTAATAAGGTTATTCCTATTCCTGGTGGCTCACTATTTCCATCTGATTTAAATTTAAGATTTTTCCACCTTTTCATATATCTAATTATTCTTCTATATTGATCTCGTTGCTTACTGTCTTCCCACTTGTCCATAATGTCATCTTTTAATTTTATAGGGTCTGCTTCTTCCCACTCTTTATTTTCTTTATTGGTTCCTCTTGCAAGATACATTTGACTATTTGTATCATCTTTATCTTGATAAGAATACACAGCTAAATCCACATGATAAGCTACTTCTCCTTTTTTCTTATATTTAACAGTTACACATGGTTTTTTTATTTCTGCGCCATAATCAGTATGGTCTTTTAAGATTTCATGGATCTTTTGTTTTAGCTCTAAAGAATCATACTCATCTTTATTAACTTTAAATCTTAAGCCAACATCAATATCATAATCCTTATCTAATGGTTCTACTCCTGTAAACATAGCATAGCTTCCTTGATTAAATTCTTCAAAGCTTGGTAGATCAGCATCTGCTCTAAGCTTTCTCAATATGATATCTCTTTTTTCTGCCAATTCACTTAACTCATCATAATCCATTTTTATCTTCTTGTTAAAATCCTCGAAGTAAGTTTGTAATCCCATAAATCTCTCCTCCTATCATTTAATACACTCATAATCTTGTTGTACTAAAACAACAAATACAGAGTTCTACTACATCCATTGCCTTTTTCAACATCTACATTACAGACATTTGGCAGCACCTAATAGACATTAAATGCTTAAGTAAGAAGTGATAATTATTATGACCTCATAATCCAATAACACATTCTTAGAAAATGTTTTATTCTATAAAAACCTATATCTCTCTTTTTATCATAATATGGTATTCGATAAGTTTTTAAATTACACCTTTAACAACCATTCGTTTAATTTCTTCATTATTCGACATTTCTAACACGAACCTTTTTAAATAGAAAACAAAAACCTTCTACAGATATCTAATATATCTTTAAAACTTATAAAAGCAATTTCAATATTAGCTGTATATACTCTTCAGGTAATATTATATGTTCTAAAAAAATAACCAGCATTTATAGGATATTAATATACTATGAATGCTGGTTATATTGTGTATTGTTTTGTTTTTTAAAACAGATTTTCTATTTGTATATCCATTCATGAAATTGTATTAATTTGCATTTTTCCACAATATGTTGATTTCAGTATTCAACTTTATTATGAAATTTTTTCTTCGCAGTATTCAACTTTATTATCAGTATCAAACTCTTTTATGAAATCACAGCAAAACTCTTGCCTGTCTTTATATTCCTCCTGCTTCCCTTTATTCCAAGACTGTACAGGACGGTGGAAGCCTACTACCCGAGTCCAAACCTCTGTTTCCCTGCCGCAGGTTGGACATTCAAACTGTTCTCCGGTCAAGTAGCCATGATCAGGACAGATAGAGAAGGTTGGCGTGATAGTGATGTATGGGGTACTGCTGTTCTCCATAGCCCGCTTAATTAAAGTCTTGCAGGTTTCTACACTGTCAATTTCTTCTCCGATAAATCCATGAAGTACGGTTCCTCCTGTATACAGGGATTGAAGCTTTTCTTGCAATTCAAGGGCTTCAAAAATATCTTTTGTATAGCCTACAGGAAGCTGTGTTGAGTTCGTATAGTAAGGTTCATCTTTTCCTTGGGTAAAAATATTCGGATACATCTTCTTATCCAATCTGGCAAAACGGTAAGAAGCACCTTCTGCCGGTGATGCCTCCAAATTCCAAAGACTTCCTGTTTCCTCCTGGAAGATCTGAATCACACGGTTCATAAATTCCATCACTTCTACAGCAAACTCATTTCCTTCTTCCGTGGTAATATCCACTCCTAGAAGATTGACGCAGGCTTCATTCATACCATTAAGACCGATGGTAGAAAAGTGATTCTTAAAGTACTGGCCCGTGGCATCCTTAACTCCCTGCAGATAGTAGCGTGAGTAAGGGTATAGACCTGCCTCCATGTATTCTTCAAGAACATCTCTCTTACTTTCACAAATGCCTTTCGCTACCTCCATTAGTTCCCTTACCTTACGTTTGAATTCCTCCGGTGTTCTTGACTGATAGCCGATTCTCGCCATGTTCAAAGTTACGACGTTGATAGAACCTGTCAATGGATTTGCTCCGAAAAGTCCGCCTCCACGCTTTCTCAATTCACGATTATCCAACCGCAAACGGCAGCACATGGATCGAATATCCTCCGGTGATAAGTCTGAGTTTAAGAAGTTCGCAAAATATGGTGTTCCAAATTTTCTTGTCATCTCCATGATGGCATTAACCGTTTCAGATTGCCATGGGAAATCATGCGTAATATTCACGGTCGGAATCGGGAAGCTGAAGGCTCTTCCGGCTCCATCTCCTTCCATCATGACTTCACAGAAGGCTTGGTTGAACATATCCATCTCTTTTTGAAACTCTTTATAGGTTTTGTCCATATTTTTACCACCTACGACAGCCGGTTGATTTTTCAACATCGGATGGGGTGCTATGTCCAGGGTGATATTGGTAAAGGGTGTTTGGAATCCTACCCTTGTTGGAACGTTTAAGTTAAAGACAAATCGTTGGATTGATTTTTTTACTTGCTCATAGTTCAGTTCATCATAATAGATGAATGGCGCCAAATAGGTATCAATGCTGGATACTGCCTGGGCTCCTGCAGATTCTCCCTGTAAGGTGTAGAGCAAATTCACTATCTGTCCTAATGCGGATTCAAAATGTTTCGGCGGTTTTGATTCAATCTTGCCTTTTGCACCTTTGAAGCCCCGTCTTAAGAAGGCTTCTAGATCCCAACCACAGCAATAAGGTGCCAATAATCCAAGATCATGTATATGTAAATCCCCTTTGATATGGGCGTCTCTTGCGTCTTTATTATAAATCTTGTTTAACCAATACTTCTTGGTAATACTCTCAACAATGTGATTATTTAAACCTTGGAGAGAGAACCCCATATTGGCATTTTCGTTGACTCTCCAGTCCTCCAGATTCACATATTCCTCAATCATTCGCTCTGCATCCATGAATAAATTCTTAACTTCACGGATTTCTTCATGCCTTTTTCTGTATAAGATATATGCCTTGGCTGTCTTCGCATGCCCTTCTTCAATGAGTATCTTTTCTACAATATCTTGTATATCCTCTACAGATGGTATACTGGCAGCATAGGTTTCATTTAGAATATCAAGCACCATTTTCGCCAATCGCTGTGCCACCATCTCATCCTTTCCACCTACAGATTGTGCAGCAGCAAATATGGCGGCCTTGATTTTTGAACTGTCAAAATCGACAATTTCCCCGTTTCTCTTCTGAACCTTTGTTACTGACATAATACCCCTCCTGTTGTACGCTTTTTTTCCTTCAATACTACATATTGTATATTATGCCTCATTTTACCCAATCATGACAATAATTCTCTGGGCCCAAAAGCATGAAGTTTTGATTTTTTTCTACAAAAAACTTCTATATACTCTCGCTAGCATTCTTTTCTATTTTTGCCTAGATTTTTTCCTAATAGATTGGCTTGCATTTTGCGTGGAGAATAGCGGGCGGGCGTGGAAACCCGTCAACGGGCAGGCGTGGAAACCTGCCCCTACGTGGTCGCACCCATCAATCAATGTAGGGGGCGGTTTCCATGCCGCCCCGGGTTTTCGATGTCGCATCATTCTACTTTTATGTCACAACAGAGAAAAAGATATGCCTTGGGGCATATCTTACTGTTCCGTAAACATATATGGGTCTTTGCTCCATTGTTCTAGGGCTTTTAGCTCCTCTTCCTTGACATATCCCATCTCCGCTGCGATGGGCAGCAGCGTGCTGTAGTTTGTCAAGGTATAATATGGTACGCCTTTTTCTTGGAAGGCTTCATCTACTTTTTCAAAGCCATAGGTAAAGATGGCTACGACACCTAAGACTTCTGCACCTGCTTCTTGGAGGGCTTTTACTGCTTTGATAGAGCTGCCGCCGGTGGATAGTAGGTCTTCAATGACCACTACCTTTTGTCCTGGCAGCACTCTGCCTTCCACTTGATTCTTTTTGCCATGCTCTTTGGCCGAGCTCCTTACATAGGCCATAGGCAGCTGCATTTTCTGCGCTGTCCATGCGGCATGGGGTATGCCTGCTGTGGCTGTCCCTACCAGCACTTCTGCTTGTGGAAAATGCTGCTCAACGATGGATTTCATCCCCTCTGCAACCAACTCTCGAACTTCAGGATAACTCATGGTTAAACGGTTATCACAATAGATGGGAGACTTGATCCCGGATGCCCAAGTAAAAAGATTCTTTCGGTCTGTTATGGCTACAGCCTTGATTTCTAAAAGCTTTCTAGCAATTTTTTCTTTCATACACAGCTTCCTCCCTTGTTAGCCTCGCTGGACTTCTTTTAAAGGTTTTTTGCATCCTATATAGGGTATCACAGTAGTATTTTCTTGTCAACGGATCAGTTTTTTAATCTTGGAAAAATACTTTTCCATCTTCCATTCGGTCAATAATCGCCAAAGACTCCACTCGAATATCATTTTTCCGCAGCAGTGCTCCGCCACTCTGAAACCCTTTCTCTATGACAATACCAACGCCTGCCAAATACGCACCGCTTTCTTGTACAATATTGGCCAATCCCAGAGCAGCATGTCCATAAGCAAGGAAATCATCTATGATCAAAATCCGATCATCTGCAGATATGGCTGATTTCGCCACCTTAATATCATATACCGTTCCTCTGGTAAAAGACTTCACTTCACGGGTATATACCTCTGTATCCAAGGTTGTGGCCTTTGTCTTTTTCGCAAACACCATGGGTACACCCAATGCTGAAGCTGCAGCCATGGCTGGAGCAATGCCTGATGCCTCTATGGTTATAACCTTTGTGATTCCTTCATTTTCGAAAATGCGGGCAAACTCTTGTCCGATTTTTGCCATAAACTGTACATCAATCTGGTGGTTCATAAAGGAATCGACCTTTAAAATAGTTGATGATACAACTTTTCCTTCTTGTTGAATTTTATCCTGTAGTGCTTTCATTTTTCCCTCCATAAAATATAAAACCCGGATTATCGTTTTCTATGAATGAAAATTATAAACCGGGTTTCCCTAGTACCCTGTCTACCTTAAATCTTAAGTTTGTCAGCGGTTAAATTTCTATATAGCTGCGTTGTCGTCAATCGCAATACGTCCGGTATTGCTCAATCCTCCGCCTTGCTCTATAAAAATTTTCCTCGCTGACAAAACTCATTTTAAAGTAGACAGGGTACTAGCACCAAAAACAGATGAAGCATCTGTGCTATTGGCAATTTTCACTCATAGTCCAATAATTTTCGGTTATTGGGTAGAAACTTCCGAGCCGTATTCCCGGTATTATACGAGTATGTTATTCAATTTAATATCCATATTGTATCTGCAACTACATTGGTTGTCAATCGGAAATCCTATCTTTGTCCAATGAAAAAGACGGAGGAATAGGAATCCTTGCCGCCTTTTCTCTTTTACTTCTTCAGAGCCTCTTCAGAATATTTATTACCTGCATTCCACAGCATATATTCATTTACTCCGTTTTCTTTAAGGGCTCTGATTTGATCTTCTAACTGTTTTGGTCCGTATTTAATATGACCCTTCACCCATGGTGCTGTAAAGTCTTGGATCCACGGTCTTATGGTCGCTGGCGTCTCAATATTTTTGTTTCTCGCTACAGAGTCTTTTGTAGAATGATAAACCGTCTCATAAGGGTACGCATCAGGCACAGATAGTCCATAGGTACCATTGGCATAGTGGCTTGGATACATCATAGGATTTACATAATCCACCACATTACTTACGGCTTCCCAGTATTGTCCTAACGCCATATCATCTGCTACAGAGCCTACCAGACCATATATATCGGCACCAATATACACCTGAAGCGGTGATAATTCTTTATGAGCTAGTTTCAAATAGTTCTGGATGGTTTCAGGCTTTGACTCATTATTAACGTTTCTGTAATCCAATTGCTTATCTAATTTTCCACCATTGGATGCAGGAAAACGCACATAGTCAAACTGAATTTCATTAAAGCCCACTTGCGCTGCTTCCTTTGCTACTTCAATATTGTACTGCCATAAGTCCCTATCATAGGCTGAAGCCCAAATCAAACCATCACTGTTTGTAAAAGGTTTCCCATTAGAACGATAAATAATAGCACGATCCGGATGCTGCTTTGTGTACGTAGGATCCTTAAAAGAAACGATTCTGGCTATGGCATAGATATTGTTTTCCTTTAACTTTTTCATCAAAGCTTCGATGTCTTTCACTGGCGCTTTCTTATTGGCATCAGGACTATATTTTTCTGCTGCCTTTGTAGGGAAGAGCATATGCCCATTGTCATCCTTCACATCAATAACAAAAGCATTGATCTCTGTACGCTTCGCCATTTCGATCAGCTGATCCAATCGGTTGTTTGATGCAGAATAGAGCGTCAAATAAATTCCTTTTACTTCAACCCTTGGATTATTAGGATATTCATAGGTTTTGTTTTGTGGTGAAAAATCAAGCTTTCGTAAAGATTCACTCAATAATTCAGTCCTGTCTTTTACTGTGTAGGCGGAGGCTATCCAGCCTGTGATTGGCTCTCCCGGGCTGTCATAGGTAACCTTGAACCAGACTTCGCCAGCCTCATCCGTTAGTTCTTCTACGACCTCAACCCCGGTCCCTTTAATAAGGCTGTCTACGATACCAGCATCTTTTTTCGCTTCTGCTCTTACATTCAATTTACTGGCACTGATGTACACCATCTTCTCATTTTTGTTCTCCTGGGACTGCTGTTCATCCTTCTTTTCTTCAGGCTGCTGATTTGTGCCGTCGTTTGTTATCGTTTCCCCTTGCTGCTCTTGCTTTTCTTCCTTCTGACCGGCTTCAATAGAAGGGATAAACTGCTTTGTTAATAGGGTTATACCTACAACAACTATCAAAGCTACTACAACGATCCATGCTGCTTTCTTTTTGTCCATGAAAACACATCACCCTTTCCCTATTCTCATTTCATTATAACATGGGCAAGCAAGTTACTCCCAGCATTTCTTGACATTGATCGACATGAAAATTTTGTTATCACAATGATTTGGGACTTTTTTCACAGAAAAAGAACAGGCCTGCCTTTCAGGTATACTTTCTTCTTTTTCTATTAAATTTTCAGGAAATAGTTCACTTATGAAATAATGTTATTGGGTTAAACTATATCATGGATTCTTTGACGATTAAAACCAGAAACACTATTATCTTACACAATAGATTTTGGAGGAAGCATTTTGTGAATAAAGAAATAATCTCGGATAAACAGGCAACTATTCTAATCATTACATATCTGATAGGCATTACAACAATTATGGTATCAGCAAAAGATGCTAAACAAGATTTTTGGCTAGCTATTATTTTGGCATTGTTTGCGGCATTAATTTTTATACTCATATGTGCCCGCTTGCATGTTCTTTTTCCCGGGAAAGATTTATTTGATATTCTTCAAATTTGTTTTGGAAGATTTGTCGGTAAGGGTCTGGGTATCATGTTTATTGGTCATGTCTTTCTCAACGCAGCAGCCAGCATAAGTAATGTAGGACAATTCATTACCTCAGTTTCTCTAGAAAGGACCCCCGTCAGCATCGTGTTTATATTCATGATTATTTTGTGCATTGGATCAATCAAGGCAGGATTAGAAGTGATAAGCAGAGCTTCGGAAATCTTTTTTTTTATTTTTATCGTACTCATAGGTATGACCACCATTCTGCTAATACCTGAAATGGATATACACAGGATTCAACCTGTACTATCGAATGGTATAGGGCCGGTTTTAAAAGGAGCTTTCGGCATGTTTGTATTCCCTCTTTCTTCCACGATAGTCTTCACAGCCATTTATACAAAATTTGAGAGAAAACATTCGCCTTACTACGTTTACACGAAGGGTTTATTGGCAGCTACAGCCATTATAGCTATCATTTCATTAACGGATGTTCTGGTTTTAGGCGTCAATTCCGTTGGAAGCCTATACTTTCCATCCTACGCTGCCACTGCAAGGATTAATATTGGAAATATTCTTCAAAGAATGGAGGTATTGGCAGGTATTGTATTTATACTAGGAAGTTTTGTCCGAATAAGTATCATGCTGCTGTCTGTATGTAGAGGAATTGCCAAAATATTTGAATATACAAACTATCGATTTGTCGTGACTCCAACTCTACTGCTCCAACTTAATCTCTCTTATCTGATATTTGGTAGCATCATGGAGTCATATGAGTTACAAAAAATATGGCCACTTTATACGCTTCCCTTTTATGTTATTTTGCCTATTATGGTATGGATTGCTGCTGAAATCAAGAATAGAGGGGAAAAAAATGAGATAGAGGCCTAGCCCTATCTCATTCTTACTTTATTTGATGGTATTTGTTAACACCCCTATCTTCTCAATACTGCATTCCACCACATCTCCCGGGTTCAAAAATTTAAAGGGCTGAAATCCCATGCCTACACCGGCAGGTGTTCCGGTTGCTATGATATCTCCAGGCTTTAACGTCATTCCTCTGGATAGGTCATGGAGAATAGTGGGAATATCAAAAATCAGATTTCGTGTGTTGGAATTTTGACGGAGTTCACCATTTACTTTACAGGTTATATCCAGTTCTACAGGAAATGGAAGTACACTTTTATGTACTAAGTAAGGCCCCATAGGACAAAATGTATCCAGACTCTTTCCCCGATGCCACTGGCTGTGGACTTTTTGCAGTCCTCTGGCACTGATATCATTCAGAATCGTATAGCCAAAGATATAGTCCTCAGCCTCTTCTTTTCGTATATTCTTGCCCTCTTTACCGATAATGACCGCCAGTTCCACTTCGTAGTCCAATTTTGTCTCAATGTCCCTATGGCTGTCTACAAAGTCCCGGTCTCCAATGGCAGGAGCTGCCACCTTGCTGAAATAGATGGGGTACTCTGGAATATCTTCCTTGCCTCCCAACACTGTCCCGATTTCTTTTGCATGATCCATATAATTCTTTCCGAGACAGAAGACATTTCGTCGTGGATAAGGGATGGGAGCTTGCAGTTTCACGTTCTCCAGGGGAACGATCTTGTCCGGAGAAACATCCGCAATCCCTTTTTTTATCTCTTCCAGCAGTT
Organism: Bacillota bacterium; assembly: GCA_049324315.1. GTDB lineage: Bacteria > Bacillota > Clostridia > Peptostreptococcales > Thermotaleaceae > JBMOKU01. The sequence continues at coordinate 132,573 of JBMOKU010000057.1, read as the reverse complement.
CTTCGCGCCAGTGATCTACTAATTCCAACATATATGCCGCTTTCACGTCCATATGTAAATCATGTAAAAAAATCACACCGGTTTTTTCTTGGTTTAAGACACCCAATTGTTCTTTTCCATTGTAAAGACAAGTAACAAAATACATGCTGTTCACTCCTTTGCTTTCTCTTATATCTTCATTTCGATAACTTCCAAAGAAATCCTCCTCTCTCTAGAAGGAATTCTTTCTCTCTCTATGGAATATTCATAATTATTCAAAAACTTGGAATTAGGAGTTGATTAACGTGAAGATAAGCTTTCTAGGCGCTGCCAATATGGTTACAGGTTCCAATTATCTCATCACCACCGATAACTATAAGATACTATTAGACTGCGGTCAATTTCAAGGGGGGAAGGAAACCGAAAGGCTCAATTATCTTCCCTTCGATTTCAATCCGTCTGAAATAGATTTCTTGTTCTTGAGTCATGCCCATATTGACCACAGCGGTCGTATTCCTAAGCTGGTTAAGGAAGGTTTCCGTGGGAAAATCTACTGCACCCGCCCTACCTATGAACTGGTAGACATTTTACTGCGGGACAGTGGGCACATTCATGAAATGGAGGCCATTTGGGAAAATCGGAAGAGAATGCGTGCCGGATTGGACCAGATCGAACCCTTATATACCGTAGAAGATGCCGAAAACAGTTTGCAGTATTTTAATCCCGTATTGTATGACCAACTGATCCATGTGAATGCGTCAATTTCCATAAGGTTTCAGGATGCCGGCCATATATTGGGCTCGTCCATCATTGAATTATGGCTGAAAGAGGGCGACAAGGAATCTAAGCTTGTTTTCTCCGGAGACCTGGGGATGAAGGATAGACCACTCCTCAGGAATCCTGTTTATATTGAAGATGCCGATTATTTGATTATCGAATCCACCTATGGAAACCGCAAACACGAAGAAGCGGAAACCCGTATCTCTAAATTGGTGGATATCATCAACGCGACCATCAACCGGGGCGGTACCGTGGTGATCCCTTCCTTTGCTGTTGGAAGAACACAGGAGTTGATTTATGAGCTTAATAAGTTCTATGATGATCCCGAGAAATTCAAGGACTTTTTAAGAGTCCCGGTTTATATTGACAGTCCTTTGGCCATTTCTGCCACAGAAATTTTTCGTAAAAATGCAGACTGCTTTGACGAGGAAACGCGGGAATATATCCTCAATGGTGATAACCCACTGGACTTTTATAATCTTCATTTTACAAAGACCCCGGAAGAATCCAGAGCTTTAAACACCTCCGAAGAACCGAAGATCATCATTTCCGCCAGTGGAATGTGTGAAGCCGGAAGAATCAAGCATCACCTAAAACATTATCTTTGGAAGAAAAATGCCAGTGTCATATTCGTCGGTTATCAAGCTGAGGGCACTTTGGGCAGGGCCATCAAAGAAGGGGTAAAACAGGTCAAGATCTTTGGTGAGAAGATATTGGTCCGGGCAGAAATTCACACCATCGAAGGTTTTTCCGGACATACAGATATGGATGGATTGATGGATTGGATGAGAGGCTTTAAGAAACCTCCTAAAAAGGTATTTGTGGTACATGGGGAGCAAGACGCCACAGCCAATTTGGCTGAACTCATACGTCAAGCGTTCCGTACTGAGACCATCGTTCCTAATCTGCATGACAGTTTTATTCTAAATGGTGTAACCCGTGAAAATCCTGTCGATACTATAAGGGAGAAAAAGGATCAAAACAAAGATGTAGAAGCTATTTTTGCCCGCTTCATGGATGCTGTAGAACACGCAGAGAATCTGGTGGCATGTACGGTTTCTCAAGAGAATCACGATGAAGTGAAAAATAAGTTAATACAATTGGAAAGAGAAATCATGAATTTCAATATGATTTTAGGTGATAAAAGGAATCGAAAAGGAAATGAGGAAAAAAACTAAGATTACAATCTTTTTAACAGCAGCTATATTATGCTTCAGCAAACTTCTAGGGTATCCCTTCTGGGATACCCTTAAAAGCTATGCTGTGATGTTCTTTTATGATCAATATGTCCAGCAACATAGTACCTTGGAAGCAAAAAACATCATCTTTGAAATTCCCAATGGCTTGTCCACCCTTGAAAAGGATTGGTACCCTATGATACTGCATCATCACGAGGATGAAAGGTTCTCCCAATATATGAATAGGCCTCTGTCTTTGGATATTCTATATTCCTTTGGCAGCTTTGACTTTTTAAGAGGCTGTTCCCATTATTATGATGGAGATTCCCCCTATTATGGCAGTTTTTACGGAGGTTATGCTGTTTTTCCAGAAGAGGGGGTTTTTGGCTTTGATAAGGATGGTCATGTCATTTTAGATGAAATCGCCAAAGTCCCCCTTTTTGATCAGCTCTATTTGGTGCTGCCCTCTATTGGTAGTCCTCCAGACAAAGGCATTTTTACATGGAAAGTGGATCATATTCGATCTATTTCCTCCTACATCGGCTATGAAAACTGGATTCAGATTGATACCACGATTCAAACCAATGGACCTGCCCACAACGCCACCGGTAAGAAGGAATTAGGGTACATCCAGTATGGCAAGCCCCATAGTCTGTATGCTTCCGATGACAACTATCCTGTCATGGAAATGAAAGGGCGCACCTATGTAAAGTATATAGAGGAACTAAAGGGAACTTTTTTCTTGTATGTGATGGCACGGGATTTAGAAACCATCGAAGCCTGCGATAAAAATTTTTTGTCAAAAGCCAGAATCTATCATCTCAAACTTTAATCTAAGAAACATATGATAATCCCTCTCCTTCTCATTTCATTTAAACCTCCACATCTCTTTTACCTTATATATATTTCATTTACCTCCTCTTTTGTCTCTTTTTTCAGGTTCTATCTTTTCATGAAAGAAATATACTGTATTGATTGTCAACATGAAAGGAAACAGATGAAATAGGAGTTGGTAAGTCAAATGAATCTATATGAACTGCCACTGGTACCTTCCGAACCGGAGCCAATACCCCCTCAGCTTTGTAATCCTACAAATGAACAGCGAAGAAATTTACTCAAATATGCTTTAAAGCAGACCGGAAGGATTGAGGATTACCCAAATATTGTAAACCTATTGAGTCCTCCTCCTGATATTACCACCCATTGCTCCCCGGGAAGATATAAAGGAATTAGAGTAGCTGTCATCGGTGCCGGCCTGGCAGGACTTTCCGCATCCTTTGAACTCCGGAAGCTGGGATTTGACATCACCATCTTTGATGCCCTAACAGAGCGTATCGGAGGAAGAGTATATACCTATTATTTTGACAAGGAGAGGAATCTATACGGTGAGTTAGGCCCCATGCGCATCCCTGTAGGCCATGAAACCACATGGCATTATATCAACTTATTCGGGTTAGACACCCGCCCCTTTATCCAAACCAATGAAAATGGATTGATCTATGTCCGAAATACACGGGTCAGAAATGATATGGAAGGCAAAAATGTCATGCGGAAAATATATCCCAAATTTCCTCTAACGCCTTGGGAAAAAAGGACTCCATGGACAAAACTCATTGAATTCGGACTGGGATCACCACTATTTTCCCTGAGTCCGGAAATTCGCAAAGAAATACTGGAAATAAAACCAAGATATCATCCTCAGTTTCAATATTGGAATAGCCTAAGTATAAGACAAGTACTGGAATTAATGGGTTTGAGCAAGGGAGCTATCGATCTGATCGGCAGTCTCTCCCCCTTTATCCAATCCTTTTTCTACAACAGCTATTCTGAGTTTATGGAAGATGAATATGCCATGGAATTCTCTTTCTTATATGAAATTATTGGAGGCATGACAAGGCTTCCTGTTTCTTTTTATGAATCGCTGAACGCTGTTTCTCCAAAAGAGTATCTACATATCCCTAAAGACGCACTGGGCAGCGTACATTGGAAAAGGGGGCACTGGGTAAAGGGAATTCAATATGCTGAGCATCAAAGTCGTGTGGCACTTTTATTCAGCGATGGCGATGGCAGTCGGACTTTCTGTGAACTATTCGACTACGTCCTCTGTACTGTCCCTTTTTCTTGTCTCCGAAATATTGACATTTATCCGGCCTTCAGTAATCTAAAAATGGAGGCTGTTCGAGAAGTGAATTATACATCCGCTCAAAAGACGCTTCTTCTGTGCAAGGAAAGATTTTGGGAGCAAGGGCGAATTGCCCATAGGATCATTGGTGGAGGTTCCTTCACCGATATGCCCATAACTTCCATCTATTATCCCTCCGACCATGGCAAGTGCATTGAAGCCAGAGGTATTCGCCGATATATGCACGAATCCTTTTTCGACAGGTATGATCTTCACGGCGGCTGCTCTCCCTATATACCGGGCGTACTTCTGGCGTCTTATAATCTGAATCTGGATGCAGTCCGCTTAGGAAATCAAAAAAGCAGTATACGCTATCAGCAGATCAAGGAACAAATACGAAAGGTCCATGGTTTAACCAAAAACTATTTGGATGAAATGGTTGAAGACCACATTACCGTTCATTGGAATACAGAACCCTGGTTCAAGGGAGCATTTGCCTATTATATGCCCCGCCAGAAAGAATTGTTTTCTTATGCCATGATAACACCGGAATACAATAATCGTGTTTTTTTTGCAGGAGAGCATACCTCTGCCACCCATAGCTGGATGCAGGGAGCGCTGCACAGCGGCATGACAGCAGCAAATATGTTGGCACGACAGGCTGGGATGGACATGAGGGTTCGATAACTACAGCAAATGAAGCAGGCGAACACTGTTCGCCCCTACCGTTATACTATCCACAGAAGTGTAAGCTATTTTCTTAATGAAAACAGCAAAGGACTCACGTGGCATTGATCACCAGTGAGTCCTTTATAACTATTTACCAAAGTATTCTTGAATTGCCCTTTCTGCTGTCCCGATCATTAAGTCAATATCCCGGTCATTAATGACATAGGGAGGCATAAAGTAGATCACATTCCCTAAAGGCCGCAGCAATACACCATATTTCAAGGCGATTTGATAAATTTCATATCCTACCCTTTTTTCCCACGCAAAGCCTTCCTTCGTCTTCTTATCTTTTACCAGCTCCAGTGCGCCTACCATTCCCAGCTGTCTGAATTCTCCTACGTGAGGATGGGCTAAAAGACCTTCCACTCTATCTTTAATCTTTTGGGAAGTAATTTTATTCTTCTCTAAAACATCTTCATCACGGAAAATATTCAAAGATTCACAAGCAACGGCACATCCGATGGGATTTCCTGTGTAGCTGTGACTGTGCATGAAAGCCCTCAAATTTGTATAATCATCATAGAAACCATTATAGATTTCATCTGTCATCAAGACCAGTGCCATAGGCATATATCCCGCCGTCAATCCCTTTGAAAGGCACATAATATCAGGTGATATCTCCGGATGCTCACAGGCAAACATCTTTCCTGTTCGACCAAAGCCCACGGCAATTTCATCTGCTATAAGGTGAATATCATAGACGCTGCAAAGTTCTCGCAGCTTTTGCAAATATACAGGCGAATAAATCTTCATCCCTGCTGCGCCTTGGATCATCGGTTCTATAATGATACCAGACAGCACTTCATGATGCTGCTGGATGGCCTTCTCCATATACGTAAAACATTGGGTGCTACAGGTTTCCCTTGTTTCACCGTATTTGCAGCGATAGCAGTTCGGTCCCTCCACCTTGAAGGTTTTTGCCAGGAGAGGCTTATAAATTTCATTATATAGGCCAATGTCCCCGACCGATAAAGCCCCTAACGTTTCACCATGATATGCATCGGATATTGCCAAAAATCTCGTCTTTCTTTCTCTGCCCATTTGCTGATGATATTGAAAGCTAATCTTTAATGCAATTTCAACAGCAGATGATCCGTTATCTCCGAAAAAGACCTTATTTAGCCCCTCTGGTGTTATTTCCACGATACGCTCTGCCAGCTCAATAGCAGGCCGGTGGGAGAAGTTGGCGAAAATCACGTGTTCCAATCGTTCAATTTGTTCCGTAAGCGCACGGTTGATCCGTTTATTGCTGTGACCGAACAGATTGACCCACCAAGAGGATACTGCATCTAAATAGCTTTTTCCCTCCACATCAAATAAATAAGGTCCCTCTCCCCTTTCAATAACAATAGGTAGAAATGTCTCATAATCCTTCATTTGAGAACAGGGATGCCATATATACCTTAAATCTTTTTGTTGTAAATCATCCATTCACGGTTCCCTCCTTTACTTGTCCCATAAGTTGGATCAACCTCTCCGGATTGATTTTCTTTTCAAATTCTTCCCTTAAACCATTGTAGTGTCCAGTGGTCACGTCAATGCCTTCTATCCTGTCTATAACACCAACAAGTGGAACACCAGTAATCTCCCGAATGACCGTCTCATTATCCTTTTCTGTCATTGTACCTTGGCTGCCGTTCAATAGTATCCCCTTCACTGCTATGCCTACTTGTTGCGCATACTTCACCGTCAAACAGGTATGATTGATTGTCCCAACTCCGGTGCGCCCTACGACCAGCACCGGCAGCCCTATTTCCTTAATCAAATCTTCCACAGTATAGGATATATCAACAATGGGTACGATCAATCCCCCACTGCCCTCAACGATCACATAGTCATACTGCTGGCAGAGCTGCCTGAATTTTTCTATGATTTGTTGGGGATCAAGTTTTATCCCCTCCAGCTTCGCAGCGAGGTGAGGGGATACGGGGGTTTCCAGACAGCATCCATTGATCATATCATGATTTACATCCAGACCGGCAGCTTCCTTAACAAACCTTGCATCACCGGAAACCAATTGTCCGTCTTCCTTTATACCACCGCTTTGTACTGCTTTGTAGCTGCACACCTTGTAACCATTTTTCTTTAATACATAGGTGAGTCCAGCTGTAACCACCGTCTTCCCCACATCTGTATCTGTCCCTAGTATGAAAATTCCTTTTGCCATAGCTGTACCTCCTCGTAAGAAAAAAGCATACCGTTCAAATGAACAAATATGCTTTTATGCTTTAGATTTCCAAGCCTTCACACTTTAAGAGTTCTATATCATCGGCTATCTTGCTGCCAATGGTTGTGAGATAATTACCAACCAGCGCAGCATTAACACCTGCTTTAAAGCCTATTTTTTGCAGCTCTCCCAAGAGCATTCTACCGCCGGCATATCGTATATAACAGTCTGGTATAACAAAACGATACAGGGCCATGGTCTTTAATGCCTCTACTGGAGACAGGGGCTGCAGTTCTCCCAGTGGTGTTCCCTTGATGGGATTTAGAATATTAATAGGTACGGATTTGATATCCAGATCCCTGATTTCAAAGGCCATCTTCACTCGGTCTTCTACCGTTTCACCCATACCGATGATACCTCCGGAGCAGATCTCCAAGCCAGCCTTGTGAAGATTCTTGATGGTATCAATCCGATCCTGATAGGAATGGGTACTGCAAATCTCACCATAGTAGCTGCTGCTGGTCTCCACATTATGATGGTACATGCTGACGCCGGCTTCTTTTAAACGCAGAGCCTGCTCATAGGATATAATGCCGTGGGATGCACATATTTTTAGGTTTGTATCTTTCCTTAGCCTCCGATAAAGCTCAACCAGTTTTTGGAACTCTTCACCATCCACACCTCGGCCGCTGGTCACCAGGGAAAATCTATGGGCTCCTTCTTTTTCCATTTCTAAAGCTCTTTCCAAGACCTTATCATAATTTAGCAGATCATATTCTTCTACACCAGTATGATAATGTCCCGATTGGGCGCAGTACTTGCAGTCCTCAGAACACTTTCCCGATTTTGCATTCATGATGGTACATAGGTCTACCTTATTTCCAACAACCTGCTTCCTAATCTCATTGGCTGCCTCATAAAGGGCTTCCAAGCTTCCGCTGTCCTGCTCATCGATTGCCATAATACGAAGGGCTTCATCGTAAGTAATAGTCCCTCCGTTCAGTATTCTATCCTTTACTTCGTTTATGAATTTTATCATTGTCTTCATCTCCTATTGGTTTTGGGGAATACGGATATAACCGCTTCTTCTTAAAGAAGGTACAACCTTCGTAGCTACTACTGCAATCAATGCACTCAGCACTAAATCTTGAACAATGTATACTAAAAATCCTACTTTTACTGCCTGCATAAAGGGAAATGGCTTACCCATATAATTATTTAAAATGAAGTACAGATAAGGAACTCCCACAGCATAAACAGCCAGCAGCCCTGCTACAACCGGGGCAAAGACATTCATAAACTTGACTTCTTTCAAATTCTCCGTCGCTTTTCCAATAATATACGCACATAAAATAAAGCCGATCAGATATCCAAATGTGGGCTGGAGAACATAGGATGGTCCGCCGCCCTTTGTGAAGACAGGAACACCCATCAGACCAATGCCAACATATAGCAGTTGAGAATACAAGCCTAATCTAGCTCCTAAAAAAACACCGGCAAAAGCACAAAATAGAAACTGTAATGTAAATGGAACGATCGGCGTAGGAATTTGAATAAATGCCCCGATAGCCGTTAATGCTGCAAAAAGTGCTACTAAAACCATATCTCTTGTCTTCATTGTCTACCTCCTGATTTATGTAAGTTTACAATTAAGATCATACCGCAGCACATCCAATTTGTCAACCATGTATAAATAACAAGTTTACATTGAAACTAGTTCTATAGTCTTAAACATTTCACGAATGCCCTCATGCCTTGAAAACAGGACTGATGGACTACAGGAAATTTGTAGAATAGTGGAGAATATTGGCAGAGATTGCATTTTATGTTGTATTTCGTGTGACTTTTTCCAATAGTATTAAAGGAGGCTCGGGATATGATAGAGCTTAATAGTATTCTTACCCAAGAAGAGATTGATTTTTTACTGGCAGGAGGAAAGTTAAATCTAAGTGATACAAAAATTGCGCAATCTGATCCTATGCCGAAAGCTGCAGATAAAAAAGAAGATGAGTAACCCCCTCTAAAATGACAAAGACAAGACCACTGCTGCTGCAGTGGTCTTGTCTTTGTCATGCATTATTTAAAGAAAGTTTTTTCCCTATTTTTTATTGCGCAGGTACCAACAGTTTTTGTCCTTCATAGATCATATGAGGATTTTGCAAACCATTTAGTTCCGCCAATTTTTCATATGTTGTACCAAAAGCCTTTGCAATCTTCCAAAGCACATCGCCAGCTTTTACGATATATTCTTTAACTGCTGATGCAGCAGGAGCTGGAGCCGGTTGTGGTACTGGCGTTGGCTCTGGAGCCGGAGCAGGCGCCGCAATTTCTGCCGCAACAATTCTGCCTTCAACCTTTGGCGCTACGCTTCCTTTTTCGGCAACATAATTCGCTACGATCTCATCTAATGCAGCATATTCACCAAGGGTTGGCGTTCCTTTAAACATATCATATTTATCTCCGCCGGCTGCCATAAAGTCATTCGTCGCTACTTTATAAGCCTTATTCACATCCAGCTTTTCAGTACCAACCATAACTTCTGTAATTCGCTGACCCACCGGTTTGTTGGCATCAAACTTATACGTTAACCCTGCAACATGGGCAAAATGACCGGCTTCTTCAGGATATGCATCAACACCATGCTCTAGTGCCGCTAACAGCGCTTCACCCTTTATCTCTTTGACGATGACATAGTTGCCGAAAGGCAGTACGGTAATGATTTCTCCTTTTGTCATTTCTCCGGCATCAATGGATGCTCTGATACCACCGCCGTTTGTGAATGCCACATCGGCCCCTGTTGTATGAAGCATGGCATCCGTAATCAGATTGCCAAGGTTTGTTTCACCTCTTCTGACATTGGCTCTCTCACCGTCTAAAGCAACGTCCGTCTTACCAACAACCACAGATGTAATCTTATTGTTGTCTTCCTTGATTTGTGCCACCAATGCACTAACTTCAGGATCAGCAGCTGTTGCTTCTGCTTCCGCTTTTGTGAAAAGCTTAGCTGATTTTTCAACGACTTTTCCATTCTCTATGTATAAATCTACGATTCCCAGATTCTTATCATATTCCCCCGCTTGAACAATCAACGTATTTCCAACAGTCATACCTGCTTCTAATACAGTGTGGCTGTGACCGTCAACAATCAAGTCAATGCCTTCAACATTCTCTGCTACCTTCTTGCTTGTATCTGCGCTGCTTTCATCTAACCCTAAATGAGTCACTGCCACAATAATATCAGCTTTATCCTTTAGCTCGGCAACCATGGCCTTTGCAGACTCAACAGGATCTGCAAATGTCAATCCCTTTACATTGTTTGGATGGGTTTTATAAGCTGTTTCAGGTGTTGCTAAACCGAATAAACCAATCTTCACGCCATCAACCTCTTTGATGACATAGGGTGTCAAGAGATTGCTGCCATCTTCCTTCTTAACGTTGGCAGCCAAGATCGGGAATTTTGTCATGCCGTCTAATTCTACTAATCTTTCATATCCATAGTTAAAATCATGATTCCCCGGTGCCATGACATCGTAACCGATCATATCCATGACCTTTGCAACACTCTCACCTTTTACCAATGTAGCGATTGTCTGCCCGTGGAAAGCATCCCCGGCATCGATAACAAGGGTATTTGGATTTTGCGCCTTCATCTCTTTAACCAACGTTGCTACTTTATCCAAGCCCATACCGTCATATTTCCCAGCTTCAATCCTGCTGTGCATATCATTGGTATGCAGAATGGTGATGTGCTTTCTTGCTGCTTGTTCTTCCGCAAAGGCTGGTAATACCATGGTAAACACCAATGCCAGGATTACCATAACAGCTGAAAGTTTTTTCATTGTTCCTCTCATGTTCCTTTTCCCTCCTTTAGGTTTTGCACAAATATGCAATACTATTTTACCATGAAAATGGTAATTTCAATATGTGAAGTTTGCACAAATTCAAATCTTATGAATTTTCAGATAAACAACCGTTAGGTTCACGATACACGTTTCACGTTGTTCGGTGTCAGGGTCAATCTTTAAGGTCTTTTTCATGTATCGCGTATCGTGCACCGTGTATCGATATATAAAAACGGAATTTTATTCAGTATAAGATTTCCTTTTTTAAGCTTAACGTTGGTTATTCATATTATAAATCAATTTTGTGGTACAAGCAGTTTCTGTCCTGGTATCAGCATATTAGGATTTTTCAATCCATTGATCTTTTGAAGTTCTTCCCAGGTGGTATTGAATTTTTTTGCTATTTTCCAAAGTACATCATTTACTTGTACAACATACTCCCCGAATCCACTCAATTTCTCTGACGTTTCTACCGGAGTCTTAACTGCTTCTTGAACAGGAACAGGCATCACTACAGGCTCCTGTGCATCTTGCTTATCTTCTAGGTTTAATTCCTTTACATTTAATGCTTTCACATTCAGTGTTCTTCCATCTTCGGAGGTTGGGATTTTTAGTTCTCCTTTTCTCACCATTTCAAAGATCGTTTCTTTTTGCGGGTGTTCAAGATTTGCACCGATAATTTTCCAGTTATTATCTACAGCAGGTGTTAATACCCCGTTTTTAACTTCTTGGGTATATTTGATGATCAGGTCACGAATACGGCCTGCATCCTGCATGATTGCGTAGGAATCATAGTATTTATCTTCTGCAGTAACCAGTTTCAAGCTCAAAAGGGTACCGAAACGATAGTTGTTGACTGCCAGCTTATATACTGTATTATCTTCAATTGGTTTACCATTAAACATTAGGTTTTTAATACGGCTTCCGGCTGGTTGTGAAACATCGATATCATAGGTTACACCGGAGAACATATCATAGTTATAGCCTCTGATTTCAGGATTAAAGCTGATGGTTACGTCACCATCCTTGTATGTATTGTAATAGCTTGCTGACCATTCCATATACTTCTTCAGGTTCTCACCGGTAATCTTTGTCCCCACCAACGTATTCGGATATTTATAGATATAGGCTACATCCTTTTTCTTGAAATCTCCTTGCTTTAGGTTGGAACCAAAGTTAAACAATGCAGCAGAGCTGATTTCTGCATCTGCATAATGCATTTGTACATCATTGATGAGATCAATGACTGCCGTATCTTCAAGCTGTGCTGTAGGCATGGTAGTAATTGCATCAGCACCTGTAATATAGTCCGGTCTCTCAATGAAGTTGGCAGAAATCTTTCCTACTACTTTATTCGCATCCGCAAGGGATTCTTCATGTACAAACTTAAATTTATCCAAGATCTCTTGGTCTGCTGCTGCTGTCTTTGTTTCAATGTTTGCTGGTGTTACTTCTACGACTTTCCAGGCATCTCCGTCTTTTTGCACCTTAATATCCGCTTTTGCAAGGGCCGAGCCGTAGGCGCCCGGTTCGATAAACTTCACGCCGTTAACTTCCTTATCATGGAATTTCGCATGAGCATGACCCAGAAAGATTACGGAAAACTCCGGCAAAGCTTCAGCAATGGCATCAGCACCCTGAGAACCATATTCTCCCTCAAAGCCTAGATGAAATGCGCCGACCAGTACATCATATTTTCCTTCCAGCTCTTTGACTACTTTTTTTGCTTCATCAATAGGCTGTGTAAAGGTTAATCCCTCAAAGTGAGATGGAGAACTGGCTTCCCACTGCGGTACATGGGGAGGCATCAAGCCAACCACAGCCACACGGACACCATCTTTAACGATGATTTCATATGGCTTTACAAATCTTGTTCCATCTGCTTTATAAACATTTGCAGCTAAAACCGCTTTGTCAAAACCGGCAATATTCTTCTCTAAAAAGTCTTTTTTAAAATTGAACTCATGATTTCCAATGGTCCAGGTATCATAACCCATGAAGTTCATTGCTTGAACCATAGGATGCACCGGCAGGTGATTAAACAGATCTGCACTATTATCCTGCACTGTATCACCGTTGTCTAAAAGAATTGTGTTTGGGTTCTTTTCTCTTTCCTGCTTGATCAGCGTATACAGTTTAGCAAATCCCGAGCTGGGATCTTCACTGTCTGTGGCATAATCATGAGGATAGATATGCCCGTGTAAATCTGACGTAACCAAGACAGTGATTGCTTTTGTTTCCGGCTCTGCAGCAAAGCCAACAGACGACACCGCTAACACAAGGGTTAGAATGATTGCCAGCAGTACACTGTACTTCCTTGATAATTTACCCATAATAATCCCCCTTCAACAATAATTTGGAAAAATAGGACATATTACCATTTTATCACAATGTCTTTGAGAAAATAATGAGATATACAAAATTTATTATTCACTTAACAAAATTTATGAAGAGTTAACAAAAAACTTCACCTATATATGTGAAAAGATGGGTAACATGACCCATCTATCTTTAAAATATATTAATATGTTTTTGATTTTACATTACTCTCAGTCATCCTAAGCAATAGTAAAGAATCTAGAAGAAGCTCTTTCACTATTGCTCAGAATGACCGGTTGCGGGACGGCACAGAGACCGTCCCCTACAAAATACATTCCGCGCGGAGTCATGGGGACGGTTCGTCTGGCACATATGTTTTTTATGTGCCTGAGGAACTGTCCCCGTGGCGTAGCGTTGATGGTTAATATAAAAGTTCAGGAAGCTTTCCATCGTCAAAGCGCTTGCAGTCATCCTTTGCTATGCATTGGATGCATAATCTGGACATTTTGTCGCTCTTATAAATAATACGGCTTAAATCAGAGTGAAGGTCTTTGCCTTTGCGGTGATTTCTTATGGCATCCTGCATCAAATGAACTTCGTGCTCATCAAAACCACAGCTGGTCAAAATCTCTTCTGCAAGCACTGCACCCACCGCAGCATGATCTGATTTGTCCTTATACTGCTTCCATCGCCCTATGTCATGAAGTAATGCTGTTGCATAGATAACATCTTTAGGAATGTCAAGCTTTTGCTCCAGTGCCATGATATATGCCACTCTGGCGACATCAAGCATATGCTGCATATCATGATGGCAGTAGAGCCTATCCAGCTCTGCTGCCCCGTTCAAATCCATATATTCCACATATTTAGGGTGATTTAAAATATTCTTTATCCTACGCATCGATATATCACTCCACTGTATTCAGCAATTTTCTTCATGAATTATTTCAGTCTCTTAACCGTTTCCGTTTTAAGTCCTTCAACAACTTCCCTTACATCCTTTCCGTCAATAACCATATCTGGAGCAATTTCATATAAGGGAATCATGACGAAGGCTCTTTCCAGCATCCGTGGATGAGGCACGATCAATTTTTCGTCATCAGATATAAAACCTTCATATAACAGAATATCTACGTCAATGGTTCTTGGCCCCCATCGAATAAGCCGTTCTCTTTTCAGCGTCCCTTCGATAACGTGACAATAATCCAGTAAATCATAGGGATCTAATGTAGTTCCTATTTCTACGACAATATTCAAAAACGCATCCTGGTCTACATAGCCAACGGGTTCTGTCTCATAAACAGAAGAAATTCTTATGACTTCAATCTCCCCATGGCTTTTTAACATGGATATGGTTTCCTCGATATTTTTCATCCTATCGCCTATATTGCCGCCAATCCCGAGATATGCTTTAGCCATTTCTCTTTCTCCTTATTTCTACCCCAAAATAATCAAATATACCTTTTACCGGCGCACCCGGTTTCTTGATGACAACCTCAATTTCTTCCACTAAGGGAAACTGGGCTATGATTTCATTAGAAATTGCTTCCGCCAAGGCTTCAATCAGATTGTATTTTCTATTTTCTACGATATCCTTGACCAGTTCATATGTTTCACCGTAATGTACCGTATTTTCAACCTTATCCGTTTCTCCGGCCTTCTTTAAGTCCAGAAATAAAGCAATATCTACCATAAATTTCTGTCCCAGCACATTTTCTTCCGGCATGGCACCATGGTATCCGTAGAAACAAAGATTCTTCATCACTATTTTGTCCATGGCTTCGTACCCCTTACAATTGCATCTGCAACCTTGACAGCCCTGATATTTTCCTTAACGTCATGGACTCTGAGAATATCCATTCCCTTCATCACGCCAATCACAGATGTACTAATGGTTCCTTCAACCCTTTCTTTAGGAGGCAAGTCTAGTATTTTACCAATCATAGATTTTCTTGAGGTCCCCAGCAGGATCGGATAGCCAAGTACATTTAATTCCTCGAGCCTGGACATAACATGGATATTTTGTTCCGGCGTCTTTCCAAAGCCTATGCCCGGATCAAGAATAATATTTTCCTTTTTTACACCGGCATCTAGGGCTATCTGAGCAGACTGCTTCAAGAATCTCCCGATTTCTTCCATGATGTCAGTTTTATATTCCGTACCGATTTGATTATGCATTACAACAACCGGTATATCATACTTCGCAACAACGGAAGCCATACGTTCGTCCCGCTGAAGTCCCCATACATCATTAATCATATGAACACCCAGCTTCAGCACTTCTTCCGCTGCTTCAGCTTTGTAAGTATCTACAGAAATGGGTACATCTACTTCCTCCATCAATCTTTTCACCACCGGCAGAACCCTTGTCAGTTCTTCTTCTGCATTTACTTCCGCGGAACCGGGTCTGGTGGATTCTCCGCCGATATCAATGATGTCGGCACCTTCTGCCACCATTTGCTTGGCATGGGTGATGGCTTTTTCTACATCGATAAAATCACCACCGTCAGAGAAAGAATCCGGTGTAATATTCAAAATCCCCATCATGTAGGTTCGTGAACCAAGATTCAACGTATATTTTCCACATTGGACGTCAACTTTTCTTTGAAAATCATACAGCATGTTCATGCGCCCCCATCCATTTACTTTCTAAAGCTGATTAATGCCATGGCTTCTGCTCTGGCTTTGGCATCTGCATTAAACAGACCTCTGACTGCAGATGTAATAGTTTTTGATCCCGGCTTTTTAACACCTCTCATGGTCATACACATATGCTCCGCCTCTACGACCACAATAACACCATAGGGATCCAGCATCTCCACAAGGGTATCAGCAACATTTGCCGTCAATCTTTCCTGCAGTTGGGGCCTTTTGGATATGGTTTCAACCACCCTGGCCAGCTTGCTTAATCCCGTCAGCTTTCCATCTTTCGGCAGGTATCCCACATGGGCATGTCCAAAAAAAGGAACCAGATGATGCTCGCACATGGAATAAAATGGAATATCCTTTACCAATACCAGCTCTTCATGTTTTTCTTCCTGAAAGAATATTTCCAAATGCTTCTTCGGATCTTCTGTCATTCCTGCAAATATTTCTTCATACATATTCGCAATTCTTCTTGGCGTATCTTTCAGTCCTTCTCTGTCCGGATTCTCTCCAATAGCCTCCAATATCTCCCTTACAGCCCTTTCAATCCGTTGTTTATCCATTTTCATCACTCTTTCTATTCTAAATTCTTAAACCCATTTATCAGTAATCTTGTCATTGTATTATGTTCTAAATCAAAAATCTTATCATCCAATTTGGACACCGGCATAATCTCCATCAATGAATTGGTTATAAAGATTTCATCTGCTTCCAACAGGCATTTTTTCTCGTATTCACCGGTTTTCACAGACAACCCCATTTTCCTGCCTAAATCCATCACCTTTTTCCGCATGATCCCGGGCAATATGCCGCAATCAACGGAAGGTGTATAGAGCCTGCCTTCTTTTACGAAAAATATATTGGATATGGTTCCCTCGCATACATTGCCATAGCAATTCAAGAACACTACCTCGTCAAATCCCTTTTCACGGGCTCCCTGCCTAGCCAGCATATTTTCCAAATAATTATTTGATTTCACATAGACAAGCAAGGAGTCGGGATTTCTTTTTATACTGGAAAAGCACAATTGAAAGCCTTTTTTATATTTTTCTTCGTCATAAGCAAATTCTCTCGTTGATATAACAAGGTGGTAGTGCTCATCGGTATCTTTTGCATAAAGCACCCGAAGTACGCCGGTCTGTATATTATTAGCCTGGAGAAGCTCACATCCCAAGGCTTCAATGTTGTACAGAAAATCCGTCTCCTTCAGCTTTATCCTTTGACAGCCGTCTAATAACCGGTCTATATGTTCTTTTAAAAAAACAGGGCGGCCTTCAGAAACCTTTATGGTTTCAAATAGACCATATCCATACATATATCCTTCATGAACGGGAGAGATACATGGTTCCTTGGAATCTATTAATTTTCCGTTTACAGATATATACATTAGTTATCTCACTCCCGTTTCTTCTGATTTCTTTTGGTTAATCGTTTATCGTGTAGGACATGGGGACAGGCCCTCTGTCCCACCAAAAGCGGGTGTGACAGCAGGTACAGTCCCCAAGTCCTACAGGGCTCTAGATGCCTTGTACCTCGTTACCTTGTACCCCGCAAGGCTTCCATAAGAGCCCTTGCTTTATGAAAGCACTCTTCATATTCCAACTGGGGATCGGAATCCCAGACGATACCGCCTCCTGTTTGGAAATATGCCTTCCCATCCTTGCATACAATGGTGCGGATGACAATATTTAAGTCTACATCTCCATTAAATCCTATATACCCGATGGATCCGGTATATACGTTTCTCTGTGTAGGTTCCAATTCATCAATAACCTCCATGGCTCTGATCTTGGGTGCCCCTGTGATTGAACCCCCGGGGAAGGTGGCTTTCAAACAGTCAACCACATCACATTCATCCTTAAGCTCTCCACGGACAGTGGACACCAGATGAAATACCGTAGGATATTCTTCCAAATGAAATAATTCCGTTACCTTCACAGTTCCTGTCCTTGATATCTTTCCTAAATCATTCCGCTCAAGATCAACAATCATCAATAGCTCCGATTGATCCTTCTCGCTTGCCAATAATTCCTCTTTATTTTTAACATCTTCCCCAGGCGTCTTTCCTCTGGGTCTTGTCCCTTTTATGGGTCTGGTCTCAATCATTCTGTCCCGGATTTGAATAAATCTTTCCGGAGAGCTGCTGACAATGTGTCCTTCTCCAAAGTCTAAAAAGCTTGCAAAGGGTGCAGGATTTATCTTTCTAAGTTTTGTATAGAGTTCAAAAGCACTGTCTTCCATCTCGCATGTAAACCGCTGGGTCAGATTAGCTTGATAGATGTCTCCAGAACGGATATAGTCTTTTACCCTTTGGACTGCGCTAAAATATTCTTCTTTTTCAAAATTTGACGTAAATACAACTTTCCGTGGATTCTTCAAAATATCTACATTTTCTTTTTTCATTTCGCCTGACAAGATATGCTTTTCAATTCTATCGATTACCACTTCAGGAAGCTCATTTATTCCCAATGCTGCAATGTACACATCTTGACTTCCGTGATCTACAATGATAACGCCGTCATAAAAACCTAAAAAACAATCAGGAATATTCACATCATCCACTGCTGTTCTCGGAAGTTTTTCAACATGGTGACACAAATCGTAGGCAAGGTACCCAACAGCACCACCTATAAAAGGTAATTCGGTTTTGTAATCCATATGATACTGCTTAAACAGCAGCTTGAGTTTTTCAAAAGGATCTCCGGTATATTCCTTAATTCTTTCATTTTCCAATATTGTAATGTGATTATTTTTACTTTTAAACACAAGGAAGGGATCGTAACCTATGAAAGAATATTTCCCCAGTTTTTCATGATCCATACCACTATCTAGAAAAAAGCTGTATTGCCGATCTTTACATAACGTATATAATTCAAAGCTATTGCGATTGGTGCTAATTTTCTTAATCAGCATGACTGCACCTGCTTCCCGGCAGCTTGTTTTAAAAAGTTATCCAATATATCCATCCCCTGCTCCGTTAAGATGGCCTCAGGATGGAATTGAACACCTTCAATCATATATTCCCTATGCCTTATACCCATGATTTCTCCGTCATAGGTTTCTGCCGTGATTTCGAGACATTCCGGGAGGGTTTCCCTTTCGATGACAAGGGAATGATATCTTGTCACCTTGAGAGGATTATTCAGTTCACGAAAAACCCCTGCATTGGTATGATGAATAGGATGCACCTTGCCATGGACCGGTTCCTTAGCTTTGATGATCTTTCCTCCAAATACTTGTCCAATGGTTTGGTGTCCAAGACAAATACCCAGGATCGGAAATCTTCCTTTAAATTTCCTTACAACCTCCATACAAATACCGGCTTCGTTGGGTGTGCATGGTCCCGGGGACAATACAATCATCTTGGGATTTAGGCTTTCAATAGATTCCAAGCTTATTTCATCATTTCTGTATACTTTTACGTCCTCTCCTAAACACGCCAGATACTGAACCAAGTTGTAGGTGAAGGAATCATAGTTATCAATCATCAGTATCAAACAGAACACCCTTTCACATATTTTCCGGCAGCTGCAATGTGATACTTGGTTCTTGCAGCATACGGCTATGTCGAACAAAATTCTTCATATTTCGCGGACTCTCCATATTTATTATACTATATGTTGCATTTCTTTCATGTCAATCTTTTTCTATTGTAAAGATTTTACCAACTTTGCGGTTTTCTACCCCCTAAAAAAGCTTGAAGACTGTATATACTTACAGTCTTCAAGCTGATAATAAACAAGGATATACACGGCTAGGGATTTGCCTAGTAAGACTTGATCTCCGTCCATACTCTATCATATTCTGTTGTAAACTCCCCTAGGTCAATAAAGACTTCTCCCTTTTCCATAATGTTTCCTTTCGGATACGCCAGTTCATTATCCGTAATTTCTTCCGGCAGCAGCTTCATGGCTTCAACATTCGGTGTCGAGTACATAACATATTCAGCACATTTTGCAGCTACTTCAGGACGCATCATGTAGTCAATAAACAGCTCTGCTTCTCTTTTATGCTTGCTGGTAATCGGTACAGCCATTCCATCAAACCACAGATTTGTTCCTTCCTTAGGAATTGCATAGGCCAAATCAGGATTCTCATCAACCAGCAGCATGGCATCTCCGGACCAGGTCAGCGCCATGGCACCTTCTCCTGCGATCATCATATCCTTATAAGCATCCACCTCATAGGCCTTTACAAGAGGTTTCTGCTTGATCAGTTCTTCCTTTGCCTTTTCCAATTCCTCCACGTTTCTCGTATTGAGGGAGTACCCCAGTTTTTTCAAGGTAATTCCGATAGTATCTCTTGAACTGTCCAGCATAAGAATATTTCCTTTATATGTTTCATCCCAAAGTGCATTCCAGCTGTCAACTTCACCTTCCACGATGATTTTGTTATAGATGATTCCCATGGTTCCCCAGAAATAAGGCACGGAGTACTTATTGCCCGGATCATAAGGAAGGTTCTTAAATTGCGCTCCGATGTTTTTAAAGTTTGGTAGATTATTCATATCCAATTCCTGCAGCAGATCTTGGTTGATCATAGCTTCAATCATATACTCTGACGGGAAAATCACATCATATTCTGTTCCGCCGGCTTGAATCTTTGCCAGCATTTCTTCGTTGTTTGCATAATTCTCATAGTTGATTTCTATTCCATACTCTGCTTCAAAATCTTCCAGTATTTGAGGATCGATATAGTCACCCCAGTTATAGACATTTAGCTTATTATAATAACCTTGTTCATTTGTCTTACCTCCTCCACATGCCGTAAGACTGAGAAGAAGCATCCCTACCAAAAGAACAGACCAAATTTTTTTCACTTAAATCACCCTTTCATTCATTCATATTCTTATTTCTTGTTTGCAATATCATCAGCAGTGATAAAACCCCCACAAACATAATGGTCGACAGCGCGTTGATTTTCGGTGTAACACCCAGTTTTGTCATGGAGTAGACTTTAATAGATA
Source organism: Bacillota bacterium (assembly GCA_049324315.1). Lineage (GTDB taxonomy): Bacteria > Bacillota > Clostridia > Peptostreptococcales > Thermotaleaceae > JBMOKU01. The sequence goes on along the minus strand of JBMOKU010000057.1, from coordinate 111,845 downwards.
ATGTGTTTACGCCGGATCCGGTGGTAAAAAAGCTGACCATGAAATCATCCAAAGACAAAGTAAAGGCCAACAGGGCCCCTGTTATTACCCCTGGCATGATCTCCGGTAAAATCACCTTAAAAAAAGCCTGTGTCGGCGTTGCCCCCAGATCCAAAGCCGCTTCCTCCAGATGGGGATTAAGCTGCTGCAGCTTTGGCAGTACCGCCAAGATTACATAGGGAATATTAAATGTAATATGGGCCAACAGCAAGGTTATAAAACCCAGCTTCATCTTTACCCATACAAACAATGCCAATAGAGAAATACCGATTACAATATCGGGACTCATGACCGGAAGATATGCCACATTCATAAACACGGTTTTCAGTTTTGGTGACATGTTATGTATGGCAATAGCCGTAACCGTGCCGATGACCGTGGCAAACAAAGCAGCCAATATAGCAATGGCAAAGGTATTATATAAAGCACTGACAATGGTCTTATCACGAAACAATTCCTTATACCACCTCAGCGTTATGCCGTTCCATTTGCCCCGATATCGGGAGTCATTGAAGGAATAAACAATCAACATAATGATGGGCAGGTATAGAAATACATAAATCAAACCGGCATAGATACCCTTCATCGCCCTTTTTACCACAGCTGACCACCATCCTCACTTTGATATTTAGAAGATACGCCCATGGCAATCAAGATTAGAGACATCATAATAATGGAAATGGCCGAACCAAACTGCCAGTTCCTCGCCACCAGAAACTGATTCTGAATCAGATTGCCCAGCAGCACCGTTTGGCCTCCACCTAAAAGATCTGAAATGACAAAGGTGCTGACAGCAGGCATAAACACCATAATAACACCTGAAACAACACCGGGCATGCTCAGCGGAAATACCACCTTCGTAAAAACCTGCAAAGTAGTTCCGCCTAGATCCTCTGCCGCTTCAATATAGCTTTTATCGATTTTAGATAATACAGAATATATAGGTAATACCATAAACGGTAGGAAATTATACACCATCCCCATAATCACTGCCCCAGTGTTGTATAAAAGTTTTAAAGGCTCATCGACTATCCCTAGGGCAATAAGGAACTGGTTGATTACCCCTTGATCCCTCAGCAGTACCATCCATGCATAGGTACGAAGCAAAAAGTTTGTCCATAAAGGCAGTACAAACATCATCACCATAATATTTCGTCTTTTCATATTGCTGTTGGCGATAATCATTGCCATAGGATATCCCATGAGAAAACAAATAACGGTACTTTCCACAGCCAATACAATAGAACGCCAAAAGACATTGAGGTAGATCGGTTTTAGGAACTGTTTATAATTTTCCGTAGTAAATTCATATATGATTTGTCCATAAGGAGAACGACTGCAAAAACTATAGACCGCTATGATAACAATGGGCGCAATGCTGAATATCAGCGCCCACAGGGCGTAGGGAATCGAAAGCCACTTCTTTTTCATGCCTACACCGCCTTTTTCATGATATGTATGGCCTCAGGCTCAAAATCCATGCCCACCGCTTCGCCCACATGGGCTATGTGTATACTATGAATCATCCACTTCATGCCTGTTTCATCTTTAACCATAATCTCATAGTGTACGCCTTTGAAAACCACTGACTCTACAGTACCCTTTAACATGCCGTTTTCAGGCTTAACAATTTGGATATCCTCTGGACGCACTAGAACTTCAATTTCTTCATTCTGTTGGAAGCCTTTATCAACACAGGTAAATACCTTTCCTTCCATCTTCACACGATAATCTTCCAGCATGATCCCCTCCAGGATATTTCCTTCGCCGATAAAGTCAGCAACAAATCGATTTACCGGTTCATTGTAAATATCCTCAGGCGTTCCGATTTGCTGGATTTCTCCATCGCTCATAACCACCACGCGGTCAGACATGGTAAGGGCTTCCTCCTGATCATGGGTGACATAAATAAAAGTAATTCCAACACGCTGCTGCATATTTTTCAGTTCCAGCTGCATTTCTTTTCGAAGCTTTAAGTCCAGAGCACCCAGTGGCTCGTCCAAGAGCAGTACCTTTGGTTCATTGACCAAAGCTCTGGCAATAGCAATCCTTTGCTGCTGACCGCCACTTAAGGAATGTACCTTTCTTTTTTCAAACCCTTCCAAATTCACGAGTGACAGCATGGCTTTTACTTTTTCTTCAATAGTCTTTGCATCCATTTTTTTAATTTTCAACCCAAAGGCTATATTTTCAAACACGTTTAAATGTGGAAATAGCGCATATTTTTGAAAAACCGTATTAATCTGTCGTTGGTAGGGTGGGATATCGTTAATTTTTTTCCCTTCAAAAAATACATCCCCCGACGTGGCAGTTTCAAACCCTCCGATAATCCGCAGAGTTGTCGTCTTGCCACAGCCGCTGGGGCCTAATAACGTAACAAATTCCTTTGGTTTTATGCCAAGGTTGATATCCCAAAGAGCCTCTTTTTCTCCAAAGGACTTGGACAAACCTTTTAACGCAATGATATATTCGTTCATCTTATCCCCCCCGTTATCACAGCAACATATACTGGTTCTTATATTTCCATGTTGAAGATTTATATATCTATTTAGTTTTAGTAAACTTTAAGTTTACTAAAACTAAATTCAATTTATTATATTTTTTTTGTTCTTATTTGTCAACATTTACAAGTAACATCTTTCATCTAAAAGAAAAAAATTTTTATGATTAAACATAAAATAACGAGGTATAATTATAATAAGAAGATTTCATCTTCTTACCGAATAGAATCCGGTAACTCTGTTAACAGTCTTCCGTGCAAGAGATGTTTTCTCAAATGGTTTTGCAACCTGATTCGACAGATTGATTCATGTACTAAAGCATCCTCCAATGCATCAAAAGGTTTACAAGAAAGAAGGTCGAAAGATTACGTGATATACCCCTATTGTTTTATCCGGAAAGGCTGTTATCGTTACTTCCGATTCTATTCACCATAGAATTGAGTCACCTATTCATTGATAGGATGGCTCAATTCTTTTTGTAGGACAAAGCGGACGCGCAATACGCGCCCCTACAGTTATGTTATTCACAGTAATTTTGTGCACGCTCTTTAACAATAAAAAACGACCTGTTTGTTTCAATGCAGATCGTTTTTTGAAAGCTAAATTAATCAATTTTGTTCCCAGGGTAATGGAACCAAGAAAAAGTATCATTCATAATAAACTTCATACAGGCACAGCCCTTGAGCTGGTGCAGTGACGCCTGCATTGGCTCGGACTTTCCCTGCCATAATCCCTTCTATATCCTTTGCCTTTAATTTTCCTTGTCCTATCTCGATCAACGTTCCTGTCATGATACGAATCATGTTGTGCAAGAATCCGTTCCCACGATAGATGATATCCAATCGAGGCCCTTCAACCTGAAATTCAATGGAATAAATTTCTCTGACTGTGGATTTTTTCTTGGACTTCATAGAAGTAAAGGCTTGAAAATCATGGGTTCCTACAAAGTATCGAGACCCTTTCTTCATTTCTGCTATATTCAGCTTCTCAGGAATAAAATACGTATATTTCCTGTGAAAAGCCGTAGGTATTTTACTGTTCCATATACTGTAAACATATTTTTTACCCACAGCATTGTATCGGGCATGGAACCGATGCTCCACCTCTTCCACATCCCTTATGACAATATCCTGAGGAAGATATTGATTGCAATAATCCCGAATAGCATCCACCGTCAACTGACTGTTGGTGTGAAAATTAGCCACTTGACCCAAGGCATGCACGCCGGCATCTGTTCTTCCTGAACCAATAATCTCAATCTTTTCCTCCGTCATCCGTTCCAGCACGTTTTCGATCTTTTGCTGAATGGTATTATCTGTATTCCCTAGTCTTTGCCATCCATTATATTTTGACCCGTCATACTCAATCGTCATTTTTATATTGCGCATTTTTATTGTTAGACCTCCATCAATCTTATAAACTCATCGGTAGTTAAGCATGTGGCAAATCCACTGGATAGTACTGCGATTTCAACTCTTTGAATCTCTTCTCTTGAAATACGCTCTCCCTTACGTCCTGTCACATCAAAGGTAGCCGTACAATCTTCGATGAAGTAGGTTCTATACCCTAGGGCGTGGGCTTCTCTCGTAGTGGTATCACAGCAATGATCTGTCTGCAGTCCTGTAATAACTATATTTTCAATTCCTTGTTTCTGAAGAATCTCATGTAGATCCGTACCGAAAAAACCTCCTGGTGTATGCTTTGTAACGATGATATCCTCTGGAAGATGCTTGATTTCTTCCATAATCTCTACCCCTTCTGTTCCTTCAATAAAATATTCACTCCAATCATTTTGACTGATGTGCTTCATATAAATCACTTTGATTCCTTCATTTCTACAGAACTGAATCATCTTTTTCAGATTGGTCAGCAGGTATTCAGGCGGAACCTGCGGCAGCTTCCACCTCCAGAAATCCCACTGTACATCGATCACCAATAAAGCCGTCTTGTCAGACTGCAATCTAGACATATAAATCCCTCCTTACTTTATGAATAAAATGTTCCTTGTAATCAATATATACCCATCCAGGTCTATCATAATATCATATTATAGTAATTATTTCGATATACCGCTGCATTTTCCTTCCTTGTATATTCGCTACGCCACGGGGACAGTTCCATCTTAAGTCCTACGTTATTTTTTTGAAAAATGTAATATAATGTTAATCAATAGGTACCAAAATATTGCTTGTCCTCCGTATGATATATAAATACGATGGAACGAGGAGGCAGTGAACATGGGTGAAAAAGCAAATTATGATGCGTTTTACTCTTCAAAAACCTGCAAAATATGTAAAGGGTTAATTAGAAAACCTTCTGCCTACGGTTATTGTGAACGATGTGATACTTCTATGGATGAAGTCTATCGTTCAGTGCGGGAGTATCTTCAAGATAATCCTTCTAAAACCCCTTTTGACATTCAAAAGGAATTAGGCATCTCTATAAAGATCGTTAACCACCTGATAGAAGAAGGTCGAGTCCATGTTAAATAAAATAGCTGCGCCCGTTCGAGGCCATAACTTGATATAGCAAATACTGGTAATCTGTGCTATACTGGTAAAGTAACTTTAAGATATCCTAATAAAATATGCTTATTAGGATATTTTCTTTTGCAAAGTTTCGATATACTAAATTTTAAAATAACATGGAGAAACCTATGAACGTTCTAAAAAATCATAAAACCCTTATATTATCCATCCTGACCATCGCCCTTCCTGCAGTCATTGAAATGAGTCTGAATACCCTGGTAGGCATTGCCGATACTTTAATGATCGGCCGTATGGTGGGTAAAGAAGGTCTTTCTGCAGCAGGATTTGCCAATCAACTGATTTTTACCCTAATCTTTATTTTCGCCTCCTTTAACACGGGGGCCACAGCGATGATCTCCCGCAGCTATGGAGAGAAGAATTATGAGAAGCTGAATAAAGTTGCAGGGCAGAACCTATCTTTAAATATTCTGATTGGTATTATTATTGCCACATTCTCCATATTGTTTGCAGACAAGGCTTTAGGCATCTACGATATTTCTCAGGAAGTATTTGAATTATGCCTTTCCTATTTTACCATTGTCTCCTACAGCATACCCTTTATGTTTGTATCCTTTTCCTGTGCTGCCAGTCTCAGAGGTGCAGGAGATACAAAAACACCTATGTATGTTACAGGGATAACCAACGTTTTAAATGTCATCGGCAATTATGTACTCATAAAAGGCGTATGGATTTTCCCAAGCCTAGGTATTGCAGGGGCTGCACTTTCTACCACCATTTCCAGAGGCATTGGTGTTGTGATATACCTTTATGTATGCTTTAAGGGAAAAAATCATATAAAACTGATATTATCAAATCTGAAAATACAATACGATCTATTGAAGCCCTTGTGGCAGCTCAGTTATCCGGGGGCCATCGAACAGTTTTTAATGCAGGTATCCTTTCTGGCTGCAGGCGTTATTGTGTCCCAGCTTGACACCAATTCGGAAGCGGCGTTCCGCATTCTTTTGAACATTGAATCCCTTTCCTTCATGCCCGCCGTTGGCCTTTCCATCGCTGCCGCTACCCTTGTTGGAAAGGCTTTGGGAGAAGAGGACGTAGACAAAGCGTTAAAAACAGGCTACACTGCCACAGGTTTGGGCATTGCATGGGGCATCTTCATGGGCATTCTCTTCTTCGCTTTCCCTAAGTTTTTAGTAGGGATTTTCACGAAGGACATGCCGATTATTCTCGGTTCCGTTTTAGCCATGAGAGTAGCCGGTTTTAATCAACCGCCGCTGAACTTCATGATTATCCTTTCCGGTGCCCTTCGAGGTGCCGGAGACACACGGGCGGTTATGGTTATCTCTGCCCTGCGGCTTTGGATCATGTTTGTTCCACTTTCTTATGTTTTTATCATTCTCCTACACGCTGGCGTAGCCGGTATGTGGTTTGCAGAGATCGCTTCTTTTTCAGTATTCTGCTATATTACCTTTAGAAGATTTCACAGTAAAAAATGGGCGGAGATACGTTTTTAGTAAAAATTAAAAGGAGTTGTGGAATGAAACCCACAGCTCCTTTTTAAAAACATCTACATGCCGCACTGCCCACCACAGCAGCCGCCACCACAGGGCGGTACCGGCTGGCTGCCTCCTGGTTTTTCACTGACACCAAAGGTTGAAAACTGTTTTTTCACCTGCTTGCTGCCGCAGTCAGGACATACCATTTCCTTATCTCTTTCACTCATTTTCATCAGCATATCAAAAGCTTTACCGCAATCATCGCATTTATATTCATAAATTGGCATACCTTCACCTCCTTATCATTCAATTCCCTTATTCCATTCAATTATAACATAAAAGACCGCCAGGCTTACACCAAGCGATCTTTCTGATTAAAATATCATTTTCTGAACCTTTACATCTTCCAGGGTTTTTAATTGTTCTTCCATCTTTGCGATCTTCTCTTCAACATTCGGAATAAATTCTAAGATGACCAGGCCAATCTCACTGCAGGTTTTACCGGCATCCGAAGCTTCATGAAGACCAAGCCTTGTTTTGATAATACACCCGTTCTCAGTCAGCAGCTTTTGTACCTCCAACGCATCCTCCATGCGATGACCGATTTGAATACCCATAATGACTTTACGCATATCGTTACCCCCTAAAATTTTTATCAGTGGACAGACTTACTATTTATATACCAATATTTGTCGTCATTAAACAAGGAAGATTTTATTTTTATCATCTTTTTACAAGCAAAAGCATGCTTACATTGCTTTTATAAATTTCCGAACATCTCCTTCGGTGGCTTCGGTCCGAAGAATTGATAGTATTCTACCTTGAGTCGACCATTAAAGAGCTTTCGCTTCTTGCTGGCCTTTTTCCCATAGAATTTTTCAAATTCTTCGTGGGAGGTAAGGACATATGCAGACCAAGTGTCAAAGCGGCCAAAAGCCTCTCCCATCCTCTTGTACAGCTGTTCCACTTCCTTCATTTCTCCCAGTCGTTCTCCATAGGGAGGATTGCAAATAATATATCCATAAGAGGCATTGGATTTGATTTTGCCCATGTCTTGCGCTGCAAAGGTAATACAATCCTCTACACCTGCCTTATAGGCATTTTCCTTAGCTATCTTCAATGTCCTTTCGTTAATATCCGAAGCCAATATCTGAATCTTTGTATCCTGTCGAATAGCAGCCAGTGCTTCCCGTCGGGCTTCTTTCCAGAGCTGCTTGGGTACTCTGGGCCAGTCCTCCGATGCAAAGCTGCGTTCAAGGCCGGGGGCAATGTTTCTTCCAATGAGGGCAGCCTCAATAGGAATCGTGCCTGAGCCACAGAAGGGATCAATCAGTACCCGGTCCTCCCGCCAGCGGCTGATCATGATCATGGCAGCTGCCAGGGTTTCCTTGAGGGGTGCCTCATTGGCCGTCTCCCGGTAGCCCCTTTTATGTAGCCCTGCACCGCTGGTGTCGATGGTCAGTGTCACCACATCTTTTAATAGCGCCACTTCCACCTTATATTCCGGTCCGTCTTCCACAAACCATTCCGTATGGTACACCTGCTTCAATCTTTCCACAATGGCTTTTTTCACGATGGCTTGGCAGTCTGATACACTAAACAATGTGGATTTTACCGATTTTCCAATGACGGGAAATTTACCGTTTTGGGGAATCCATTCCTCCCAGGGCAGGGCCTTTGTACCTTGAAATAGTTCTTCAAATGTAGTGGCTTTAAACTCTCCCATCTTTAAAAGTACGCGGTCTGCTGTCCGAAGCCACAAATTGGCTTTAGGAATAGCAGCCTCATCCGCCGTGAAAGTGACTTTTCCGTTTTCTACCGTTATCTCATCAAATCCCAGCTTTTTCACTTCCACCTTGACCATTTCTTCTAAACCAAAGGTGGCCGTAGCAATCAACTGAATTTTTTCCATATCATCTCTCCTCAAACAATACCTTATGGGCTCACTTTTCCATTCTATGGTATTATAGCACAATCTGTCTCGAATATTCACATTGTATTTTCGCTTTTAGATCGATTTCAAACCAGAATTCAACACCATCATTTACATTGATAACCCCATAGTTATTGGAATGGGCTTCCTGGATAGCCCGGACCACGGATAAACCCAGGCCCGTTCCACCGAAATCCCTTGTTCTGGCTTTATCCACCTTATAAAAGCTAGTCCATATTTTATCTAAAGACCCTTCGGGGATTGGCTGCCCTGAATTATATACGAAAACTTTGACTTTATTTCCCAATGATTTTACTGTCAGTTTCATGACTTTTTCCTTGTCTACGTGATCTATTGCATTGTTGATGAAGTTTACCATTACTTGCTCGATTCTTACTGGGTCAGCATGGACCATCAAAGCTTCTTCCATCTCTACAGATATATGAATATTTTTATCCCTTAGGATCGGTTCGTATTTTGAGACAATATCTTTAACCAGTAGCGAAATATCGAAATCTGTCTTATGGATTGGAAACATTCCTGATTCAATCTGAGAAAGATCTAGAAGGTCTTTAAGCAATACATCCATTTTTTCCGTTTCTTCCATAATGACATCACAGTAAAAGTCTCTTTTTTCTTCGTTGGCAGCTACATTTGCTTTAAGTCCGTCTGCGTACCCTTGTATTAAGAAGATAGGCGTTCTTAGCTCATGGGATACATTGGAAACAAATTCACGCCTCATTTTATCCAGTTTTCGTTCCCGGTCAATATCCTGCTCCAATTGTCTATTTCTACTATTCAGCTGACTAATTGCTTGATCCAGATTGTGGGACAGGTGGTTTATACTTCGAGATAATTGACCAATTTCATCTTCATGATCATTTTTTAACGTCTGGGAAAAATCAAGTTCTGACATTTTCTTCGTAATCCTGTTCATTTCCATGATCGGTCGGGTAAATTTCCCGGAAATAATCAGCGCCCAAATTCCAGTAATCACGATTGTGATCAAGCCTATGATCGCGGTAAAGCTGTTGGATATTGACGCGCTCTCGGATATTCCGGTCATGGGCACCCACACTAATAGCACGAGCCCGCTGTCCAGTTGGGCTTGATAGCGCAGTGTCTCTATTTTGAAAATGGGATCTTTGGTTATAAAGAAAAATGAAGTTTCATCATAACGTTCCCAGCCTTTTGCATTGCGCTCAGGTGGCTGAAGGAATCTTGCGTCAGGTCTAGGACGTGGGTCTGATTCTCTATCCACGTTAGAAGGAGCATCCGATATAAAGCCGGGCTTTGGTGGTGCACCATGTCCGTTTTCACTGGGATAATACAGCGTCCCGTCTAACGTACCGATAAAAATAGTCCCCCCAATACTTTTTTCCAGTGTATTAATTTCATAAGTCAGATTTTCATCATCAAAATCGGATTCTGTTCCTTTTCCTGCAATAAGTTCCGAAAGCTTCTGGCTGCTTTCGATAAGGGTGCTTTTTTTGTGATTTATGTAATATTTCTCGGCAAAAAATGTATTAGAGCCGTATAAAAGCACAGCAAACAAAAGGATATTTACTGTCATATATAGTAAGAGCTTAAATCGAATCGATACATTCATCATCATCCCTCAAATCTATATCCGAAGCCTCTGACTGTCGTAACGGCATCGCCTTTTTTTCCAAGCTTTATTCTCAATCTGTTAATATGTGTGTCAACTGTTCTTAACCCGCCATAGTACTCATAGCCCCAAACCAGATTGAGTAATTGTTCACGGGATATGATCTTACCTTTATTCTCAACCAGAAACAATAAAAGGGCGTATTCTTTCGGACTCAGAATAATTTCTTCATTCTCTACTTTAACAAGATGGGCCGTATCGTCGATTTCAAGACCATCATATGTTAATATTTTCGTCTCGGTTTTACCATTATCTATTCTGCGGAAGAAAGCATTGATTCTGGCCATTAAAGCTGTCGGCTTTACAGGTTTCTTCACATAGTCATCGGCACCAATCTCAAAACCATGAACCTCATCAAAGTCTTCACTTCTGGCTGTTAACATAATAATGGGTACCTGGGATACCTTTCTAATCTCTCTACACACTGTCCACCCGTCATATTCAGGAAGCATGACATCCAAAAGAATAAGATCAATGCCTTTTCCTGAATTTTGAAATGTATCCAGGGCCTGTTTTCCATCTGGAGCCTCTATAACGATAAAGCCTTCTCTTTCAAGAAAATCCTTTAAAAGGATTCGTATTTTCAATTCATCATCAACGATTAAAATTGTTTTCTTCTCCAATTAAAACCCACCTTATCTAATAGATAATTCATTAGGAAAATTATATCATATCCTTTTTACCAGTCTATTGAAAATGTCATTGTTGACAAAATTGTGACAAAGCGTATTTCATTTTGTGACAATACGTAAAAAAGCGGGGTAATTGATAAGGGTACTCCTTGGAAGTTCTTCAAGGAGTACCCTTATTTTATTGGTTTATTCGATTCCTCATTATGCCATGCTATTCATTCTACTTTCTTCTCGTAATCCAAATGCATAGCCATCATTTTGTTGATAGGCTTTCAGTACATTTAATGCCAACATTGCCAAATCGTTGCTTGCGCTATATGTACTATCATCAGTATCTTGCTGAGCATCACTTGAAGTTGCTGAAGCCTCCTGGTTTTCTATAGGTGGCGGTCCCATAGGCGGCTTATTGGCGCCTTCTTCTCCTAGCACTGCTTCCATTTCTGAGCTGCTGATTTTTCCATCACCGTCAGTGTCAAATTTCGCAAAGAAATCTTCAACACGTAGGGCATTTTCGTCTCCAAGCTGGGATATTAAACTTGTGTACTCATCTTCTGAGAGAGCTCCGTCACCATCCGTATCAATTTCAGGAGGTAGTCCTGGCGGCCTCATACCTTCCGGTGGCAGTCCCATAGGTTTCATATCAGAATTTTCTTCCCCTAGCACTGTTTCTATTTCTGAACTGGTGATTTCTCCATCACCGTCAGTGTCAAATTTCGTAAAAAAATCTTCCGTACTTAAAGCATTTTCATCTCCAAATAGAGATACGAGGTTTTCATACTCATCCTCTGACAGCGTACCATCACTGTCCGTGTCAATTTCTGAAGACAGACTTGGCTGTTCCATACCTTCCGGTGGCGGCCCCATAGGCTTCATTCTCGGCGCTCCACCCTGCATCCTTTTCATATGGTCTTCCGGTGAAAGCGCCTCCCTTGACGCTTCAGAATCTGTAGATCCAGCCACAATAAGCATATCTAGATTGCTATCGGCTGAAGCTTCGGCTGCAGCATTGGCAGCTTCATTTCTTAAACTGGTGTACCAATAGTTCTGATTAAAACCAACAGAATTAATCATTTGAATATTCTCCTTTCTATATTTTATTTTTTGCAATGTATGTATCGGAAAATATTGTCACAGTTTTGTCACAGCCATGTCACAAGTATTTAAAACTTAAAAAAAGAGCAGAATCTTGAATCTCAAGTTCTGCCCTTTTTTTATTTAAAACTTATCTAAGTCTAGCTTCATGATATACCGATCATGTCCTTCTCCATATTCATCCTTGCTGAATTCCATGATTTCAAAGCCCATTTTCTCCTTATAGAGCCGTATGGCCGGCTTATTCTCCACATCAACTGTCAAACTCATTCTTTTGAAATCCTGCTCCTTTAAGTTTTTGCAGATGGCCTTGAGAAAATGATAGCCTAACCCTTGACCTTGAAACTCCTCTGCAATGGCATAGTCAAACAGATATGCCTTTTCTGGATCTTCCCAATCCCGCATCAGGATGGCAATACCAATAATCTTCTTTCTTTCTTCTTCCTTCAACATAAAAACATTTCCATGTCGTATTTGAGGAACAAGACCCCATTCGTCCATCCCTAAATCTCCGAATATATTTAATCCAAAATCCACCATACGTTTTAACAAGCTGTTGTTAAAATCCTGAACTAAATACACTCTGAGATTGTTTACATCCCCATCCAGATTGTCTACGATTTTTTGAGGTAACTTCTTCACTTCCTCTAAATACATCAAATCACTCTCCTTCTTTTTTTATATGATCATGCCGATTATATATACCCAAGAATTTATCCTATAAACATTTTTTAAAGAATTTATTTTTAATCTTTATTCAATGCCATCCATATCATTTACAAGAATCTTCCTGTCTATACGACCAACCAAGATGTTTTTCTCAAGTATGATTATTTTTTAATAGGCTTTTATGAAGATTTTTAGTAAAATGTAGCTAATCAGAAAATCAAGCTTTATGGAAAGGATTGAAGACATGAAAAAGTCAGCCTATATTTCTGTCATCACTGCCGCTTTTCTATGGGGAATCCTGGGCATCTTCGTAAAACACCTAACAGCGTCCGGCTTTACCTCCTTGCAGATTACCTTTATTCGAGCCGGTGGAGCCTCAGTTCTTCTCCTTATTTACTTGCTGTATAAAGATCGTTCCTTATTAAGGATCGAACCTTCTGATGTCAAATATTTTGTGGGAACGGGGATATGCAGCTTTGCTTTTTTTAATTGGTGCTACTTTATGGCTATCCAATATACTTCCTTATCCGTCGCTGCCATCCTCCTATATACAGCACCAGCCATCGTGTCTGTTCTTTCCGTCATATTGTTTCAAGAAGCATTCACACAGAAAAAACAAATATCTTTGCTGCTGACTTTCATAGGCTGTGTTTTGGTAACAGGTTATCTTCAAGGATATGACCAAAAAATCTCATTTATAGGCTTAATGACCGGCTTAGGTGCAGGATTGGGTTATGCCCTCTACAGTATTTTCGGGAAGATCGCCCTTAAAAAATATGATTCCTTGACCGTGACTGCATACACCTTTATCCTGGCCAGTATAGGGTTACTTCCCATCGCCCAGGTCAAGGAAATGTTCATGGGATTTGCTGATGCTGAGACCATTGGATATGCCGTTGCACTAAGCTTTTTTGGCACGGTGCTTCCTTTTCTTTTCTATACCAAAGGTTTATCCTCCCTTGAATCCAGTAAGGCTTCTATTATCGCTACATTGGAACCGGTAGTAGCCACCATTGTCAGTATTTTTGTCTTCGCTGAACGGATCAGCATAACTAAGTTTATGGGAATATTATTAGTTATCGCAGCCATCATCATCATTCGAGAAAAAAAGGACATATCAGAGGTATCCTAATTTGTTCCTTGCAATGGTTAGCGAGATCAATCGCTCTTTCTAAAGTAACCATAGTTGCTTTCATGCATATCTTTATAGTAAGATACATTTTTTGTATACTTTATTGATAGGAGGAAGCTTTATGGATTACAATCGACCATATATGGACTATAACCAACCATACATGATGCCGGGTATGGGATATGGATACGGTATGCCAATGTCCTATAAATCATTAACGGAAGCTCTGGAATTGGTCAAAGACGCTGTCAGAGGAGAACGGGAAGATGAGCTGTTTTATGATTATTTGATTTCTAAAGCACCCACGAGGGAAGAAAAGGAAATCATCGCGGGCATCCGAGATGATGAAAGGAAACATAATAAGATGTTTCGGAAAATCTACAAAGATTTTACCGGTCAGGAAATCATGACACCAAAGGATGTAGATTTTAAAAAACCCAAATCTTATATTGACGGAATCAAGCGAGCATTTTTCGGTGAGTTGGCTGCCATGGAGCGATACAGAGATATACGGGCAGGCCTTCCAGGTCGTTACTATCGCGATATGGTTTTTGAAATTTTGACGGACGAAATGGAACATGCAGATAAGTATAACTACATTCTGATCCTGAATGTAAAAGATCATTCGAAGCATAGACATGGTGCTTCTGAAGAGAACGACAATACCACTACAGAAGAAGAATAAATGAATTTACAAAAATTAAATTCTGCTTTCAACAACAGGAGAGCAGAATTTTTTATTTCTCTATCAGGCAGTCTTATTCAGTACTTTCGAACTTTTTGCTATAGCAGTTATGAAAACAATCACAGGAATGATAACCTGAAATACAAATGCATAATATGGCCAGATAGTCATAGACCATTCTAAAAACTCCATGATACTCTCATACATCAAGTAGGATAGGTTCAACATAATCAATCCCATGGGCGTTACAATAAATCGATACTCCTTAAATTTTAATACCTTGGCCACCCCCTTTGATGCCGCCAACAGGCATACAGTAGCCTTTACAACCCCACCGATCAAGTACACGAAGGATACGGTAATCTCAAGTCTCTGAAGAAAATGACCGATATCCATCCTTGAAACAGCTGCATAGGTAGGGAAATAAATGCTTGCAGCTGTATTAACACCTAAAATCAGCACATCGGTCAAGGCCGTAGTCAAAATGACGGCACCACTGATGATAAGCCCTTGGATATAAATTTTATAGCATCCATTTTTTTGCTTAAAATGAGAAAAAACCATTAGAAATATCACTACTTCTCCAAATGGAAATCCAAAGGCAGAAAAGGTCCCCTTTAAAACCGGTTTGATTCCCTCTGCCAGAAACGGTCTAATATTCATTAGATTCATTTGAGGAATTAACAGCAACACCGCAATATATATCATAATGATCGATAAAACAACAAATGCTTGAGAGAATCTACCCAATACTTCCAAGCCCTGCTTTACTCCCCATATACATAACACCGAAACAAAAGCCAGAATAATGATCATATGGGTCTCATATCCAACGGTAACTATATAAAATTCACTGAAATCCCGTATAATAAGTGAAGCCAGATGTAAGGAAAACCATACATACAGCAGTCCTATGCCTTTGCCAATAATCTTGCCGAAACAGATTTCCAGAACATCATATAAATCTTTATTAGGAAACCTACGATGAATACCGCAATATATGAAAGTCATGATCATGGCCATAAGTATAGCAAGGATTGTTGCCAGCCACAGGTCCTTTTTGGCTTCAAGGCCGGTTACAATGATAGAAGATGTGCCGATTATAAACATAACAATCAGAGATATGCTTTGCTTCGTACTGATATTTTCCTTATTCACCGGAGCCCCTCCAAATTATCTTGCAAGCAAAGTTTACTAGTAGTATCCCATTTTCCTTTTATTTCTAATCAATCCATTTTTAATTAATCTCTATCATGAAACATGAAATACATTAGCAACTGTTAATAAATACCATGAAAAATGTTGTTGACAACCATTCTTCTTGCTGGTAGACTTAACTCTAGCAACTGAATAAAAACGATAATGAAAATTATCTCTTATCCAGAGAGGTGGAGGGACTGGCCCTATGAAACCCGGCAACCGGCTATGCATTAGCAGCGGTGCCAATTCCTGCGGTACTTTTGTATCGTCAGATGAGAGAGATGCGTTTGTTCGAATGCCTCTTTCTCTGTGAAAGAGGCTTTTTTAATTTTCATTATACAAAACTCATATCCAGAGAGGTGGAGGGATCGGCCCTATGAAACCCGGCAACCGGCTATGCATTAGCAGCGGTGCCAACTCCGACGGTAAAATACTGGGAGATGTGAGGAGATAGATCATATGCTCCTCTTCATGTCTGAAGAGGTTTTTTTATTTCACCCACAACCATACAAAATCGCAACAATCCTACGTACAAAACAATGAAAGAGGTGTTCTCATGATTCAGATTAACAATGTAAGCAAAGTATACAGAAACGGTTCTAACAATGTGGTTGCCCTACAGAATATCAATATTTCCATTCATAAAGGTGATATCTTTGGCATCATCGGACTCAGCGGCGCTGGCAAGTCTTCCCTTGTCCGATGTATCAATAGGATTGAGGAGCCTACGGAAGGCGATATATTGATTCATGGGGTGAATATCGTAAAGTTAAAGCCCCCTCAGTTAAGAGACATCAGAAAAAAGATAGGAATGATCTTTCAGAACTTCAATCTCCTTCAGAGCAAAACAGTATTTGAAAACATTGCTTTTCCTCTTAGATTGGCTAATGTACCGGAGAAAAATATCGAGGCAAAAGTGAAAAAGCTGCTGGAGCTGGTGGAGCTATCCGATAAGGCCCATGTATATCCCGCTCAGCTGAGCGGCGGGCAAAAACAAAGAGTGGGTATTGCCAGGGCACTGGCCAATGATCCTGATGTGCTGCTTTGTGATGAGGCCACGTCAGCTTTAGACCCTAAAACCACCAAGCAGATACTATCTCTCCTCAGGACCATAAACAAAGACATGGGATTGACCATCGTTGTCATCACCCATGAAATGGAGGTTATCAAAGAGATATGCAACCGGGTAGCCATCTTGGAAGGCGGACAGGTTGTGGAACAGGGAAATACCATAGATATTTTCTCAAAGCCGGGAAATGACAGTACACGACATTTCGTTGAACAGATTCATGAACTCCCTGATCATTTACACGAGGGCCGTCTAGTCAGCTTATCCTTCACAGAGAATAGCGCGGGAAAACCGATCATCTCTTGGATTGTCAAGGAATTTCATGTGGACGTAAACATCTTATCTGGGAGTATTGAATATATTCAGGAACAGCCCATTGGAAAGTTGATTGTTGAGATAGGTGCAGACCAGCGGCAGCTTTCAGCAATTTTACAGTATTTAGAGAAAAATCATGTCATAGCGGAGGTGCTATAAAATGAGTCACTTAATCGAACTACTGATTCCATCATTATTCGAAACATTATATATGGTTTTTGTATCCGTCATATTTACGGTGATCATAGGACTTCCCCTGGGGATCGTTCTCGTCGTAACCGATAAAGATCATATTTTGCCTAATCCTTGGATACAAAATACATTGTCTTACTTCATCAACATAACCCGTTCACTGCCCTTTATCATCCTGATGATCTTTATTATCCCTTTTACCCGACTGCTTGTGGGTACGACCATCGGGACAACGGCAGCCATCGTTCCCTTAGTCATCGGAGCCAGTCCATTCTTTGCAAGGATCGTGGAATCCGCCATCAGGGAAGTAGATTGGGGTGTTGTTGAAGCTTCCATCGCCATGGGCGCCACGCCCTATCAGATCATTACAAAAGTATTGATACCTGAAGCATTGGCATCCCTCATTCTGGGGGTTACCATAACCATTATTAACATATTAGGCTACTCTGCCATGGCCGGGGTAGTTGGAGGAGGTGGTTTAGGAGATTTAGCGGTGCGATACGGTTACCACCGTTTTCAAACAGATGTGATGTTAGCTACCGTCGTCGTTCTTGTATTATTGGTACAGATTATACAAACAGCTGGCAATAAAATTGCACAACTCGTTCAGAAAAAATAGGAGGAATAGATATGAAAAGAAAATTATTGATTACCTTATTCGCTTTATTAACAGTAACACTGCTGTTCTCAGCCTGCACACCAAAGCAAGCTGAACCAACAACACAGAGCAGCACTGAAGCCGTAACGTTAAAGGTTGGTGCTACCCCTGTACCTCATGCAGAAATTCTTCAGTTTATTCAACCAAAGCTGGAAGAACAAGGTATTAAACTTGAGATCGTAGAGTTCACTGATTATGTAAACCCTAATCTTGCTCTGTCCACTAAAGAATTGGACGCCAATTTCTTTCAGCATGTTCCGTATATGGAAGCATTCGCAAGGGAGCACAAGATCGAAATGATCAGCGCAGGAACAGTACACGTAGAACCCCTGGGATTATACTCAAAGAAAATTAAGTCTGTTGATGAACTTAGTGATGGCGCTACAATTACAATCCCTAACGATCCAACCAACGAAGGAAGAGCCCTTATCCTGCTGGATGCTAATGGGATCATCAAACTAAGTGCAGATGCAGGATTGGAAGCTACAGAAAAAGATATTGTTGAGAATCCAAAAAACCTTGTATTCAAGCCTATTGATGCAGCACAGCTGCCTCGTACACTGGAAGATGTAGATGCTTCCATTATCAATACAAACTATGCCCTAGAAGGTCAATTAAATCCGAAAGAGGATGCCCTTATCATTGAAGGCAGCGAATCTCCATACGCAAACATCGTAACCATCCGCCCTGAAGATAAGGACAATGCAAACATTCAAAAGCTAATAGAAGTTCTTCAGTCAGAGGATGTAAGAAAGTTTATTGATGAAAAATATAACGGAGCTGTTGTTCCAGCTTTTTAATATAGCTGAAAATACATAAGGATAAGCCAAGTGGCTTATCCTTATTCATTATTCACCTTCAAAAATAAATAACCAGTATATCCATACTGATTATCGTTAAAAGAATGGTGCGGGTGATGGGATTTGAACCCATACGTTCTTCACACATGAGCCTGAATCATGCCTGTCTGCCAATTCCAGCACACCCGCATATATAATTCCGTAGAAGGGCTTTCATCCAGAGGATATTTTCCCTCCTAATAGATTATATTATACCTAAAATATCAATTTGTCAATCCCTAGAACCTAGTTAGACAAACAGGTCTATGTATCAACAGAAATACTCGTCATAGCTTTTTCCAAAACTTTGCCTTTCTACCTACTATAAAAAACCAAGGAAATGCAAAAATCTTCATTATTTATCAAAAACATTAGACGCTACATTAATCTCTATCATTCTGGTAATACTGTAATTGAGATAAAAATCATATTACTACAAGGAGGATTTCAAAATGAAAGTTAAAGTTATCTTATTAACGTTAGTTCTATTAACTGCATTTTTTACAGGATGTACGCAGCCAGCTCCTACTCCAGAGCCGACACCAGAACAAGAGCAGGCAGAAACTCCACCACAAACAACCCCGCCGGAAACAACACCTGATGTGGTAACAACAGCTTCAATCGTAGATACGGAAGATGCCTTTGAGAAGGCTATCAGCAGCACGGATGGTACATGGATTATTGCAACATTAAAAGATTTAACCTTTGATAAGGAACTGGTACTGGACGGCGAATATAAAAACGGTAAGAAAGATGCTGATGGCAAGGATGTTATACAGCGTAAGATAGCTTTATACGAACAGGATGAAAACAGAAATGTAACCGCCAGATATACGTTGACAGCACCAAAACTTACGATTAATAGTCCAAATGCTAGAATTCAGAGCGGAACTTTTAAAGGTGATGTTTATGTTTCAGCCGATAACTTTGAGTTAGTAGATGCAACGGTTGATGGAAACGTGTACTTTACCACCGATGAAGCAAAGGCAACATTTAAAATGGATGATACAAGCAAAGTGACTGGAAAGCAAGAATTGAAAAAGTAATATAGCCTCTTAAAAATGATCTTTCCATTCTATGCTAAAAGTCGGACTTCATCCTCTTTAAAAGAACAAGACCTTCTTTCTGAAGATTAAAATAGGTAAGCTTTGTTGAAACACATAGGAAATTATGGCTTATTCACGATTTAAGAAAGTCCGTAATTTCCTATGTGTTATAAAATATATTGAAACATCACTTTTAATAATCAAGCAATCATTATATAATATCCTTTTCTTCCATTTGCAGTCTGTTTTTTGTATATTCTACACCCCATCTACACATCATTTCAAATATGGGCATCAGCTTCCTGCCGTTATCCGTCAAACTGTACTCCACCTTCGGTGGTACAACAGGATATACAGTTCTTTCTATAAGCACATCACTTTCAAGCTCTCTTAACTGCTGGGTAAGCATTTTTTGCGTAATAGCTGGTATCACTCTTTTCAGTTCACTGAAGCGTTTGGTGCCTTTGCTTAAATGCCATAATATTACCATTTTCCACTTCCCACCGATCAGATTCTGGGTTAATACCATTGGACATTGTTCTAACATACAAGTATCTTTCTCCATTATTCCATTCCTTTCTGATACTATGACAGTATCCTTTTTGATACTATAGCACAAAAATGTAAGTTCTTGCCGTATCTATATGTTTAGGCTATTATTATATCATGAATTCTGTCAAGAACAAATGCATTTGTTTTATCACAAAAATTGGAGGTATAATCATGAATTCCGTTTTAGAAACCATTAAAAACAGAAGAAGTATCCGCGCCTATAAACCGGAGCAGCTCCAGGATTCAGAGTTGGAGAAGATCATGGAAGCAGCTACTTTTGCTCCTTCAGGACATAATCAACAGCCATGGCATTTTACAGTCATTCAAAACAAAGCATTGATTGATGCTCTCAGCAGAAAATCAAAGGATTATGCGGCAAAGTCCGATGTAGAATGGATAGCAAAACTAGGTAAGAATGAAAATCTCCATATTTTCTATAACGCCCCAACGGTTGTCATCGTATCAGGCAAAGAAGACGCAATCTCAACGACCGCTGACTGCTGCGCTGCCATACAAAATATGCTGCTTGCTGCGGAGAGTCTAAACATCGGTTCCTGCTGGATCGGTCTGGCCAATTTCTTCTTTGCCAGCGGTGAGCAAATCGATGGACTTAACTTCAAAGAAGGCTATAAACCTGTGTATGCTGTCAGCCTCGGTTATAAGGCATCATCCATACAGCCAGCTGCACCCAAACGTAAAGAAAATGTTGTGTCGTATATAAAATAGCTGTACTACGAAAAGAAAAGGTATAGAGCAAACTTATAAATAATAAGTCTGCCCTATACCTTTCTAGTTGTAATCATCCTTCCTTTCATTGTGGATACTATCAACTTTCGTCCAATACATATAACCGTAGCTATTTCCCTTCAAATATATCCCACAGAATCCTTTTCATGGCTTCCTTTGTAACAGGTATTGGATTTGCGCGTGTAGAGCCTTTTAAAGAATTATCTACAAGTTCTTCAAAATTTTTCTCAAAATCCCTTTGAGAAATTCCCATATCTCGGAAGGAACTTGGTATTCCCAATCGCTTATTTAGGCTTTCTACTGCTTTGATGAAATCTTCTTCATCAATTGATCGTGCTAATTCATCAAGCCTTTGAGCCACTTCCTCATCCTTTTTATTAAATCTTAATACATAAGGAAGTGCTACGGCATTGGTCAACCCATGGCCGTAATCAAACATTCCTCCGATCGCATGGGAAATACCATGGGCCATCCCCAATCCTACGTTTGTAAAGGCACAGCCTGCCATGCATTGATAATTATGTATCTTTTCCCTGCTATATACATCTCCCTTTTCAAAAGAATCCGGCAAGAATTTAAACAATCCTTCCACAGCGCCTTTAGCCAGACAAGCTGTAAAATCATCAATATTTTTATTGATATAGGCCTCTACCCCATGGGTCACTGCATCCATCCCTGTTTCAGCTACAATATGCTTCGGCATGGAAAGCGTGACGATCGGATCTAAGATAGCAGCGTCAGGAATAAAAGCGTTGGATTTCAATCCGATCTTGATATTATTTTCTGCAAAGGTGATAACTGCAGCCCGTGTCACCTCTGTAGCTGTCCCTGAAGTAGAAGGTATGGCCACGAGCTTTAGTGTTTTTCTCCTTTCAGGAAGATCTTCCCTTACTGCCCTATGGAAATCATATTCAGGATACTCATAAAACAATCCCATCACCTTAGATACATCGATGGCAGAGCCTCCTCCTACACCAATTAAAAGGTCTGGCTGAAACTCCCTCATCTTTTCTACCCCTAGTTTAACATCCGTAGTCGTAGGATTGGCTTTGATTCCTGAATACACCTCGATTGTACATCCCTTTTCACTTAGAATATGCTGGATTCTCTCCATCGTATTATTTCGATACATGGCACTTTGTCCTGTAACGATCATTACCCTTTTACAATCCAGCTTCTTCAAGTATTCAATTGAATTCTTCCCTGTAACAATCAACTCTCCATGAAATCTTAATTCCTTCATTTCATCACCCTCCTCGTATTTAATATGATAATCTCAAAGTAAAATGAAGTTTGGCTAGTGAAAACCACCCGCTAAGCGGGTGGTAATGACTTTTCTTTTACTTTTTCTTTATTCATCCTATATCCAAAAAAACCGCCACAAAACCCTCCGATAATATGGGTGATCTGAGATATATTATCCTGTGAGAATAATCCATCATATATCTCTTTTCCAACAAATATAACCATCACGAATATAAGTGTGAGGGGTATACTGTCTTTTTTCGTATTAGCAAAAGAACTCAATACAATAAGCATGAATACAACACCACTGGCCCCTAAAAGCACGGTAGAACCGAAGAATACAATATGCAGCACGCCAGTGATAACAGCTGTCAAAGCAATCATTCGCATCATATTTTTTGATCCATATTTTTCCTCCAGCATAGGACCTACAAGGAGGATCAGAAGGAAATTATTAAAGAAATGTTCATAATCAGAATGACCTAGAACATGACCAAATAGCCTTATATAGGAAAAGAAGTCTGTCATAGACCCTCTGTATACGGAAAATAGCAGTCCTGTAGAACGATCTTCGGTAAATATGCCTAGAAACAATACAAATAATGATAAGAATGTGAAAGTAAGGATAACAGGAGCATTGTAGTGAATTTTTTTTAGATATTTTTTCATCATAGCCTCCATTCTACTGCGCAGCAATTAGAAATAGTATCTTTATAGAGATGCACCTTTAGTATAGAATGTATTCTCTTTCATAGGGGTCGACGCCCTCGTCGACCCGCAGAAATTATAACCCACTTTAAAGGCGTAAAATTTATACTGAACAACTGATTTTTCCTCATTTTGAGCGCCAACCTGTCCGTTCAACAGAATTGGTACAACTTACACTTTCATTGCATCTATATATCTTTGTATTCTGGTTCTTTTTAAGGTTTCTTATCTTTTGCATAAATATATTATATGCTGATAGGTTATATTTTGAAAGGGAAAAGTAAATTTTTTCAAATTCCAATAAAAAAGCCACCCTTGACCCTATATAAGGTCTTTCAGGCAGCTTTTTATATGCTTTATTTCTTATATACCGGGAAATATACTTCCGTCACAAAATCTTTGGGACTGCGTTGAGCTTCAGGTCCTTTGATGTATTTTTCAAAGGGTGCCCCAGTTATCTCGTATCCCTCTTCTTTGATCCAGTCCATCAGTTCGCCATATGCTTCACCAACTTCGCTGTAAGGTCCTATATGAGTCGTATAGACATGAAGTCCTCCTTCTAATGTTCTTGTTGAGATATTTTCTGATTTGAATTCCCTGTCTACGGGGACGCACACTTCTACATCGGCACTTTCCGGGTCAAAATCCTGGTCATAATAGATAGTCATAACATGCCCTGTGACACGAAGCCCATTTCTGTGTATGTTTTCGAATACTTTTCCGATCACACTGCTTATATTCTCCATAGAAGTAGTATTTCTTATACTTAATACCGTAAATCCTTTTAATTCAGCGGTTTGAATATCATATTTTGTTCTTCTTTCCATTATATTCACTCCTTTTTTCAATTTTTCAATCTGCTCATGGATTTCCTGTAGTACAAACTGATGACTCTTTATCTCCTCTGCCAATTGTTTTGCTTTACTTTCCATCATCTCCTGAAGATATTGCGACTGTCTTGACTCCAGTATTTGTTTGATTTCTTCCAGGGAAAATCCATACATCTTCAGTCTATTAATAAATAAGATGTCTTGTACCTGTTCTTTAGTATAAAATCTGTATTGATTATCAGGGTGAACAAAGCTGGGTCTAAATAACTCGATCTTATCATAGTGGCGAAGCATCTTGCAGGAAACTTTTCCAATTTTCGAAAATTGTCCAATCGTATACATACCTTTCCTCCTTGCGCATCGGTGCAGCTTAAACACCTTTTGTTACAGATGACGTCTTCTGTTATCTTCATTATAGAGGTTCCCATCGTGGCAAGGTCAATACATTTTCATTAATTTTTTTAATTTCAATTTTCAAATTTACACCTTGTTATCCAAGCTTCTCTAGCTTACGTCATTCATAGTATTTTGAGAAGTAAAAAAGCCCAAGCTTTTCTACCTGGACTATTCTTCTCTCTCTATTCAGTTTACACCGTTTTCCGTCTCAACGTTCTGATTTCTGCTTCATGGGAACCGTACATTTCCATCAAAGATTTATTTATTTCTGTTAGGTCTATAAATCCTTTTTTCACTTCTGAAGACAGCTCTGCGACATCAAAAAATATCTTGTCATGTTCTGATTTATTGACATCTGCTTTATGTTCCAGTGCTCTTAATAATTGAGTATTTTCATTTAACTGGCTTTTCATTTCTTTTAACTGGCCTTTCATTTCTTTTAGCTGACCTTTCATTTCTTTTAGCTCATGCACCACCAAACTTTGAAATTCCTCATTTGTCACCTGTATTGCCTCCTTCCCCTACTAGTTTTGTCCGTCACATATCATCTTGTAAAACCATTATAGCATATTTCTATAACTAAATTCATATCAAATCGTGCTTATCAATTTCTTAAAACAAAACTACCCCTCAACTCATGAATGGGCAGTTCTTCTATCATCCTTTATTTCTTATATACCGAGAAATATACTTCCGTCACAAAATCTTTAGGACTGCTTTGAGCTTCGGAACCTTTGATGTATTTTTCAAAGGGTACTCCGGATAACCTTACTAAAAGCATATCTCACCTCACCTCTTTATTTTGTTCCAAGTCTCTATAGACAGTGTATTTTCAAACGACCTATGGTAAAATAAAAAGTATATCTTAAAAAAGGGGGAGCTTATTTATGGGCAATACGAGTATGTTAATTGTAGGGACAATAATAAGTTTAGGAGTCGGGATAGGTTTTGCATTTTATTATTATAGAAAACGTAATCTAGAGAAGTTTTTTAATCAGGTTTATGAGGAAACAAAAAAAGTTCCGAAGCAAAAGAAAACCAGTTTTCTGCTGCTGATATTCAAGGAGTCTCTTTCTGCATCAATAAACAAAACGAATCCATCTTCTTTTGCTAGCAAGCTTCAAAATCCTAAATATCTAGATATTCAATTGGTGCAGATGGCCAACATTCTTAAAGATAGTTCAAAGGTACAGGACAAGCTAATAAAAAGGTCGCTGGATTTGCTTAGCCATTATCAAGCATGGGAAAAAGCGAAGGTAGCTAAAGATCAAAACATGATTCAAGGTAAAGCATCTTAGTATAACAAAGAAATACGTAAATTTAACAAAAAACTGATAAGATCATCAAAATCTTATCAGTTTTACGTTTATGGCAGTTGCAGCTGCCGCCCTATTTTCTATATTGCTGATATCTCTCATAATCAGCTTTCTTACATTCTAGGGATATCAATATTCCATCGCTTTCATAAATACTTGATTTTATATTTGCATTGTCGTTTAGATAAGAGACAATATTTCCTTTGTCATAGGGGATTAGCATCCTACAATCAACATATTGTGTGAAAGCTTTCTGACGGATAAGATTCACTAACATATCTATTCCTACCTTCTTCTTAGCAGAAATGTACACACAATCCATTTCATCCTTTGGAATTTCACTGTCCACTAAATCTATCTTGTTATATGCATAGATGACAGAAATATTCTCCACTCCTAATTCTTTTAAGGTCTCTCTTGTAACATGCATGTGCTGCCTATACTCAGGATTTGAATAATCCACCACCTGAATCAGCAAATCGGCTTCCGCCACTTCTTCTAAGGTAGAACGGAATGCTTTTATAAGATGGTGGGGCAGTTTGCTGACAAATCCTACTGTATCCGTTAGCAGGAAAGATTTCTTATCCGGCAGCTTAATGTTTCTAACAGAGGTTTCCAATGTGGCAAACAACATATCCTTTTCAAATACTTGTTTATTGGCAGATGAACTGAATAAATCCATCATGGCATTCATAATACTTGACTTACCTGCGTTCGTGTACCCTACCAAGGCAACTACAGGGATCTCCTTCTTCTTACGCTGCTTCCGTTGGTTTTGCCGTTGAGTCACAAGTATTTCTAATTCTTTGTGCAATCCACTGATCCTTTCTTCAATCTTTCTACGATCCAACTCCAGTTTTTTCTCCCCAGCACCTCTGTTTTTAGTACCAACACCGCCACTTTGACGTCCCAATGATTCACCAAGGCCAACTAACCGCGGCAGCATATACTGCAGCTTCGCTATTTCCACTTGAAGCTGCGCTTCCCTTGTTTTAGCCCTCTGTGCAAAAATATCCAAAATCAAACTCGTTCGATCTATTACTTTACACGCTAAAGCTTCTTCAAGATTACGGATTTGGGAAGGAGACAGCTCATCATTAAAAATAACTATATTTGTATCCGTATTATTAACCAATGTCAAAACTTCTTGAATCTTTCCTGTTCCAATATAATGGGATGTGTTCACATGATTTAGATTCTGTGTGACTTCATCAACTACTTCAATATCACATGCAGCAGCCAAGTTAAACAGTTCTTCCATCGAGCTTGTAAAATCTCGTTGATGCTTAAGATTGACACCTACTAATATCGCTTTTTGTTTCTGTTCCATATATATTCCTCCATTCATTTTTGAAATCAATTTATTATTTTTTCATCTTTTTTCCCTTTGGCCAGCGAAAGGGCTCCACATATTGGATCACGGTATGGAATACATCTCCCCATTGTTCTTCGCTCAATAGACAAATCGGTGTATCTCGATCCATACCTATGTTTTTCATTAACCGATTCATTTGCGGCGGTGTAAATATACTCTTCAATGCTTCGCAAATGGGCCATTGCGGGTATTTTAGTCCATTTTCCGCTAGCCCCATAAATTGTAAATGCTGCTTTGGTGAAACCTTTGGATTATTCTTTCCTTTTATTCTCAGCACCGCTGAGTCCACTTTGGGTGGTGGCGAAAAATTGTCTCTGGAAACCACTCTTGCCAATTCTATATCAAACCACATTCGCCATCTTAAGATACGAGAGTCCATGATGGGATTTGCCGTAAAGCGTTTAGCGGCCCCCTTTTCCACCATAATCATGGCTCCTTGTAGAGCGTTTGTTGGTTTGTTGAGAAGCTTCTCCAATATAGGTGTCGTAATGGCATATGGAATATTCGCCACTACGTAAAAAGGAGTTTGGGGAAGATTCAATTTCAAAATGTCCTTTTCAATGATTGTGATATTTGAATAATCAGCTGCCTTTCTGCGAAGTATTTCTGCAAAGGCTGGATCATTCTCAACGGCCAGCACCTTGCCCGCTTTTTCTGCTAGAGGAAAGGTCAACGCCCCCTTACCAGCTCCTAGGTCAATAACGGTGTCCTTTGATTTTATCTGGGCTTGTTTAATGATCTCTTTTATGATTTCTTTATTGTGCATGAGATGCTGCCCCGAAAAATTAGGCCCTGATCTCCATTTCCGAACCTTACGATGCCCCTTGTCTTGTCTGTTCATGCTTATCCTCCGTTCAATCAAATAAAATAAAAAACACAGGCTGACTGCCTGTGCTTTAAGTAAACGGAAAAGGGTATAACAAAAACTGAAAGAAAGCTCTTGTCTATAGCTAACAGAAAACAAGGTATCTTTACTGGTTAGATCCATGGTCATTAAACAGAAGAATGATAGACTACCCTTCTCATAGATGGACGATACAAAACTCTATCCCTCCCTTCAGCTGTCAACAAGCAAAATGACAGAAGGATCCACGCGTCGTTCCATCCTTTATTGAAGAAGATTTCATATATTCTTCATCTATACTGTTCTGCTTTAAAATACACAAAAAAGAGGGCAGATTTGTCTCTCCCTCTTTAACATTTCTTATATATAAAAAAGTCTGTGAAAAAAATTCTCCATGTTGACTTTTCTGAAACACATAGCGGAAATTATAAAATTATCTACATCTTGCAAATATCCATAATTCCCTATATGTTATAAAAAAATGTATCATTAATAAAGGTTTCCTTAAAAATAGGCAGACCAATCCCGATTACTCTGCATGCAGGCAGAGCCTTTAAGCACTATTAAATTAGTTGCATAAAGCGTTAAATCGAAATCTGATCATATTAATACCACCCATTTCCAAACAACCCTCCATTCATTCTAAATCACATTTATGATACCATACCTATCTGGCGTTTACAATGATTTATTTAAAACCGGACAGGTAGAGTAGCTTGTGATTTTAGTGTACAGTTTATTTGTCACACCAGTGGATCTGTCCCTTGTAGTTTTTTAAGACTTGTATTATTCGGATAAATATGAGCAACAGTAGTCTGTCAGTTCTTTAACCACCAGATTAAATTTTGAATTTCCCGGTACTTCGAAAGACTGTCCGGCAGTAAAAGTAACCCATTCGTTACTATGGGGAAGTTTTACTGCCATCTTACCGGCCATAATCTCCATCAGCTCTTTTTTTTCTGTTCCAAACTCATATTCACCCGGCATCATAATCCCCAGGGTTTTCTTTTCTCCGTCATCAAATATAATCGTTCTGCTGGTAACCTTGCCGCCAAAGTATACATTGGCCTGCTTTACAACTGTCACATTCTTAAATTGTTCCATGGTAATCCTCCTCAATGTTTAAATGAATATATTTTATTCGAAATATTATGAAAAATCAAGCGTGTTATCAATTTTTTCTATTTACATTTTAATTCTTAACATTGAGAATTGTACTTCTGTAAAATATCATCCTTCATTTTATCGCCCTCAAGATGCTTTACCCTTATGCTAACTCTGTAAAGACAAATGAAGCGTCCCTTTGTCTTCAAAGTAACTCTGTATTCGGCAACACATGGGGACAGGGCCCCAGTCCGGCAAAAAAACACACCGGACAGTGGACCAGTCCCCAAGTCTTGCCCAGTAGCCTCAAACCACATTCCTGTAATAACCTATTTTCTTAGAATTAGACTAAGATAAAAGCTGCCCTTAAACCCTTCCGGTCTATTAGGCAGCTTCTTATATAACTCTTTTCTGTATCTGTGATGAATGCTTTAGGATCTCACTTACCTTCTCCAGTATTTCTTCGGCGGCAGCGATACCCTCTTTATCTATAAACGTATAAGTGCTTACTTCTTCTGCTGTTTTTCCGTAGGTCTTCATAATTTCTCCGTGGGTAGGTACTAGAGCATAATTCGCCATATCCAGCATAGGCATATCCAGCAGGGAATCTCCTGCTGCGATCACGGTCTCTTTCCCTTCTCTTTCTTGAATATGTGCGATAGCTTCCCACTTGCTGACACACCGGGGAACAAAGTACAGCTTGCGTCCCTGTAGGGACATATGCCAGTTATTTACCCGCAGCCATTTTGAGAAATCCTCCAATTCTCTCTTCGGTATATGTTCTTTCTCTATGATGCAGTAATGAAACAGTCCGTCCGCTGTCCGCAGGGATTTCACCCAGGCTTCCGACCGGATTTCTTCAAATCCACCCAAGACATCATGGGATTCCAAGCATTCATTCTTGATTCTAGAATGTATCTTTTCATTCCACCCTTTATCCAGCTGGCCCTTGACCATAATATTGCCTCCATTGCTGACCACAGCATAGGAAGGAACAATTTCATTGTGAAACAGGCTGATGCGCTGATACTGCGCTACTGTACGAGTCGTTGTAGGAATAAACAGTATCTTTTGAGATATGGCTTTTAATGAATCGATGGCTTTTTCTGTCATGTAGGAGATTTCTTCTTCATCCTTCGTTTCGATCAGTCGCACCCTATGATTTTCACCGGTTACAAACCTTTTTGAATAGATTAGGGTCTGATCCAAATCACTGGCAAATATCAATGTCTATTCCCCCTTTATAGGACAGATCAGTCCGCAGCATAGATAGGTCATATGAGGATATACTTCCACGGTCACATTCCGGTCTCTTGCCAGCAGCAGGATATGGGCGAGGTTTGGGCTTTCTTCCTCCCTGATCAGGATTTTCCAAGGCACTCTCCGCAGCAATACCCTGGTAGTCTCACCGATACCGGGCTTAATTAGATTGATATCCGGCATGTGGAATTCTTTTTGGATCTTTTCAATATCGTGAAGTCCCTTCCATGTTGGCGTTGTGTCTTCATTCAAACTTTCCTGCAGTTCTTTACGTATCCTCTCTTCTACGAGGGGAAATTTGTCTGTAATGGTATCAATGAAAAAGTTGGATACATCTTCCTTTTCCAGCTCCTTATAATATTTGGCACCATGAAAATCATCTTCTCCAATTAAATCCTTCCGATGAACGGTACGGCTCATCAGTCCGGATACTGTGGCATTTAAGCAGGCGCTGGCAATCAAAAAATCCTCTCTTGTGCCAAATGTACGAACACAGTGACCCGGGTCAGCCAATACCGCCAGATCATCATCCAGATGAATACCGTATTTCTCCTCAAAAGCTTGACAGGCTTTGGTCAGTTCCATGGTGATGGCCCCTTTTCCCGTCCATCCGTCGACAAACTGGATAGATCGATCAGGGTGGTGCTTTACTATATATCGTATGGCATTTTCATCAATTCCCTTTCCCCTGATGATGGATACACTATAGTGGGGAATATCCATACCATATTGATACTTTATATAGCGCTTCATCAGAATACCGATGGGTGTTCCGGCCCTGGCTAAAGATACAAGGACAATATCTTTTCCCCTATTCTGCAGTATCTTTTCTGAGGATACCCCTACAGCTGCAGCCAACTTTTCTGAGGATTCTTCTAAGGACTTATAAAAAAGGTCCATATACTCCTGAGACGGTTTATATTCGATGGGAAGCATTTCAGAATAGTGCCTTCCCTTTTGAATAGCTTCCTCTCGATCCTCTGTATCCCTTTCAATCTGTAGATGACTAAGGTCCTTTAGAAGGAAGACAACGTCACCCTGATCATAGCTTCCCATTGGTGTTGGTTCCGGTATGACTTTTTCAAATAATCTTCCATCCATTAGCGTTCTCCTCTCATTCTTCATGCAAATATAATCATATGAATCCGAGGTATCCCTGTTTTTTTCAAGGCTTCATATAAAGGCTTCAATCGATGATCCTCTACCTTTCTTTCTAAAAACAAAAAGAGATCCTGATAATATCCCTGAGGAATATTATAGAAATAGTTTATGATTTGTGGGTCATCCGGACAGTCAAAGATAAAGGCATTTTGAACCCCATATTCCGGATGGTCATAGGGATGGATGGGACTTCTGGTGGTAGAATGATACTTTACCCCGTCCCCCATATGGGCTGCAATCCGCATGGGCAGATACATAAATTCTCCCGTTCCCAAGCATAGGGTAGGCCCCCCTTGTCTTTTCTTCTTTAAGAAGTTACCTACACGCGCTGCCATAAGGTCGATTTTTCCTTTTTCTGTATCCGAGATGCCAAATCGTCCCGTCAGCTGTAGGTAGGGACTTACATTCTCCATTCCACCTAGGTCGATGGAGCAAAAAGGTATGATAGGATAATCAAATTCCTCGGGCTCCAAACAAGTAACGGCTACCTCCTGTTCACCGGCATGTAAAATATCCTCTATATCTTGTATAGTTTCCATCTCTACGATGGGACTGCCTTCAACGGCAATAGAGCCGCCAAGCAGTGCTGCTGTATGGATTTTGATGCCCAGTTCTTTTTCCTTCTCTATAAATCGCTGTCGGTCTTCTTCAGAACGCCAATCCAAGATGGATATGAGGCCATATTCCTTCCGTGGATATTTCTTTTGAATGGCTTCAATGATGTTTAAAGCCGTCTTACCTGTTGTGATTTCATCATCGATGAGGATAATAGGATGACTGTTTGAGAACATATCCTGATCAGCAGGATAACAACGATGGGTGGTGGCGTGGGAATGCTCCTCTTCAAAACAAATTGCCGTCTGAAGCTTCGGTATCTGTTCCCGGGTAGTATGTATATATACCGCATCGCCTCCAAAGCAGTCAAAGACAGAATGCCCAAGGGCTGTAGCTGTCTCTGCAAAGCCAATAAATAGAGCAGGCTCTTGCAGTTTTAAAGGATTTTTTCGTATCTTTTGATAGATTGATGCTGCATTCTCGTCTTGGATCAATCCATGGATGATTTCTTTGACATGAGGTATTTCCTTACCATATGCTGCTTCCATGTAACGGCAAGCCAGGGCAGCTCCGGTAAGCAGCGGTGTATAGGGTGATACTGGTATATGTTTTCCTAACACTTTACTAACGAAAAGAAATCCCCGCTTTTTGTTCTTTCTCGCTGCCATGGTAAACAACCTGTCAAAAGGTATATTGTAAGGGTCGTGGTGGATATTCAAGTCCACATGTAGGTCCTTTAATATATTATATGATCGCTGATTACGTAAGAAGACTGGTGAAGTTTTGTTGTTCATGGAACACCCCGTATATTTTTGCCCGCATCATGGTCTTTTTTGCCCAGTTAAGATGAGGCTTAATTTCATTCATTTTATTTTCATATTTGCTTTTGAAGACACCGATTCCACCATGATTGTTATCCAATATACCCGAAGCATCCATATACTCCTCGTGACTCACTACATAGAGTGCTTGCACCGGGGTGATATGGCTGGGATGAATGATGGTTTTGCCTATAAATCCATTGGCTTTATCCATCAGTACCTCCCGCATGAGACCATCGATATATTTATTCAGCATTTTTACCCGCATGGCTGCTCCTGATGGTCCATAGGTATCGGTAAAGGGCGTTTGCCTTAGCTGCGGCTTCAGGACCCGATCACCGTTGTGGAAATATTCCCATACCGGCGCCGATAAAACATATCCTTTTTTAGCACGGCAGAATTTATTGAGGATATCCCCGATACATTCCCGGATTACCACCATATCATAGATCGTCATGTCGTAGGTGCGACGCACACCAAAGAGACTGGTAAAATCAGTGGCTCCGATCCGGATATTCAACACCAGATCATAGTATTTATCCAGAATTTCATGGATTTTGTCCAAAGCTTCCATCCTCAGTTCTTTATAGATGATCTCAGGCGTCTCCAATATGGGCATGCCATAAAGCACTTTCCCTAAAGACTTATTCGCTTTTGATAGTGTATCAAAAAAAGCTTCTCCATTCAAATGGGTAAACTTGGGGAAAGCAAAGCCTGTTAATAACGTAAGGTATTCCTTCCCTTTATCCACAATTTTCACAAGCTGTTGTGGACTTCGGATTCTTAAAAAAATAAGGGGAATGTTTTGATAATCGATCTCCCCCTTTTTCACTGCCTCTGTTAATCTACGCAGATGGTTAACTACATTTTCCTCTGCTTTTTGTACCTCATGGTCACCGATGGCATCCTCTAAACAAAATACCAGGGATTTAACCTTGGGGTACTTACGGTCGATGATATCTTGAGACAGTGTCTCTCGGGTGCCCGGCATATAGAGGGCTGCACCTAAAGCATAGGAAAGCAGTTCTTTGTCACTATCCCGATTAAAGACTTCCGGTTTGATACAAAAGATATGATGCTGTTGTTCTTCATTTAAATAATCAAAGTATCTCATAATCCTATTCCCTTCTCACTTCATAAACGTACCATATATATCCGCTGCGCCACGGGGACAGTTCCATCGTTTTCCTTTCTAGAAGCAACGGACGCGCAATGCGCGCCCCTACAGGAAACATTCGAAACGTCCCCATAACGCCCAAGTAAATAGCCCATTTATTTTGCGGGACGGCATGGAGACCGTCCCCTACATTCTGTTCTGGTAGCGTAAAACTTATTTTTATATGAAACAATCAACGAGCAGTAGAAATTCCGAAGAGCATCTACTGTCCGTTGACCCCTTGAAACATCCTATAGTAATCTGTCTGACTAGTCTACTTGAAGACCATAATTTCTGCATAGTGCAGCAAGACCGCCCTGAAATCCGCTGCCTACGGCACTAAACTTCCATTCCCCACTATGACGGTAAAGCTCACAAACAACCAGCGCTGTTTCAACGGAAAAATCCTCTGCCAGGTCATAGCGTAAAACTTCTTGATTCGTTTCTTCGTTGACAACGCGGACAAAGGCATTAGACACCTGTCCGAAGTTTTGTCCCCTCTGGGCTGCCTCGTGGATGGTGACTGTTATTCCTATTTTATGTATATTCGCAGGCACTTTACTGAAATCCACCTTGATCTGCTCGTCATCGCCTTCGCCTTCACCGGTTCTATTGTCCCCCGTATGGATTACAGAACCATTACCACCCTGAAGATTGTTATAGAATACAAAATCTCTGTCATTTGTTACTTTATCGAATTCATTGGTCAGGAAAGCAGAAGCGTCCAAGTCAAAATCATAACCTCCGGAGTATTTATTGGTATCCCAACCCAAACCGATGATAACTTTCTTTAGCCCCGGATTCGTCTTGGTTAAATCAATTTTTTGCCCCTTTGTCAAACTAATAGACATACGCAAAACCCTCCTTATTGATTAAATCATTTAAAAATCTTTTCGGGACGACGAGGACGTCGTTCCCTACGAAAGAAAATACCTTCTATATCTAGAAGCGTAGATTTATATCCTTCTTGACTTATCTATATTTAGCAGCAATTTCGCTGAGGGAAGCGTCTATGGTTCCTTCACCCAAGGCTGCAAATTTCCATTCTCCACCATGACGATAGATTTCTCCTACCATAAGCGTTGTTTTTCCGGCATAGTTATCCGTTAGGTTAAAACGAACAAGTTCTTGATTATTTGACATATTCACTACACGGATGAATGCATTTTGAATAAGGCCGAAGTCTTGTTTTCTTCTTACGCAGTCATAAATATTTACCACAAAGACAAGCTTATGAATATGAGGTGGCACCAAGGAAAGATCTACATGGATCTGCTCATCATCTCCATCCCCGTCTCCTGTCAGATTATCTCCGGTATGGCGTACACTACCGCAGGTGCTTTTCAAATTGCCAAAATAGATGATATCTTCCTTACGGTTAAATTTGCCTTGCTCATTCAGCATCAACACGGAAGCATCGCAGTCGACATTTGGAGCACTGCCGCCGCCAAACAGTGAGCCCAGCAGGCCACCGCCGCCTCCTTTTTTTACAGGGTCCCATCCAAGACCCACCATAAGCTTTGCTAATCCTGCATTTCCTTTTGTTAAGTCAACACGTTGACCTTTTTGCAAATTAATTGACATCTCTCATCACTCCCCATTTTTATCTACGTGATTTCGGTATAAATTGTCTGATTCAATATTCAAATCCCATAAATCTCTATTTTTGAGGGATAAATTGTCTAACCCATTCTCCAAAGCCTCTTGGGTTTCTTGTCTGGATCAATACGGTACCAGGTCCCCTAAAGCGACATACCAATCCTTCTCCTGATGTAACGCTGGATATCCAACCTTTCGAAGCTTTCTCAATGGTATAATGCATATAATCCGGCCATGCCACCAAATGACTATTGTCGATAACCATTTCTTGACCCGCTTCAAGATTAATCGGATGAATGGAGCCATAAGAATTGATAAGCACCACACCTTTTCCTCTAATGGTCAGGATAAAAAAGCCTTCTCCAGAAAAGATTCCTTGGGCGAGGTTTTGCATTTGTGTTTCCACCTCGATGCTTTCCTGTCCACCTAAGAAACCATCCTTCTGCACACGAAGCCCATAGGTTCCATCCAATTCTACATCCATAACACTACCTGGGATGGAAGGTGCAAACAATACTTCTCCCGGGCCTCTACTTGCCCTTAGTGTCTGGAAAAAGAATTTTTCTCCTGCCAGCATTCTGCCTATACCTTTAAATAGGCCCCCCTCCATTTTACCATCCACATCAATGGTAGATGACATGGACACCATGGCTCCCGACTCACACTTTAATGTCTCCCCTTGCTGCAAATAAGCACGTACGATAGGAAATGCGCCTTGATACAATATTTCATATTTCAATTCGCTCACACCTCTTCTTTTACATAAACTCACTGCTTGCTGTGAAAAAAGGCAGAGCCGCCTTTGCAGCTCTCCCTTTTATTGTTAGCCTACATTAATACCAAAGTTTCCGCAAAGTGCCCCTAGTCCACCTTGGAAGCCGCTGCCGATGGCGTTGAATTTCCATTCAGCGCCGTGTCGGTATAGTTCTGCGACGACAATAGCAGTCTCGATGCTGAAATCTTCTCCCAAATCGTATCGGATTAATTCTTCGTTGCTGTCTGCATTAACGATTCTAATAAAGGAGTTGGATACCTGTCCAAAGTTCTGTCCTCGCTGTGCTGCCTCATGGATTGTAACCGTAAATGCAATTTTTTGTACACTATCAGGAACTTTTGCTAATTCAATTTTGATTTGCTCGTCATCGCCTTCACCTTCGCCGGTAAGGTTGTCGCCCATATGTACCACAGAGCCGTTTCCACCTTGCAGGTTATTGTAGAAAACGAAATCTTTCTCACTGGTCACTTTACCGCTTTCACCCAGCAGGAATGCAGCCGTATCCAAGTCGAATGCATGACCTCCATCATACTTGTTTGTGTCCCATCCTAATCCAACCATTACCTTCGTCAAACCAGGATTTGTTTTTGTTAAATCAACTTTTTGTCCTTTTTGTAAGCTAATTGCCATTTGAAAAACCCCTTCTTCCATAATTTTTTCTTGTATAGCTTTATACTTCTATTTTTGTCTCAAAATTCCTCTTAGAATTTTGGTTAAAATTTGGTTACAATCTATACTATTATATATCCATAACGATTCAGTTTATGCAAAAAACTTTTATGATATGACTTAACATGTCTCATGTGGATTATTTATTTTTTTTGAATTATAATATAATATGTGTGTATGGTATATTTTTACAAAGTTAGCATCCTACCCCTTTGGTATCTTACATTCCAATATTAAGGAGGAATACGATTTATGAAGTTTTACAATGGTTTAACGTCAGAAGAGGTAGAACAATCGCGGAAAAAGTATGGTACAAACCAGCTTTCGCAGCAGGAACAGGAAACATTTTGGGACAAATTGAAAGACAACTTCAACGATCCCATCATCAAGATCTTAGTTCTCGCCCTTGTCATCAATATGGTTTTCTTCTTCTTTGGGAAGACCGAATGGTACGAATCGTTGGGTATCGCCATTGCTGTGGTATTGGCAACCTTGATCTCCACCATCAGTGAATTTAGAAACGAAAATTCCTTTCAAAAACTCCAGGAAGAAGCATCCAAAATACATATCAAGGTATTCCGTAATGGGCTTGCCCAGGAAATCTTGATTGATGATATTGTTAAAGGAGACTATATCCTGCTGCAGCCCGGTGACAAGGTGCCTGTAGACGGATTCATTCTGGATGGTTCCGTCAAGGTAGACCAGTCCACCCTAAATGGAGAATCCGAGGAAGTATTAAAGATATCGTCAAACATTGAAAGAGATTTTGGAGCCGATGACTTTTCTGATAAAGAGAAGGTCTTTAGAGGTTCTGTGGTAACATCAGGGGAAGCCATTCTGGTTGCTGCTAAGATCGGTGACGGTACTGTATTTGGCGAGATTGCTAAGGAGTTATCCATCGATGATGGCGTTGAATCTCCTATGAAGGTAAAACTGACCCATCTGGCAGATGGCATCGCTAAATTCGGCTACACTGGTGGTACCTTGATCGCCCTCTCATATTTCTTTAAGACGGCAGTCATCGACAACAACTTTGATTGGCCGACGATCATGCAGTATCTTTCAAACTGGAATAACAGCATCCCTACCATGGGAAATCCGTTAAATGACTTGGTAAAAGCGCTGATTCTGGCCATCATCATTGTGGTTGTGGCTGTACCGGAAGGACTGCCCATGATGATTGCCATCGTGTTATCCCTGAATATGCGTAAGCTCCTTGCCGACAACCTGTTGGTCCGTAAGCTGATCGGTATCGAAACGGCAGGAAGCATCAATATCTTATTCAGTGATAAAACCGGTACCATTACAAAAGGTCAACTGGAAGTGGTAGAGTTTCTCACCAGTGAGAGTGCTACCTATAAGCACTATACAAGCATACCCGATGAACTTAAAAAACTAGTTAGAACATCTATTGAATACAACACAGCCGCCATTCTAAGTGATGTGGACACCGACAAACCCCAGGTAGTCGGAGGAAACTTGACAGAGCGCGCTTTGATGGAATACATCGATTTTTCTGATAAGCACATGTTTACCAATCTTCATAGAGGGGAAACCATCGAATTCAGCAGCGCCCGTAAATTCTCTGCCTGTGAGTTGACCGGTGATTTTGAAGGTACACTGGTAAAGGGTGCTCCTGAGAAGCTAATCGACAAATGCGAATTCTATTACGATGGGACCGGTCATAAAAAGTCATTCACAAAAGAGTATGCAGATGCTTTAGAGCAAAAAATGGACGATGCAGCTAAGCGTGCCATCCGTCTCCTTGCCTTAGTCACTACAGACGGAAAGATAGAGGATGAAGAAATCACAGGCGCTTATACTTTGGTGGGTATCTTAGGCATTCGTGACGAAATCCGTTCAGAATCCATCGCTGCTATCAAGGAAGCACAAGATGCAGGTATTCAGGTCGTTATGATCACCGGTGACCGTAAAGAAACAGCTATCGCCATTGCCAAGGAAACCGGTTTATTGAAAAATGATGATGAATTGGCTTATACATCAGCAGAAATTAACGAAATGTCTGATGAGAAGCTTAAAGAAGTTTTGCCAAATGTCCGTGTAATCAGCAGAGCCCTTCCATCTGATAAATCCAGATTGGTAAGGATATCCCAAGAACTGGGTTTGGTGGTAGGGATGACCGGAGATGGAGTCAACGATTCTCCTGCACTGAAACGGGCTGATGTGGGATTTGCCATGGGCTCCGGTACAGAGGTGGCCAAGGAAGCTGGAGATATCGTGGTATTGGATGACAACTTCCTGTCCATTACAAAGGCAGTCCTGTACGGAAGAACCATCTTCCACAGTATCCGTAAATTCATCGTATTCCAGTTGACAATCAACGTTGCTGCTGTGCTCATTGCCTTCATGGGACCTTTCCTGGGTCTGGGCGGCGGACTTCCGCTAACCATGACACAGATGCTGTGGGTTAACCTGGTGATGGATACCTTAGCTGCACTGGCCTTTGGTGGAGAAACGGCATTGCATAAGTATATGTTTGAAAAGCCTAAGTCCCGTGAAGAATCTATGGTAACGACGCCTATGTGGAATTCTATCCTATTCAACGGTATTATTGTGGCAGCTGCCAGTGCATGGTTCCTAAAGTCCGAAACCATCAGCGCACTATTCAGAACTTCACCAAACGATATCGTCCTTCTGACAGGATTCTTCGGTTTCTTCATATTCTTAAATGTATTTAATATGTTTAATGCAAGGACAGCTGAAGTCAATATTTTTGATAATATCTCAAAGAACCCCGGCTTCACGCGAGTCGTCCTATTGATTTCAGTGGTACAAATTCTATTGACCTTCATCGGCGGCAAAATCCTTCGTACATCACCGCTGATTCTCAACGAATGGGCTGTCGTTTTGGGATTGTCCTTCTTCATCATACCGCTGAATATGATTCGGAAATTAATATTTAAATAAGTCCTGTCTTTACTGAGGTAGAGCTTTTGCTCTATCTCTTTTCTTTTTCTATGAATTTACATCTTTAAAATGGTATTTCGTCCTGCGGGACGGCACAGAGACCGTTCCCTACAAAAGAAAATACATTCTGTTCTAGGGGCGTAGATGTCCATGAATGTATAGATAAAGAACTCCAGTCGGAATGGTCACTGACCATTCCCTACAAGATAAAATCTTTTGTGAAAAAATGTTTAGTATACGAATTTAAGGATATATTTAACAATGACATTCAAAATCTTCTCATCGTTTTGTGCATATTGATCATCATGCTATCTAAAAAGAGTTATGTTTTATAAACTCTTGAATATAAACATATCGTATACATATTTAAAGGAGGTATTGAAAATGCCAAGCTTTGCAAATCCGTTCAGCGGAAACGTAGACAGAAAGATATCAAATGAAGAACTGATTCAAGCGATTCGATTGGACATAGCCGGAGAGTTGGAGGCAATCTACATCTACGATGCCCATGTGCAAGCCACAGACAATCCTATTGCTAAAAAGGTAATCGCAGACATTCGAGATGAAGAAAAAGCCCACGTGGGAGAGCTCATGGCACTTCTTCGCATCTTAGACCCCAGAGAGGGAGAATTGTTTGCGGAGGGTGAAGAAGAAGTTAGAGAAATGTTACAGGATTTGGGTATCGAAGAAAAAAAAATAGAGCATGAACAGACGCCTGTTAAGACAGTAGGCAGTCTATTAGAAGAGTAAAAGGAGGGGACCCCTATGGAATATTTATTAAGAAATGACTCACTTTTTACAAATGATATGTGGAACAGCATCGATGAGCTTGTTGTTCGCGTTGCAAAGGAGCAGTTAATCGGAAGAAGATTCATACCGATATTTGGTCCATTGGGCCCTGGCGTTGACAGCATCAACATCGATCGTTTGGATGTTAACATGGATACAAAGGTGGATTTTTTCGGCGAAGAAGATACACCTATTAAAGTATCTGGAAGAAAGTACGTAACCCTACCTATGTTATATAAAGATTTTTCCTTATCTTGGCGTGATATTGAAAGAAGTAAGCAAATGAATGTTCCTGTTGAGCTGGCTCCTGCTGCCATCGCTGCCACAGCTTGCTGCCAGAAGGAAGATCGCATCATTTTCCATGGAAATCCGGAGCTTGGCTATCCTGGTTTGACAACGGTGGAAGGACGACAAGTTCTTGAGAAGACAAACTGGTCAGAAGGCGAGAATCCTTTCAAAGATATAGCGTTGGGAATCGAAATGCTTATACAGAAAGGTTTCTATGGTCCTTATGTATTGATTGTCAGTCCTGATCTGTATCTTCAAATGCAGAGACTTCAAGCTGGTACCGGTATCTTGGAGCTTGATCGTGTGAAGGAATTGGTAGGCGGTAAGATTTATCAAACACCAGCACTAGGAAAAAACAAGGCTGTTCTGCTGAACAAAGGTGCTGAGAACATGGACCTGGTCATTGGGCAAGATATGGTTACCGCTTATCTTGGACCTGAACAGCTAAATCACAACCTTCGTATACTGGAGACAGTGCTTCTAAGGATCAAGCGACCGGATGCTATCGTGACCTTTGAATAATTCGACTATCAGCCTTCCCATTGTAAATATACATGTTTGAGTAGAAAAGGCAAGACTTGGGGACAGGGCCTCAGTCCGGCAAAAACACACCGGACAGTGGACCAGTCCCCAAGTCTTGCTCTTTTTTCATGAGGAAACATCCTAACTTACCCTATGACACCCATTTTGCCGGTGTCACTCTTATATCTACATGGACAAAGCTGGCATAGATACCAATACCTCGGAAACCAATCTTCTCTGCATACTCCGCCAGTTTTTTAGGTGTGATTCCTGACACTTTGATATCAGCTGCCTTCCCTTCCAAATGCAGTGATTTTGTAGCCCCACCTACTTTTTGGTTATATTCCGGTGTCCGATAACCGCTGACTACAATCACCGGTTTTCCTAGCATATCCCGCAGCTTTTGTAATTTATCTAAAAGCTCCTCATCTACCTTCACCAAATGGGAGCCATCTTTACATTCAAATTCATGGAGTGAAAAGTTTTTGCTGAGTTTGATGCGATTCATATTCTCACCGCCTTTCCTCCGCTGCAATGTCTTTGTTTATTTTTTCATGATACAAGCTCTTTTCCTATAGTACTATATGCTTTGAGTGTAAAGATGTTGCATTATTAATAATCCAATATAATGGAACGGCACGGGGGCACGTTCCCTACGATTAGTCCTCTCTTTCAATATGATGCATAACAGCAAAAAATAAGAGACCAAGTAACATACCTGATCTCTTGTTTGCTTAAAACGCATCCTTTTGAAAAATCTTATCTTTATACTTGTCCAAGTTCATCATTAATGGATATCCCAGACCATAGCATGCTATCAACTGTCCCAAACTGACCCATCCCATGGTTGCCAGCAGTGGAAGTTGATACAGATAGTTTAGAATATACCCTACAACGATCCCGTTTACAATAACAGGTGGCAGCGGCACCAACCATCGCTTCGGCATCTTATAAGACATAACTGCAGCTGCCAAAGTAGCTAAGCTGCCAAATACGATATCTACCATACCTCCACCACCATAGATATTGGCTATGATACAGCCCACAAACAATCCGGGAATGGCGGCAGGCGTAAAGATCGGCAGTACTGTCAGCGCTTCCGCAATCCGGACCTGTATTTGCCCATAGCTAATAGGAGCCAGAATAATGGTCAAAGCGGCATAGATAGCCCCAATTATTGCCGCCTGCACTAAAAACTTTGTACTCTTCATTTTTTCAATCCTCCTAGTTTTGTTTAGAGTCAGGATGGTTTCGAACTGACTTTAAATTTTTTTGCTTATTCATGGATTGTCAACAACCTTGGGAATC
Organism: Bacillota bacterium; assembly: GCA_049324315.1. Taxonomy (GTDB): domain Bacteria; phylum Bacillota; class Clostridia; order Peptostreptococcales; family Thermotaleaceae; genus JBMOKU01. The sequence continues at coordinate 69,241 of JBMOKU010000057.1, read as the reverse complement.
CATGAAAAGCAGATATAATCTTATCATGGTTTTTCTTGTTTTGTCAATTGCTACTAGCTTAATACGGACTTAACTTTTCATTCATGGGAAACTTGCCGTCTTTATCTGGACAACAAAAAAAATATCGTAAAGAAATGACAGATGCTTCCCCCTAATACAAAAAGATGCCAAATGGCATGATGGTACTTCATCTTGCGCCAGATATAAAAGATCGTACCTGTTGTATATAAGCCTCCCCCTGCTATTAGAAATATCATACTAGATGTTGGCATAGCCGCTACTAAAGGCTTCATAGCAAATACAATAAGCCAGCCCATAAGTACGTAGAGCAGTGTTGAAAGTATTACAAACTTTTTAACCCAAAATGCTTTGAATATAACTCCGATTACAGCCATTCCCCAAACAATACCAAATATGGTCCATCCTAAAGCACCTCTTAGAGAAATTAGTGTCAAGGGCGTATAAGTCCCTGCGATTAGTAGATAAATAGCTGCATGATCAAATATTTCAAAAACATTTTTTACCTTTCCTTGCGGAAAAGCATGATAAAGCGTTGAGGATAGATAAAGTATGACTAATGTCGCACCATAGATACTGAAACTTATGATATTCCATATGTCTCCATAAAGATTTGAAAATATAACCAAAACAACAAGGGCAGCAATAGCCAAGCCTAGTCCAATTCCGTGCAGGATAGCATTTACAATTTCTTCACCCTTCGTGAAATTTTCTATATTATCCATGTCAGTCTCCTTTTCTTAAGGATATGAAACCAATCATTCAGCTGTTAGATTATAGCTTACATTATTCATTGCTTATTATTGCTGTTTTACTTTCACCGTGCCACTCAATACGATAGTCAAATCCCTCAAACACATATCTTAAAGGAATATACGTCCTTCCGTTTTGTATGATGGCTTTTGTATCCATTTTCACTGTTGTATTGTTTATTTTAATGTAGTCTTTACTAATGGGAATTTCCATGGTTATATTGTCTTTTACAGCAGAAACTATTCTGTTTCTTTCATCATAAGACACTTCCGCACCGATCATTTCCAGGGACTTTCTTACAGGAACTTGTATTCTGCTATTCTTGTCAATAAACGGTATCCCCATATCCTCGTCTTTATGGAACGACAGTTCATGCCCATTGATAACTAGATATATTCTATTTTTAAATTCGTCTTCAGACATGGAAGAAACTTCGTCAATCGTATCCTTTATGGCTTTTACCAGGCTTAGCTCTCCGGTAACATCTTCGTTCACATCAAAAATCATGACACCAGATGCATTTTTGAGGGCAAGTCTGGTTTTTTCTTTGATCGTATTGATGCCATTATAGTAGGAATCCAGGGGCTCCCCTTTTGCATAATCCTTATAGGCATTTTCCTTATCCTCTGCCACTAGATCTCTATATTGTTTCCAACTGGGTCTTGCATAAAAAGGAACGCCTATGACTATTTTTTCTTTTTCTACACCCCTAGTAATCCAATACCCTATGGAAGTCTCCGCAAACCAAAATGGACTGTGCTGTTCATTATTCATATCATAGGCCATCACACTGATCCAATCAAATTCTTCTAAACATCTATCGCTTACCGCTTTCGATACATCAGGCCCCGCAGTATAAGACCATGCACCATTCAGTGCTGCCGTTAGATATTTTCCTTTCTCCTTTAGTTCTTTTCCTAAACCTACTACCAGCTTTTCATAGTTCTCAGCCGATTCACCCATATCCGGGTATTCCCAGTCAATTTCTACACCATCAAGATTGTATTCATCTACAAATTTCATGACATTATCTATAAATTTATTTCGAGTTTCATCAGAACCAGCCATTTTTTCAAAGGTAGGATCAAGGGGGACATTTTGATAAGACCAGCCTCCTACAGCGATTAAAACTTTAACATCATTCTTATGACTTTTCTCTACCAGTTCCTTTAGTTTTTCCGGCTTTTCGATTCCTATCAATGAACCATCCTCACCGGGAATTAAGAAAGCATAGATAATATGCGTTAGCTTATCAAGCTGAAGGTTTTGATCGATGGAGTCATTGAATATCTCAGAATAGTATCCTATGACTTTAAAATCTTCATACCCTTTACTGCTTTCAGCAAATATGTAACTTTGATCAAAAGTAAAGGAGAGCACATACGCAATCGTTAGTAAAACTGCAAAAATTTTTCTTCGTTTCATCATTCATTGGTCACCTCATTTTTTAGTATATGAAAGATCTATGGCAGAGCGCGATCTATCTCCTTTTCCATTATAGCTTCTATATATTACAAAATGATTTCCACATACTTACATTTCAGAGACATTTTTTGCCTAGATTGCAGCACTAAAATATAAGGAAATTTTATCCATATATTTTGCAATTTTATGTTTCAATCCTTTAAATCTATGTTAAAATAACAATTAAGTGATTGTCTACAACGATACATATTCGATAAAAACAGATCAAAAACATTGGAAAGGGGATTTTCTATGATTATTTTCGGATGGGGGCATAGGACGGTAAAAAACTTTGGAACTGCCAGCCGCAAATATTGCCACCACTGTCACAACGAAAAGCCTTGGGAGCTTTTGAAGGTCACCACATGGTTTACCCTCTTTTTTATACCCATCATACCCTATAAAAAACAGTATCTTATGATCTGTCCTATTTGCAGAAGCTTTATGGAATTAGAAAAGCAAGAATTTGAAGACCTACAAGGGACTGCGTCCTATGACTATGATGAATACGACGAAATGGATTCTCCTGCAGATTCAACAGACTATGATGAGTCATTCGATATGGCAGGAAAAACAGAGACACAGATGAACTATCTTAAACAAATCCGTGAATATGAAGAAGAAAGAAGGAATAATAAAGCGTCAGCAAACTCATAGCCTGCTGACGCTCTTCATTCGTATAGCTTAGTTATCCAAATATTGATACAAATCCATGGGAATCTTGTCAATCTGTCTGTTATTGATGGAATAATAGATAAAATTCCCCTGCCGATGCTTATCAATCAATCCGGCTTCAAACAAAACCTTAAAATGTTTTGATATGCAGGCTTCTGTCAGACCTAAATCTACTGCCAGTGTCTGTGTGCACTCAGGCTTTTTGTAAATACACTTTAAAATCTTTAGCCTCGTTGGTTCTGCCAGGGCCTTTAGAACCTGGTTCAAATCTAACGGTATTTCATATAAATCTTTATTTCCCTGATTAGCACGGATGGTTAGATGAAGCATTTTCCCTTCTTCTACCCCTAAAAGCAGATGAGGATCAATAAAACTGCTTACACCGATACAAACTTTTTCTATCTGATGAAAAGACACATCAAATCGCTTATATTTATGGAAATGGAAAAAGTTTTTACTGATTTCTATACGGCTATGGAGCGTTTTTATATATTCCAAAAAATCCATCTTTTCACTGTGGATTTTGTGTCTCTTTATCGTTCTGGCCAGCAGGGGCTCAATGTTCCTTAACTCCTCCTGAAAATGCTTATAATAGTATTCCTTCAAACAGGCAATCCACCGCTGCTGTAGTCTCCTCGGCTGCCTGAGGATATTCTTTTGTTCCTCTGAAATTCCCCTAGGCACTCGCATCTGCTCTCCGTTTACAATCCGATGTATTTCTTCCTTTGCGATCTCTCCATTTAACATAATATAGACAAAATCATCAGGCTCCATATCCTCTATGCACTCCAATGCTTCCACAATGCTGAAGCCGTTGATCACATCCGATATATGACAAAAATCCATGGCTGAGCACCACTCATAATAGTGTTGACCAAAATAGTCCAGTTCGGACAATAGTACGCTGCCCATGTGCTCCCGCAAGTCCTTCGCCCACTTGAACCTCCCCAAATGATGCTCCGGTTTGTACAAAACATGGAGGCTGCACATCATTTCAAAAAAGGGAGAATAAACAAATTCAATTTTCCAGCCCTGATAGGGATCGCGAAAAAATTTCATAGGTACCCTCCCTTTTTAAGCCATATTTTATCTCTATTTATTTCGATAGTTTTTTCTTGAATCCTTTAGAATAAGGACATATTTCCTGTTTTCTTCGCATACCCTTCTCCGATTTTTAACAGCAGCACTGTTGCCATCAGCATCACAGCAGAAACAATAACGATAGTAGATATCAGTGAAGCCAAGTCTGAAAAAATCTCACCTTTTAAGAAAATACGACGAAGCACCTCAATGGAATAGGTTAGAGGAAAGAAAAAGCTTATTGCCTTTGCCCATACCGGAAAGATTGCTACGGGTACCTTCACACCTGCAAACAGCTCCATGGGTTCTTCCAGGATAGTAAATAGTATCCTGGTGTCTCTTGAAAATAGAAACATGGCATTTAAAAGCATCCCCCATAATACTGAAGGTATCATTACCGTAAGTACCGCTAGCAGGATCATGCCCATGCCGGGATATTGAACATTGCCATAGAATAACAGAATACCGCCAGAAAAAATGACGAAAAGCCATACGCTTTCAAACAAAGATGATACGGCGTTTCCAAAGACGCAGGCCAAGCGATTGGCTGGTGAGAGATATATCAGCTCCAATGTGCCTGATGTCCTTTCAAAGGAAAACCACCATGCTGACTGCACCAAAGAACGAAAGAACATCTGAGCCAAATACCCGATCAGAATAAAAGTAATTAAGTTTTCCTCCGTCAAATAGGATATGCGCCCTACTGCAGCATTTAATCGGAAAGGTTTGTAGGTAAAATAAGCTGCAGTAAAGGTCAATATAGGCCAAGCCAACATGGAAAAATAGATTAGTTGACTGTGAAAATAGTTTTTGTGCTGTTTTACAGCTTCAGCCTTTACAACACGGAAAAAATGATTAAGCATATTGGCCCCTCCCGGAAAGTTTTATGATAGCATCCTCCAGCTTAGGTTCCTCGACATAGAATTTCTTGATGGATACCTGAAATTTTGATAATATTTCAGCCACCTGTCCGCTAATATCCTCTGTTGATTTGATCACCAATTCATCATGCTGTTCATTATTTTCCATATGTAGTTCTGCTCCTGCATAACTGCAAAGATGCTGAATTGCCTTCTCTGCTTCTAACGTAAAGTTATTTACCTCTATCCTTAAGGTTTTTTCATCCCATGCAATCATGGCCAATTCCTTTGGTGTCCCTTCAACGATCAGATTTCCTTTATCCAGTACATATATGTATTCACACAGTTCTTCTACTTCGTGCATGTAATGGGATGTAAGAATAATAGATTTACCTTGCACGTGGGCCAACTTCCTGGCATAATTTCGAAGCTCCTTTGCTATGGGTGCGTCCAGCCCTATCGTAGGTTCATCCATAAAAATATAGTTGGGATCATTGATCAGCCCTCTGGCGATCTGCAGCCTTTGTTTCATCCCCTTGGAATACCGTTCCACAGGCATATGCTGACTATCCTCCAATCCTACCAGGCTTAACAGTTCATCAATCCGACGATCTAATCGACCTTCAGGTATATCATAGAGCTGCCCGTAATACCACAGATTTTCCCTACCCGTCAAGCGCCAATAAAGCATCCGCTCCCCTCCGGCAATCATATTGATGACCTTTTTGATTTTGACCGCGTCTTTGACCAAGTTCAATCCATCTATGGATGCACTGCCCTTTGAAGGTTCCAAGAGAGTCGAAAGCATCTTGATCGTAGTGGTTTTTCCTGCTCCATTTATCCCTAAAAGGCCTACGATTTGACCTTTTCGTACTTCCATATTCAGACCTTTTACTGCTTCCACCTCCAGCTTATCCCGCTTGAGCAGACCGCTTCTTACCTTTGTTTTATAAGTTTTTCCTAGATTTTCTGTTATCAACATAGAATTTTCCGCCTCCCTATGCCAGTGTATTTTCCAACGCGATTTTTTCTACCCTTTTCATCCATGTAAATCCAATCAAACTGTATGTCACAGCCAGCAGTCCTAATGAGATAAGACTGTCCATCTGCTCCAGAATTCCCATATTCATCATCGTACTCCCTCGTATCAGCTTTAAAGAATGGGTGACGGGAATAAAATGTGCAATAAACTGGGCCCATCGAGGTAGATACTCAACAGGAAAGGTAATTCCACACAGTACAAAGATCGTCAAAAATAAAGTGTTTTGAGAGATATAGGTATCTCTTGTATAGAGCATCACAGCAGCCAAGATAAGAGACATTCCGAAATAAGCTGCCAAGGAGAAGACAACGGCAAGCAGTAAAGCAGAAATATTTACCCCTGAGAGATTAATACCAAAGGGAATGCTGAATAAAATCGAAATCGCCAGCTCAACGGAAGTTGTCATCGTCTGCTGCAGCATATTGCCTACAAAGTACCCCACTCGGTCAAAAGGTGCCACCATCAGGCTTTCCAGTGTACCTGTTCGCATTTCTGTAATCAAACTTCTACTGACATTCAGATGGGTTCGTACGACAAACAGATAAATACCGCTTCCTAAAATCACATAGGTCATATAATCCGCTGTCCCTGTAATGCCTTGAAAGGAATCATCCATTTTCCCTTGGAAAAGTAAATGATACATAAAATATGCCCCCAGCACTGTGTATAGAGCCGTCAACAGATTGCCAATAAAAAATTCCATGGGATATGCCCGCAATTGGATCATAAAATTTCTTTTGAAAGTTGCTTTCATAATTCGAAAATCCATGTTTTACCCCCTTCACCTTTTTGATTAACTCATGAGTTAATTCTTTTTTCTCTTTCCTTAAGGTGGAGGTATTATAGTGAATACTTTTTATATTGTCAATGGCACAAAAGAAAAAACCAGGAATCTTTCTCCTGGTTATGTTGTGAAACCTTACTTATCGTGAATTTGTCCTCCATTGCGGCAGTATGCCGATTTTTTGCAGGGTTAACAGTATAATAAGCATTACCGGGCCAATGATCAATCCGAAAACACCAAAGATTTGGAGTCCTACATACATGGCCACCAAGGTCAATAATGGATGCAAGCCGATCTGTTTTCCCAATATCTTTGGTTCCAAGAGCTGCCGAACTAAAATAATCACGCCATAAAGCACACCGATGGCAATAGTCACCTTATATTTTCCTTGAATAACATACCAGATCATCATGGGAACATAAACCGACCCTGTACCCAAAATCGGCAGTGCGTCTAAAAGACTGGCTGCCAGGGCTGCCAGGAAGGCATAATCAATCCCGATGATTAATAGGCCGATGATACTTTGGACAAAGGTAAAGAACATAAGGATTAATTGCGCTCGAATATAGCCGAACAGCGCACCTAACAAATCCTGTTTGATCAGTTTCATATTCGATAACCAAGAGTTTTTCATCTGCGCCAGTACAAACCTCTCAATGGAGGCACGATCCCTAGCCATAAAATAGGCAGCAATGACTGTCACGATCAAGAATACCACAAACTGGGGTATTCCCGATACGAAGTTCAAAATGGAGGCAATCACAATACTTAGCAGTGAGGTCAGCTTTTCTAAAAAGGCATTGAAGCCGGTGAGAATTCCCTCTGATATATTTTCCGGCAGCTGTATGTAAAGATCCTCAATCTGTTCGATAATCAATTGGCTTTTTCCATAGAAAAGCTTGGAGAATTCGGGCAGATGCTTTGAAAAATCTGTCAGTTCATAGATAATCATTCCGCCAATCATGGATACGACCGACAGGGTAACTACCAGAAATAGGGTAAGACTGACTAGTGCAGCAAAGCTTTTTGAAAGCTTTAATTTCCTTTCCATAAAACGGATCGACGGTGTTATGAGTAAAGTAATCAGCCACCCGAACAAAAACGGCAATATGGCATAAATAACTGTAGGACCTAAAAAATAAATCCCTGCCACAACAGCAATCGTCATCAATAATTTTACAAGGATGGATAGATTCTTTTCTATATCCCTTGTCATCGTTCCACTTCCCATCATCATTAATAGACATTAATTTCGGATAATGATATAAATCATATAAGCGATATACGCGGCTGTCAATATGATTCCTTCTGTTTTGGTGATCTTTGATTGTGTTTTCGAAAAATAAAGTAAAATAACGGTCGTAATAATCATAAGAACTGCATCGGTAAACATCTTGCTATCCACATTCAGCGGCGATATGGATGCCGATGCGCCTAGAATAAACAGGATATTGAAGATGTTACTTCCTACAATATTCCCCAGGGCGATTTCACTTTGCTTCTTAATGGCGGCTGTTACAGAAGTAATGAGTTCAGGCAGTGATGTTCCTACGGCTACAATGGTCAGCCCTACCAAAGTCTGGCTCATACCTAAAGATAGGGCAATCTCAGAACTGCTTTTTACAACCAGATCTCCTCCAAAGACAATGGCCGCCAGCCCCCCCAAAGTAAATAGAATGTTTTTCGCCATGGTTTTTTTACCGACTTCTGCACTATTCGTTTCGTCCTTCTCTCTACTGTGCATAGCAACCTCAAGAATATAGGATATAAATATGGAGAAAAAAGCTAGTAAAATCAATCCATCTGACCTTGTAATCAAGTTTTTATCGAAACCCTGCAGCTTCATATCTGCCATTAATACCAGCAGTACAATGCTGGCAAGAAGTGTAAAGGGAATCTCCTTTCGAATGGTTTCCCGTTCTACCTTTAAGGGATTTAGGAATGCTGTCACGCCTACTACAAAGGTTATATTAAAGAGATTGCTTCCGATGACGTTCCCCAAGGCAATGTCTCCATTTCCTTTTATGGCTGCCGCGATACTGACAGCAGCCTCCGGCGAGCTGGTTCCAAATGCAACGATCGTTAATCCGATCAGTATCGGTGGTATCTTCAGCAGCGCTGCAATTCCCGATGAACCTTCAACAAAATAATCTGCTCCTTTTACCAAAAGTCCAAGTCCAACCAACAGTAATAAATATGTCATCTATGTTCCTCCTGCTTTATGTATATCACTCTATAAACATATATATAACTTACCCATTCCTTCAATCATTCATTAAGAGAATCAGTAAATTCTTCCTAATTTACTATACAACAGATTTAAAAATTTGAAAACTATGATTCCTATCTTGCTATTCTGCTCATACTTATGATAATATAGGATAAAATATATGTAGAATAAAGCTGTGATGGAGATTAGTAGTTCCCATGGTTACAAATACAGAGAGCAAATCGGCTGGTGGAAGGTTTGCAGTACATGGATAGGCGAAATACACTCCGGAGTTTCAAAGTCAAAAGCTTTGACGGTTCCCATCCGTTATCATGGTCAGAGGCATGTTGTTCATGCGAATTAAGGTGGTACCACGGGTTTTCTCGTCCTTACAAAGACGAGAGAGCCCTTTTTATATTTTTGAATTTGAAAAAAGGAGGTTTTGCAATGGAAAATGTATTTGACATTTTAAAGGAACGTGGTTTTATCAAGCAGACAACCCACGAAGAAGAAATTCGTGAGCTGCTTGGAAAGGAATCCGTTACTTTCTATATCGGTTTTGACCCCACTGCCGACAGCCTTCATGTAGGCCATTTTCTACAGGTAATTGCCATGGCCCATATGCAGCGGGCAGGCCATAGACCGATATTCCTACTGGGTGCCGGTACTGCCATGGTGGGAGACCCCAGCGGTAAGACAGACATGAGGAAGATGCTGACCCCGGAAACGATCCATCATAACGCAGAATGCTTCAAGAAGCAGTGTGAAAACTTTTTGGACTTCTCAGAGGGCAAAGCAATCATAGCGAATAATGCAGATTGGCTGATGGGATTGGAATATATTTCTTTTCTCAGAGAATATGGTAAGCATTTTTCCGTTAATAGAATGCTGACAGCTGAGTGTTATAAAGCCCGTATGGAAAAGGGATTAACTTTCCTTGAATTTAACTACATGATCATGCAGTCCTACGACTTTTTAGAATTGTTTAAACGTTATGGATGTAAGATTCAGATGGGTGGTGACGATCAGTGGTCCAATATTATTCAAGGGGCTGATCTTATTCGCAGGGTTGAAGGCGAAGCGGCATATGGTATGACCTTTACCCTGCTGACTACCAGCGAAGGTAAGAAGATGGGTAAAACAGAAGCAGGCGCCATCTGGCTTGATCCTGAAAAAACATCACCATACGACTTCTACCAATACTGGAGAAATGTCGATGATGCGGATGTTGAAAACTGTCTTGCTCTACTTACATTCCTGCCCATGGATGAAGTAAGAAGATTGGGCAAGCTGGAAGGAGCAGAGATCAACAAGGCTAAGGAAATTCTCGCCTTCGAAGTAACCAAATTGGTCCATGGTGAAGAAGAGGCAACAAAGGCACAGGAGGCGGCCAGGGCCCTTTTCGGTAAAGGTGCTTTGACTGATTCCATACCATTTACAGAGATTTCCCGTTCTGAGCTGGCAGAGGGCATGGATATCATGGCGCTGCTGATGAAAGCAGGTTTAATCCCATCCCGCAGCGAAGGCAGACGATTGATCCAGCAGGGCGGTGTTACAATTGATGATCAGAAGGTCGAAGATATCCAGCTAATCATCAAGGAAGAAGATTTCAAAGAAGGTACCATCATGATCCGTAAAGGGAAGAAGGTATACCATCAGATAAGACTGGTGTAGATAGAGAAAGCTATCCTATGGTTTAGGATAGCTTTTCCTACTTATCGCCATGAAGCTTTTTTTCCAACGCGTCTATTCGTGCTCGCTGCATCTCTAATTCTGTCTCCATTCGCTTTGTTTTCTTTGGAAGCTTGAATAGTAAATAATATATCCCCCATAGTATCCCAATCCATAGCAGCATGTTGATAATCTGGAAAATCAAAGTCCATCCAATTTCCGCATAACCTGCTTGCATCATATCCCCCCTTGAAATCCACTTCCACTGATATATAGATTTATGCCTTTAAAATGGTATTTAGTCCTGCGGGACGGCACGGAGACCGTCCCCTACAAAAGATAATACATTCTGTTTTAGGAACGTATATCAATATCCTTTCTATTTAGTCTGTGACCAATCTACATATTTATTTAAGATTGCAACGAACTTTTCCAGGCCTTCGGCATCTTTTTCATCAAAACGTTCTTTGATGGGACTGTCAATATCCAACACGCCGATCAGATTTCCCTCATGTATGATGGGCACCACGATCTCCGATTGAGATGCCGGGTCACAGGCGATATGTCCTTCAAACTGGTGAACATCCTTTACAAGTTGAATTTTTCTTTCCTTAGCTGCCGTTCCGCATACCCCTTTTCCAATAGCAATATGGGTGCAGGCAGGTTTCCCATTGAATGGACCTAAAACCAATTCTCCGTTTTTATGTAAATAGAAGCCCGCCCAGTTGATATCATCCAATAATAAGTACATAAGTGCAGCTGCATTGGATAGATTGGCAAGCCAATCCGGCTCTTCGCAGATGAGTCCAGTCAGTTTTAGATTCATATAGCTGTAAAACTTTTCTTTGCTGTCAAACTGTACTTTCTTAATTTCATTCATGGCTTTCCCTCTTCTCTTTATGATTTATCCCCACAGAATTCTTCTATAACGCTCAGGATCTGAATCGCCTTTCCATCTTACTATCCCCTTTTCATTCTATCCAGCAGTTTATCTCCTAAAGCTTTTTCCAGATAGGGTTCTACATGCCAAAACTCTTTGAATTTTTTATATTCCATCACCGCAGTTGGGAGTGTTCTGTTGGATTTGACAGCCCGTATCAACAGGTTTTTTGGTGTATGCTCCATATCGATAAACTCCAGTATTTGTGTCGTATAGCCCATGATCTCCAGTATATTTGCCCTGATGCTATCGGTGATTAAAGCGGACATTCGCTCCTTGATGATACCATGCTTTGTCATAGACTCCATGACATCATTATGTACTTGTTTCAGCAGTTCATGCTGACAGCAGGGCACAGAAAGGATGATATCTGCATCCCATCCTATAGCTTTTACCAATGCTGCATCCGTAGCCGTGTCGCATGCATGGAGGCTAACCATCATATCGATCTTTTCCCTGCCGGTATAATCTTTAATGTCTCCTGTTATAAATGTCAGTGCATCGTATTTTAAATCTTGAGCAATGATGTTGCAGTGTTCTACCACATCCTTTTTCAGATCCAAACCGATAATATGCACATCCATGTGTAAAACATCTTTCAGATAGTAATACAATGCAAAGGTCAGATAGGATTTACCGCAGCCAAAATCTACAATATCGATACGTTTGTCCTTATCTTTAAAATAAGGAGCCACATCTGCTACCATTTCTAAGAACCGGTTAATCTGTCGAAACTTATCGTATTTATTGGCAAGCACCTTACCCTGATCATTCATGACACCCAAGCGAATGAGAAAGGAACAAGGTGTATTCTCTGGAATAATATATTGTTTTTTTCGATTATGGGTCAACGCTCCTGCCTTTTTTGTCGGTGGTTTTTTGAGTAAGGCCGCTTTACCTTTTTTGCTGATTAAAATCTGGTAGTCGGAATCGGCACAGTACAGCTGGCCCTGTCGTAAGGTATCCTCCAAAAGAGCGTATATTTTTTCTATAGTTTCTTCCGGTGTAAGATTTTCATGGATTACTTTTTTCGTATAATGATAGGTAAACTGATAGACTAGAACATCCTTTACAAGGACAGGTCTAATGACTGTCTTGGTAAAACCTTCCGGATCTTTTTTTCGAGCATTACTTAAGACTGCCTCAATCAAAGCTTTATCTTGAATGATTTTTCTGATTGTTTCTTTGACTTCATCCATATCATTTGTCTTCCTTTCATCATCAGCCTTTACACCAACGTTTCCGACACGGTTTTACGCAGCATTTTCCTTTATCCGTACAGGCAATATTCTCCGAGCCGCATTCCGGACACATTAATTCCTCTTTCTCAAGGGCTTCCTGAAACACTTTCCCACATTGTTGGCACTGATACCCGCATATATTAAAGGTATAGTTTCCCCCTTGAATATCAATGGCTTTTCCGGTGATTAATGCTTCCGTCACCTTTTTCCTTGCTTCATCAATAATCAATTGAAACGTCTGCCGTGATATATGCATTTTTTCTGCACATTCCTCTTGAGATAGATTTTCCAAATCTTTTAACCGCATAGCTTCTAATTCTTCATACTTTAGTATGACCTTTTCAAGGCTGCATTTATTTTTCCCTAATGGCACAAAAAAAGTATGGTCGGGAATAAACGCAATTTTTCTTAGTTTGACAGGTCTTGGCATTTTTTCACCTCCTGCATTTTGAACATACTCCCTCCGTCACCATCGTCAGTTCACGTACCTCTACACTATATGTTTTCTCTACGCCATTCCACATCTTGATCAAATCAATGCGCAGCTTTATATCATCCAAATCAATGATCGCTCCACAGGTTTTACATTTGAAATGGATATGCATACATTTTTCACTGTATAACTTTAATTCATAATACCTATCTTTTCCTATGGTGATCTCCTTTATTATATCATGTTCTTTCAGTATTTCTATAGTTCTGTAGACAGTAGCAATACTCACACCGTTTTGCTTTGTTAGGTCGTAGATATCATCTGCTTTTAAATGCCTATCGGTTCTAAGAAAAACACGAAGTATCTCTCTTCGCTGCAGTGTTACACAAACACCTTTTTTCTTCAATAAAGCCGCGATATGTTCCAATTTGCTCTTCATTCTTTCACCCCTTAAAAAGTACTGAAAAGAAAAAGCAGAATGCTTTCATTCTGCTTAACCGTGGCAATGTTCATAATGCATATGTTCCTGACAGACACTACCCGTAGATTGTAATTGTCCGTTCATAAAGTTTTCGATGATATGATCAAGACTTCCTTGTATCCCTGTGATGACTGAAATTCCATTTTGCTTGAATAGTTCCTGAGCCGTTGCTCCCATTCCACCTGAAACAATCATTTTAACACCTTCTCCCGCCAGATATACAGGGAGAAACCCTGGTTTATGTCCCGGATTTTCAAGAAATATTCGATTTTTTACCTCATTTTCGTTCACGTCCACAACCTCAAAGCCCTCGCAGTGTCCAAAATGTTCAGATACCATATTCCCCTCGCTGGCTATAGCGATTCTCATTTTTTACACACTCCTCTATTTTCTATTGGGTACACAGATCTTCATATTTTCATCTTTTCAAATGCTTTTCCTAAAGTTTTAGAAAAGTTTTCTCCAAAAGTGAAATTAATTTTATGGTACAGCTCCACTTTCCCTTCATCACAAAGAGATACAAATTCAGGATCAATCGGTATCTGAGCAATCAGATCGATTCCCGTCTCTTTTACCACATCCTCAATTTTACTTTCGCCAAAGATGTGATAGGTTTTACTGCAATCGGGACATTGAAAATAACTCATATTCTCAACAATTCCTAAAATAGGTACTTTCATAAGCTTTGCCATATTAATGGATTTTTTGACGATCAGTTTCACCAGGTCCTGTGGTGAAGTGACCACGATAACGCCATCTAATGGCAGCGACTGCATAATTGTCAGCGGTACATCTCCCGTCCCTGGAGGCAGATCAATCAAAAGATAATCTAACTCTCCCCATACAACATCTGTAAAAAACTGCTTAACCATATTACCGATGAGAGGTCCTCTCCATACCACAGGGTCTTCTTCATGGTCGATCAATAGATTAAGGGAGATGATGGAGATACCATTGGTCGTTCTTACAGGTATCATTCCATCATTGGATGCAGCTGCTCTCTTCCCATTAATACCGAATATTTTTGGAATACTGGGCCCTGTAATATCCCCGTCCAATATGCCTACTTTAAAGCCCCTGTTGTTAAGCGTTGTAGCCACCAGCGAAGTAACTGAAGATTTTCCTACACCTCCCTTTCCACTCATAATAGCGATCACTTTCCCGATATGGGATAGTTCATTGGTTGTTTCTTTTTCAAAAACCATGTTCATTCCTCCTGATTATTTTTGGCATATGCTAATTACATTATACTTCTTTTTACATTATTGTCAAATGCCAAAAATTAAATCAGGGACATGAAATTTTTTCTGCCCCTGATTTTATAATAACAACATCACAAATCCATATACTCATGGTCATAATCTAACAGATTCTTTCCTCCAGCCAAATAATTTTTCAAGTAGGCAACTGCTTCTTCAATAAGTTGGTCTAAGTGATTTTTCGTCAAGAAAAGCTTCAATAGCGGCGGCAGTACCTCATATACCCGCCCCACAACCTTTGCGTATTTTAATTCCCCTGTTCCAGAGCCAAGGTTTTTTTCAGCTTCTACAACCAATGCAAGAATTATTTTCTTCAGTGTTTCTTCCTTATCCTTTATATATAACGCCAGCATTAATACCAAAACCACAACAGATGAAAGAATATCCAACCAGTGCTGCTGTAAAAATATCATGCAAACATCACCCCTCCTTCGACGCTATGATTTATTCTCTATTTTCATCGTAAGCGATTCATATACTTTCCTCAGCAAAGTCGCTGCTGCCCACACAGGCATTGGTTCATCGATTTTCTTCTTCCATGCTTCATAATCTGTCAGCAGTCCGTTTTCATATAAATAATGAAGTCCTTCATATTTCCATTGATCTGTTAACGGCTGTTCAGAATATGGATGGTTTATGTAACTGCATACGGCCTTAACTACGGCCTCTCCGTAGTTCTGCCAGTTGTTCAGAAGTCTTTGGGCATCCTTTTCATGATCCGCAAAACCATATTCAATGATGACTGTTTCTGCTGAGCCCGTTTCCCGATGCATATAATAGTAGTCTCTTTTTTGATCATAAGAAGAAACTCTTGCATAAACTCTTCTTCCTTTTTGCCCGGCCTTCACGATTTCATCCAATATTAGCTTTGCAAACTTATTGCTTCTATGTATGCTGTGGATGACCTCTGCGCCTTCTCCTCCCCCTGCATTGATGTGATTCGACAGGCATATTCTCGCACCGGATTCTCTTACGATTTGCGTTCTTGTCCCCGCTGTCAAGGTAATATCACTATCCCTTGTCAATGCTACAGAGACACCTAACTCTTGAAATCTTTCGTATTGGTAGAGAGACATATCCAGATTCATTTTCTTTTCTTGCCAATAGGCATTCGTTCCTCCGCCTGGATCTTTGCCACCATGCCCGGGATCAATAATCACTAAAGGCTTACTCAAGAAACCCCCTCCCTTCTATACGTTCATATCAGCCTTACTTCAATATATGAAATCACTACAATTAAGTGACTGATTCTGTTCTCATACCATAAAGATGCAGAAAAACTTCCTCAATTATCCCCAGAAAAAGAAAACTTCCTGCATTTATTGCAAGAAGTTTTCGCAAATACTATAGTCCAGTTGTCTGCGGTACTGTCTGGAAACCTCTCATCATGCCGCCGCCAAAACCTCGGCCGCCTCTTCCAAAACCTCCACCGCCGATTCCACAGCCCACGGGGAAGTTAAAGCCGTTTTCAGCATGGTATTTTTCCATGGCTTCCAATCTGTCATTGAAAAGTTTTGCTTGTTCTTCTGTGATCTGTTTACTGTCTAGGGCCTGCTGCACCTGGTCTTTCTTCCATTTCATCATCTCTGTAAACCATTCTGGGGTCTCCGTATCTGCAAAAGCCACTAAGCCTACAGATAACACCATCACTACAGCAATTGCTAATACAAACCATTTTTTCATCTTCACTCATCCTTTCTTTATTTGATACTTTGATTATAGGGATACATTGTGAAGGAATTATGAAGATGAAAAGTTTTTGTATCTTCCGTTTCAATACATAATTTTTGTAGCTCCATTTTCCTATTTGCATTTACAAAACTAGTTCTTTAGTCCTATGTCTTGCAGGATTTTTTCCTCAGCTATCGAAATAGTATTTTTATGGAACATAGGAAATTATGGATATTTGTAAACTGTTTTTCATAGATAGACTATTAAAAACGATCAGGCTACGGAGGGAATATGACATGTTAAGTTTTAAAACAATCGCGAGGGTATTTCGAGAAAATTCTTTATATACAATGGAGGAATTGTTTTTAGTAACAGTGTCTTTAGGATTCTTAAGTTACTTAAGCAGTATAAACTATTTATTATTCCACAGCATTGTTGAATTGTTCTGTATCATTGTGGCATTCAGCACGTTTATTATCTATTATAACGGCTATAAAATTAATAAAAATCATTGTTTTATTATACTTGGCATCGCCTATGGCTATATCGTCTTATTTGATCTCTTGCATACCCTTTCCTATAAAGGTATGGGCGTCTTTCCAGACTATACAGCCGATTTACCTACACAGCTATGGATTATCGGCCGCTATATGGAAAGTATATCCTTCTTATTATGGGCAGTGTTTTTGGATAAAAAATTCCACTACAACAAAGTATTCACTGCATATGGTGTCATATCCATTTTTCTTTTATTCGCACTATTTCGTTGGAATGTCTTCCCTTCATGTTATGTAGATGGCCAAGGCTTAACGCTATTCAAAAAGACAAGTGAATATATCATCTGCGGAATTCTCATATTAAGTATTGTATTTTTAATGAAAAATAAGAATAAACTTCCTAAACGAATAGCCTATCTCATCATTCCCTCTCTATTAGCCACCATTATATCTGAATTATTCTTCACCTTATACATAGGCGTTTTTGATCTTTCTACTATGCTGGGGCATCTCTTTAAGCTATTGTCCTACTATTTAATTTACAAAGCTGTGATTGAAACAGATTTTCATATGCCTTATACCAAATTGTTAAAAAGCGAAAACCGCTATAAGATGCTTACCCGTCTTTCTCCTGTAGGAATTTTTATAGATCATAACAACAAGCTTGCATTTGTAAATCCGGCATTTTCAAAAATGCTAGGTGCTGATAAGCCGGAAGAACTTATTGGAAAAGCTTCATTGGATTTCTTTCACCCGGATTATCATGATACGATAAAACATCGCATTGCACAGATAAAGCAAGGACAGCTGGCTGAACCTATAGAGCGGAAGCTTATTGGGATTGATGGCCAAATCATAGATGTTGAAGTTTCAGCCGTTTCTTTCCCCAATGAAAGTAATGATGCGATCCTTGTGATTGTTCGTGATATAGGCAGCCAAAAACAGGCTGAGCAACTGGCCAAAAGGGTAGAAGAAGAAAGTTACAAAGCGCAAATCGCAATGGAATACGACCAGTTAAAGACCGAATTCTTTTCCAATATTTCTCACGAACTTAAGACGCCTATCAATATTATTTTGGGCACGATACAGTTGTTAAATCAGATAAGCGATATGCAAAGAACAAAGCATACGCCTATCCATATTGATAAGTATCTAGGTGTTATGAAACAAAACTGCTATCGTCTCCTACGATTGGTTAATAACCTTCTGGATCTTACGCGTCTGGATGCAGGATTTTTAAAAATGAATATGAAAAACTACAATATTGTAAGTATCGTTGAGGACATCGCATTGTCTGTAGTAGAATTTACAAATTCCAAAGAGGTCACCCTGATTTTCGATACGGATATAGAAGAAAAAATCATTGCTTGCGATGCTGACAAAATAGAAAGAGTCATCTTAAACCTCCTATCTAATGCCATTAAGTTTACAAAACCTGAAGATTTTATATGGGTCAATATTTATGATAAAAGTGAATCTGTCATTATCTCAATCAAAGATACAGGTATAGGTATCCCAGATGAAATGCAGAAAAGAATATTTGAACGATTTAGGCAAGTAGAGTCCCTTGCGACCAGAAAGCATGAAGGAACTGGTATCGGATTGTCTCTTGTAAAATCTATCATTGAAGCTCATGAAGGGAACATATCCTTAATCAGTGAGATTGGAAAAGGCAGTGAATTTGTCATCGAGCTTCCTGCCATAACCATTCAAGAAGAGGCCGCGGCTGCCTTTGATAAAGAATCTTATAACAGTCAAACCAATATTGAAAGAATTCAGATTGAGTTTTCAGATATCTATTCGTAGAAACGTAAAAATCCCCCGGCAAAGCATTACCGGGGGATCATCATTTTATTTCGATATCATTCTATATTTTACAGCCCCATGGAAATAAATTTGATCTCTAAGAACGGTTCCATGCCATAATAGCCGCCTTCACGGCCAAGACCACTTTCCTTAAAGCCGCCAAAAGGTGCCTGGGCAGTGGAAGGTGCCCCATCATTCAAGCCTACGATACCATATTCCAATCTTTCAGAAACACGAATCCCCCTGGATAGAGATTCTGTAAAAAGATACGCAGCCAATCCGTAATTCGTATTATTAGCGGCCTTAACGGCTTCTTCTTCGGTCTTAAAGGTAATCACCGGTATAACCGGCCCAAAGGTCTCTTCTTTCATAATCTCCATATCCTCTGTAATACCGGAGAGCAGCGTTGGTTCATAAAAATATCCTGCATCTTCCGCCTGGACTTTGTGGCATCCTTTGCCACCGTATTCGACGACTGCACCTTTGCCAACAGCATCTTGTACATGAGCTTCGATCTTTTCATATCCTTTTTTGTCAATAACCGGTCCAATATGTATACCTTCTTCCAATCCGCTGCCTATTCTCAGATGCTTCAGGCGTTCCTTCACCTTTTCAATGAATGCTTCCTTGATAGAATCCTGTACATAGAAACGATTGGACGCAATACAAACCTGCCCGCAGTTTCTAAACTTTGATGCCAATGCACCATCAACAGCCTTATCCAAATCTGCATCATCAAAAACGATAAATGGTGCATGTCCTCCCAGCTCTAAGGATAGTCGTTTTACCGTGTCGGCAGATTGGCGCATAAGGGTTTTTCCTACCTCTGTTGAACCGGTAAAGGTGATTTTCCTTACGCGAATGTCCTCCATCATCACCTTGCCGATTTCACTGGCAGAGCCAGTCAGCAGGTTCGCTGCGCCCTTTGGAAAACCTGCTTTATCCAGTAATTCAAACAGCTTAACAGCCGTAATCGGTGTCTGAGTCGCTGGTTTTAGGATAACCGTGCACCCAGCCGCCAGTACCGGTGCCAGTTTTCTGGTAACCATGGCTGCAGGAAAATTCCATGGTGTGATAGCAGCTACCACCCCCACAGGCTGTCGCAGTACCATAATCCGCTTATTCTCTTTCCATGAAGGAACCATTTCTCCATATACCCGCTTGGCTTCTTCCGCATACCACTCCACAAAGCTGGCTGCATACAGTACTTCTCCCAGAGCTTCCTGCAGCGGCTTGCCCTGCTCTAAGGTCATTGCCTTTGCAATTTCTTCCTTTTCCTCTATGATAAGTTCATACCATCTTCTCAATAGACGGGAACGCTCATTTACAGGCATCGCAGACCATTCTCCGAAGGCTTGATACGCAGCTTCTACAGCATCCTTTGCCTCCCGCTCTCCTGCTTTAGGCACCCAGCCCAGCAAGTCACCGTTTGCCGGATTGATCACCTGGATTTTCTCTCCGTCATAAGCATTTCTCCATTCGCCTTTGATATATATTCCATACTCTTCCATCATCTACATTCCTTTCTTCACTTTCTTTTTGATATTACGAGCGGATTCCTTAATTTGCAACTATTGTAACACAGTCATTTAATTTTTGAAAGATAAGGATTCAAACAATTAGTATATTGTGTTTTACCATTTTTCTTTAGACTTTAGAATACGCATCTTTATTTTTTCATTATTCAGAGTTTAACAAAATCTTAAATTCCAAATAACGGTAATTTAATAATTTTTCATTATACTTGACTATACAGTGATGTGTCTAAATTCAAAAATTTACGGAGGTGTCCCCATGTTTAAGATGAAAACCAAATTACTATCCTTTCTTTCCCTCTTTCTTATCTTGACAGTCGTATTTACCGGTCTTATTTCTCAAGATTCCTTTGCCCAAGCTTTTTTACAGACAGACAATACCTATAAAGGAACGGCACCAAAATATGTTTTCTTATTTATCGGTGACGGTACCAGCTTTCCACAAATCAGTGCCGCAGAGATGTATTTAGGCGCACAGCTGGGTACCAAAGAGCCACAGACCAGACCGCTGGGCTTTACAAATTTCCCCGGGTCCGGTGTTGCAGCAACCTTTGATAGTGACTCATTTATCCCTGATTCAGCCTCCACAGGTACATCTTTGGCCTCCGGTGTCAAGACAGGAAACGGCATTATCAATATGGACCCGACGAAGAAAATAAACTATGACCCCATCACGAGATCATTAAAAGCAAAGGGATATAAGATCGGTGTTATATCCAATGTATCCATCGACCACGCTACGCCTGCAGTATTCTATGCAAATCAAGAAAGCAGAAATAATTACTATGAGATCGGATTACAATTAGCGAACAGCAACTTTGATTACTTTGGCGGCGGCGGTTTTAAAGATCCTGTGGGTAAAAAGAGTAAAATGGAAAATCCTGAAAACGTGTTGGATGTTGCTAAAAGAAACGGATACAAAATTGCAAATACAAAAGAAGATATTTTAGCTTTAAACGCAAAATCCGGCAAAGTAATTGCTATCAACCCTCAGCTGGATAACGATATGGCAATGCCTTTTGAAATAGACAGGAAAGATGAAGAATTGAAACTTTCCGATTTCGTAAGAAAGGGTATTGAGGTGCTAGATAATTCTAAAGGTTATTTTATGATGGTTGAAGCCGGTAAAATTGACTGGGCAAACCATGCCAACGATGCTGCCGCTTCCATCCATGATACCATTGAATTCGATAACGCCGTTAAAGAAGCTGTGAAAGTATATGAGAAATACCCAAAAGAGACGTTGATCGTAGTAACTGGAGATCATGAGTGCGGTGGTTTATCCATTGGATTCGCTGGTACAGCATATAAAACTTTCTTTAACAAATTAGAAAAACAGACCATGTCTTATATCGGATTTGATGCCATGGTTGATCAATACAGAAAGACACATACGTTAGAAAATGCTAAATTGGAAGATCTTTATCCTCAAATTAAAGCAGCCTATGGCTTGATTACAGCAGCAGATGCCGATGCAAAAAACACACCGGATCTGGTATTAACAGAAGCTGAAACTGCTAAACTAAGAGATGCTTTAAAGCGCAGTATGATCAGCAGCTCCGAGAGAAAACTGACCAGTAATGAGCAAGTTTTATACGGAACCTATGAACCACTGACAGTAACATTATCCCATATACTGAATAACAAGGCTGGATTAAACTTCAGTTCTTATTCCCATACAGGGCTTCCTGTGCCTGTATATGCAATAGGCGTGGGACACGAATTGTTCATCGGTTCTTATGATAACACAGATATTTACAAAAAAATCGCTTCTATTACGAAGGTTAAATAACATCCTGTACCCATAAATAAATTTGGCTATATACATATGAGCGGAACCATTCACTGGGATAGAGGTCACGCTATTTGACCTCTATCTTTTCTTTCATCATGTAACTTTTTAATAGGAAAGGATATGTTTCCAATGTTTAGGCGTTATCTTAATCCGGATCGGATATCTGTAATCATTGTGACTGTTATCGCTTTGATTCTGTTTCTAGTACCAACTGGTTTTCCCACCAATCAATATCCTGATAGTCAAAGGGTGGCTGCCCTAGTTATCGATACAGATGACTCCATGCTATACAGTACAGGAATCATTCGTCAAGGTGAACAGGTATGTACCCTCCGTATTCTAAACGGACCTTTCAAAGGTCAAGAGATAGAAGGTATCAACAGGATGATGGGTAAACTGGAATTTGATAAAATATTTACTAAAGGGGATAAAGCCTTCGTCGTATTAAATACAGATGGAGATCGAATCCTGTTTGCCAATATCATTGATCATTATCGCATTGACTTAGAGCTTGTATTGTTTGGTGCTTTCATCATTCTGCTGATCGGTTTTGCAGGCTGGGTAGGAGCCAAAGCACTGCTTTCCTTTATGCTGACAGTATTGATGATGTGGAAGGTTCTCATTCCTGCTTTGCTGAAAGGTTGGAATCCCATCGTCGTCTCCATGGTTGTCGTCCTACTGCTTACACTCATTATTATTATCTTGGTTGGAGGCTATAATAGAAAATCTTTTGTTGCTATCTTTGGTTCTCTGGCGGGAACTTTTCTAACGTGTATATTGGCAGTTCTATTTGGAAAATATTTTAAGGTTCATGGCGCTGTTATGCCTTTTGCAGAGAGTTTACTCTATGCAGGATATGCTCATCTAGATTTGACAGAAATCTTCATTGCAGCCACATTCATTGCTTCCTCAGGTGCTCTGATGGATCTTGCCATGGATATATCTGCAGCTATTTATGAATTAGTCGAAAAAAATCCTGATATCACATCAAAAGAAGCGATAAAATCCGGCTTCAACATTGGCCGGGCAGTCATTGGAACCATGACAACTACTTTGCTTTTGGCCTATTCGGGGGGATACATCGCACTGATGATGGTATTCATGGCTCAGGGTACACCAACCCTCAATATCTTAAATCTAAAATATATTTCCGCTGAAATACTACATACCTTGGTGGGAAGCTTCGGCCTTGTAACCGTAGCGCCTTTTACCGCGGTGGCTGCCGGCATCATTTTTACAAAGCCTGCGTTTGTTATGCATCTTAAGAAGACAAAAGTAGAAAAAAGCATCCCGGAAATCAACTGCTAGTTGATTGTCCGGGTTTTTCTTTTTACAAAAAATAAGTACTTCTTATAAATATCGCTTTATTTAAATAATTGAGTATTTGCACGTTTTTATCTGAAATTTCGTAATATTGTTTGATTTATAAAAATTTTGCATATAATTTTTCTTTCTCTGTTGACTTCCTTCTAATGGCTTTGTATACTTATTACCATATACTTAACGAAAGCATTCTTGCATTTATCGAGCGATTTGCAAGTTATCCAGTCAACTTGTACAATTTTTTGTTAGGAGGTATCTTTCATGAAACATACGCCATTAGATAATATCTTTATATTTGACACAACCTTACGAGATGGAGAGCAATCTCCCGGTGTAAGCTTAAACGTAAATGAAAAGGTGGCCATTGCCAAGCAGCTGGCCAGATTGGGCGTTGACTGCATTGAAGCAGGATTTCCCATTGCCTCTCCCGGAGATTTTGAAGCTGTAAAGGCCATTGCAGAAAGTGTTAGTGGCCCTATTATCGCTGGTTTGTGCCGTACCCACGAGCAAGATATCAAAAGGGCATGGGACGCATTGAAAGGAGCTGAAAAGCCACGAATTCACACTTTTATTGCCACCTCTCCTATCCACATGAAGTATAAACTTCAAAAGAGTCCTGATGAAGTGCTGAAAAGTGCTGTCAGAGGCGTTGAATTTTCCAAGAGTTTTACAAATGATATTGAGTTTTCTGCAGAAGACGCCTTTCGCAGTGATTTAAGTTTTTTGTGCGAAGTCGTCGAGGCTGTCATTGCAGCTGGGGCAACTACCGTCAATATTCCTGATACGGTGGGCTACGCTACGCCTTGGGAATTCGGAGAATTCATCAAGGCCATCAGAACTCGGGTTCCGAACATCCATCAGGCCAAAATCAGTGTCCATTGTCATAATGACCTGGGCCTTGCAGTAGCCAATTCTCTGGCAGCTATACAATATGGCGCCAGTCAAGTTGAGGTTACCATTAATGGTATCGGAGAACGTGCCGGTAATGCTGCCCTTGAAGAGATTGTCATGGCCCTTTATACAAGACGTAATTATTTACATCGGGAAACCAACATTCACAAAGAAGAAATCTACAGAACCAGTAAGCTAATCAGTACTTTGACAGGTATGCATGTCCAGCCCAACAAGGCAGTTGTCGGGAAAAATGCCTTTGCCCATGAGTCAGGCATTCATCAAGATGGTGTCTTAAAAGAAAGAGAAACCTATGAAATCATGAATCCGGAGATGATCGGCATCCATGGAAATAATCTGATTCTCGGCAAGCATTCAGGACGGCACGCCTTTAAGGTTGAGCTAAAACGCCTTGGTTATGAGTTGGAAGGCGAGGACTTGGATCGTGCCTTCAAGAGATTTAAAGAACTCTGTGACCGGAAAAAAGATATATTGGATGAAGATTTAATTGCCTTAGTAGATACAGAGGTTTTAAAAGGTCCGGAAACCTACGAATTTTCCTATATTCAGATCTTATCCGGCAGCAATATTACGCCTACAGCTACGGTTGGTTTGCTGGTCAATGGAGCGTTGAAAGAAACGGCAGTCTGTGGGAAAGGTCCTATTGAAGCAACTTATCAGGCGATCAATCATATTGTTTCTGAAGAAGTCAGATTAGAAGATTATGCAATCAATTCCGTAACCGCTGGAAGGGATGCACAGGGTGAGGTAGTGGTGAAGATCTCCTATAAAGGAAAGACCTTTACCGGCAGAGGTATCAGCGTAGACATCATTGAATCCAGTGCAAGGGCATATATTAATGCCATCAATAATGCCATTAACCTGACAAAAGTCATCGAAACTGCTGCAGATATGGATTGTATATAAGTATATAAAAAAAGCCCCAGGGGCTTTTTTTATGCTTTCTGCTGCGGTTTAACGACCACTAAGAACATTTTAAATCGTTCAACGGCATCTAGGGCATGGGGTATGTTAGCAGGCATCACCACTACTTCTCCTTCTGATGCCAGTATTTTTTCATCACCAATGGTAATTTCTGCCTTGCCGTCTAAAATATACACAAAGGCATCTCCTGCAGCAGAATGGGAACTGATTCCCTCTCCTTTTTCAAAGGCAAATAAGGTCATACTCAAATCACTTCTTTGAGACAATGTTCTACTGACAACCCTTCCTTCTTGATATTCTAATAAATCTACCAGCTTTAAAGCTTGAGAAAAAGGTATATTTTTGATTAATGTTTGTTGGCTCATATTCATTCCTCCTTTTTTTCTTTAGTATACCATCGTGAAGAAATGCTATTCTGTGATTCATGTCAAATTTTTCATGTTTTTCCATGGAAATTTATTAAGCTGTCATCGCTTCTGCAGATGACAGCCTTTATAAATGGATATTATTTAATTAAATCGATTGCCTCTTGTGGAACATATGTGGTTATTCCGTTGAACACAGTGATGCCTTTCATTCTAATAACTTTACGATTCAGCGCAGCTATATTCTTATTAACCGGGAGTTTTAATACATCTGAACCTTTCTTAACAACCAGCACAGGATTTTGAGAATCTGTATCATCCCATTCTACCGTGGCACCCTTAGCTTCAAAAGCAGTTTCAGCATGGACAAACCGCTTGTTGGTGACTTCCTCTAAATTAAAGCCCATTATTCTCGCCATATACTGAGCAATATCTGTATTCTCAATAACACCTGTAGGTCTGTCGCCATTCGGGGCATATGCATAGAATACTACGTCTTCTCCTGTATGTCCTCCTGTTGTCCAGCCTATGTTCGCCCGTTTGCTGATCATCGGCCCAACCACACTGTTAAGCTTGCCCTTTTCTGCTGCTTTAATTGCTACAATCTCTTCTTCTGTTAAATCTGTAATACCGAAATACTCCGCCATGACTTCCACCACATTACTCTTATCTTCGCTTAGCTTAGCTTCCAATCCTTCGCCCGTTAGCTTAGCTTTTTTCAATGGATCCATAAACGCTGACAAGGCTACACTAGAGTAATTTTTATTTGTACCTGCACTTCCGATTGTCATTCCGCCTGTGCCATGATCAGTAACAGAAATAACAACGGTATGACCATCTTGTTTTGCAAAATCCAGCGCTTCCTTCACAGCCGCGTCAAAAGCAAGAACATCGCTAATCACACCGATAGGATCATTGGAGTGAGCTGCCCAATCTACCTTACTCCCCTCTACCATCATGAAAAATCCATCTTTATCTTTGGAAAGCACTTCTATCGCTTTTTTTGTCATTTCCGCAAGGCTCGGCTGTTTTACAGGATCTCGGTCAAAATCATAGCTTAAATCTTTTTGTGCAAATAGTCCCCATAATTTACTAGATTTTGAAGCTTTCATGGCTTCAGGTGTTGTTACCAAATCATATCCAAGGTTTTTAATCTCTTGGATCAAGTTTTCTTTGTCTCCTCTAACTTCTGAAGTGAAGAATTGATAACCTCCGCCCAGCACCACATCAAGTCCATTATATACCTGTTGTTCGCTAATCTCATCATATTTACTTCTATCTGGGTAATGGGCTGTAAAGTCTGCCGGCGTAGCATGCATGATTTCAGATGTTGCCACAATGCCTGTTGCTTTTCCAAGTGTTTGTGCACCTTCTAGCACAGACGCCACTGGTTTTTTCCCGCTTGCTTCAGGTAATACGCCAACATACTTGTCATAGGTCTTATAGCCTGTGGCTATTGCAGTTCCCCCCGGCGCAGAATCAGTTATTGGCCCGTCGGACCAGTATGTCCTAGAAAGTCCACATGCCATTTCATCCAGTGCAAGAGGACCTCCCCCCTGATACCATCTTGCCAATGTAGTTGCTTCAACTCTTGTCCCGTCTGGAATCAAAATGATTACATTCTTAATAACCGTTTCATTGACGCTTGCTGATGCAAAGCTTATGCTCATAAGACATAGCATTAGCACCAGTACAACGGCAATTTTTTTCTTCCTTTTTTCCATTGCAAATCCCCCTAAAAAATATTTTGTACAATAAAAATATATTCTCAATATTCTTGTACATGCATAGTTTTTAGGGGCTTTGTTAATTTCGTGTTAACTTTGTAAATTTTTCATAAAGCATCTACTGTCCGTTCATATCCTTGCTTCGTTTTCTATTCAGAATCAATAGATAGTCATCCTCAATTGAGCGATGTACAACTTCTTTGGTATCAAATTGAAAGCGCTCAAACACCCACTGTACCACAGGTCCGATACCAAAAGCATAGATAATTGTTCCAATTCCCAAGGGTGCCCCCAATAGAAATCCAATCACCAGTGCTATAGCTTCTATGATAGTTCGAATAGTTCTCACTGATCTTCCTGTTCTTTTTACAAGCACTACCATCAAACCATCTCGGGGACCTGCTCCCAGCTGTACCTTAAGATAGAAATAGGTGCCCAGGGCCAAAAAGAAAAGGCCTCCGTTGAGCATTATAAGACCAACCACAAAGTTTTGGGCCATGGGGATGATATTTAAACGATCCACCATGTCAATCATGACACCAACAAGAAACATGGCGGTAAGAGTCCCCCATCCCGGTTTTTCTCCCATCAATGTACTAATCACCACCAGGGCCACACCTACCAGCGTATTGACACTCCCTAAGGTCAGCGGTGTATGCATGATGATTCCTACATGTAAGGCATCCCATGGCCCCAATCCAATATTGGCTTTTACTGCCATAAGAATGCCGATGGCAGATAGTAAATAACCAAGCATCAAAAAACCCGTTATCTCAATGATCTTTTTCATATCATAGATCTCTCCCATTTGCTATGCAAACACAATATTTTACATGCGCGAAAATTTTACACCCCTATGAATGTTGACAATATCTCTTAAAAGGGACGCTGCAGTTGGAATAAGGCCTGATGCCCCGCCCGATAATGTTAAGTCCCCTAAGGTATCAGAGCAATATCTTACCGCTTTATTCTCCCCGCTAATGCCATAGAGCATATGATCTTGGGATACCAATTCACATTGAACGGTTATCTCCAGCTGCCCCTCTTTCTTTAAAGATCTACCGATAAGCTTGTACCTTTTTCCGTCCTTTTTCGCTTTACGAATATCTTCTATGGTTAGGTGGGAGATACCATCCACAGAAATATCTTCTAAGGTCTTCTCCTCTTTCATCAACACATTGGTAAGGATCAGCAGCTTGATTGCCGTATCCCAGCCTTCCACGTCCATGGCAGGGTTTGTTTCTGCAATCCCCATCTCCTGTGCATGCTGCAGCGCCTGCTGATAGGAAATTTCCTTTTCTTCCATTTCCTTTAGGATAAAGTTCGTAGTTCCGTTCAAGATACCTTCTATAGAATACACATTGGTCCCGGCCATATCCAGGAGGCCTCCATTTACTGAAGGCAGTGCCCCCCCTGTTGTACAGCCCACCCCAAGCTGCACCTTATTTTGTACAGCAAGTTCATTTAGCTCCTTATGCTTTAAGAGGATAGGTCCTTTATTTGCCGTCACCACGTGAATCCCGTTTTCCAGCGATTTACGTATATGGGTTAGCCCCGGTTCCCCAGTAACCTTGTTGGTCGGAGTCATCTCAACGACCATATCCACATCCATATTTTCAATAACCTTTTTAAAGGAAATCTCCTTGCTTCCTCCATGAGGGTACTTGGTTAAATCCTTTTCCGTCTCTAAAAATCTATAGAAGTCATCTATAGAAATCCCTTTGGGCTGATACACGCCACCTATTGAATTGATGACATAGTTGACCTGAATGTCCAGTCCTTCCTTTAACAATTCCTCTCTTTTGTCTGCAAGCAGTCGTAGAAAGGCCTTACCTACGCCCCCAAATCCGACTAATGCGATTCTCATGGTTATCACCTCATTATATTTTATAGCTGCCCGTACGTAAAATTTAGTAATTAATATTTTCCTCTAGGTTTTCTACAATCTCTTCACAAATCTTGTGGGTTATCAGAGAATCTCGTGCTGAAGGGCTAGGTATGGTATTGATTTTTACACAATCTAAAAAATGGTCAATAATCTGATAGAAACCCCGACGGTAAAGAATCGAATCCCAATCTGGAAATTTGATATGCTTTTCCTCCCCTTTATGAAGGTGGACTGTGTGTACCATATCCTTTATGATCCATTTATTCCCCGGATTAAAGAACTCTATGGTTTCTTCATTACTTCCGCTATCACGGTTCATGATTCCCATGGCCGTACAATCTCTTCCCATAAGCTCCAAGACCACTTGACCTAGCCCAATAATCCCTATTTTCATTTTCTCTCCCCCTTTTTTCTCACGTATGTATTCTTCGCAGCCTGTTATCATTCCTGCTTATATTGTTATTATGAACACCATAAAAAAATATCTTTTTCTAACCTACTATTTTGACGCAAAAAAACCCTTGTAGAAAACAATACACCTTCCACAAAGATCTTTGACTGCAATCCTCATACTATTTTTTCATAATGACATATTCTTTTACTCGTTAAATAGCAACCTACTGTTTTATTAAAATTACAGAATGACTTCTTCCTATATCATCAGGCCATTTAACAACACCAAAGCCTGCTCTTTGTGCCAATACCACCGTATCACGGAAATCTTTTTCAGCCACATGTCCCTTTGGCTCTGCAATCATCAGCTTGCCACCAGGCTTCAATGCACGAAAAATTTCTGTGAGAAATCGCTCTTTATCCCTAACCTCATGAACAACGGCAAAGGCCAGTGCAAAATTCACTTCTTCCTTTATATCATCTATCCCAAGTGAATCGTAACTGCATGTGCGTGCTTCCATCCTATGGTATAAGCCTGACTTCTTTGCCCTTTTTACCAATGCCTCAATCATTTTATCCTGTAAATCAATACAGATCACTTTACCTTGATCGCCTACAAGCCTTGCCATGGGTAAACTGAAAAAACCCATTGCACATCCGATATCCAAGATCTTCATATTCTGTGACACATACTCGTCTAATATTTTATCAGGATTATGAATAATCCGCCTTAAGGGATTCAGCAGCATATAACCTAGCCACCATGGACAAACATTGTTATTCATTTTCATGCCTCCCATCAATTATTAAATCCTCCGATATTGTCAATATGTTTAGTCTTATATATTGAATCGATGAAGTCAGTATAATTGATAATTTTAAAGTTTCTTTAAAGCCTTTTATAAAATTTTATAAAGTTTTCTCAAAGCCATAATAAATGAGTATAGCATAATTAGATTCTATCCTCATATCTGCTATCAGAACCTCTTTTTATATATTATTATTAGAATTATGCTCTTATAGAAGCCATAAAGGAGCTAATGGGAATTGCCATAATAAGACCTATGGTCCCACATAGTGACCTCAGAATTTCTTCCGATATAAATTCCATATTGATTGCTTCCATAAAAGAAACATCCATCGTTGAGAAAAACAGGAACAAAGGCAGCGAAGCACCAGCATATGCCAGGATTAAAGTATTTGCCATAGTGGACATCATATCCTTCCCTACATTGAGTCCTGAGCTAAAAAGTGACGCTGGCGATGTTCTTGGATACTGCTCTTTTATTTCAAAAATAAAGGAGGTTATTGACATACTGACATCCATGACGGCACCAATGGCTCCTATAATAATCCCACTGAATAACAGTCCTCGATAATCTATAGGTATATCCGTATAGGCTACCAGAGTTTGTACAGTTTCATCAGAAAGACCTGTTAAGGCCATTAGATTACCAAAATAGAAAGCACTTAAACCTGCTATGATTGTTCCGCCAATTGTACTTATGATAGCACAAAGACTTTTCCTACTAAAACCGCTTATTATTAGAAAATTTATTAGTATAGCAATAGAAGAAGTAATAATCGCAGCAAATATAGGATTGAATTTATTTAATATTAAAGGTACTAAAACAAACACAATTAATAAGAAAGTCAATATTAATGAGAAAGCTGCCCGGATTCCTTTAAATCCTCCAAAAACAACTAATAGGGTTAAAAAAGCAAGAGCTAGTACTTTCATTGTATCTCTACGTTCTACATCAAGCAAGCTAGCCCGTTGTATTTTTCCATCTGCTATTTGCAGGCTGATAATAATAGACATTCCTTTTTTCAACTGGATATCTGATCGAGTTCCCTTTATAGGCATGTGTTCAAATCTGATTTCTTTATTCTCATAAGGTCCGTCTGTAAATCTAGCTTGGATTATATCGATAATACCGCCATTTTCTGTTTCTTCCCTAATTTGTGTGATAACTGCCGTATACCGTTCATATTGCGTACTTTCTTCTCCGTAACCAGAACTGGAAGAAAGTACAATAAAAATGAAAACAGCAACCCCTATCAACCATATTCTTCTCATATATACCTCCCAACAGCTTGTCTTGTTAACTAATACATATGCTGTGGGCATGTTTTCTATGATTATAGCTGGGAAATTTGTATACAAAGATATCGTCGCTCTAGTTTTTATTTTTATTAAAGTAGTATCTCAAACACTATTTAACGTTCATGAAGATTAACTAAATATTCTGAGCATTTTTCAACACATCCAAGACAAGACAGCTTTTTCGCCCCTCGAATCTCACGACAATTTACAGCTCCTGCCTTCTCTAAAAAGTACTTTTCCAACTCACTGGTCTTACCGGCATCAATATTCTTTTCCAGAATATGCTTGGCAGCATAATAGGCACCACACGCACCCTCCGGTGCATTGCCGCCACCATACGGTTTAAACCTTTCAACCATACTTTCGTCTATATCAAACTTATCTTTAAATGCGTATATAATTGCCTGTGCACAGTTCATTCGTTTATATCCGTCTCTACCAAGATAGTGATTCTTTGCTGTATTTATCGGCATATTATCCTCCCAAATATCTTTTTTATCAACTGCTTCAAACACTTCTCTGTACCGACACTTTTTTCAACGGGTCATCTAAAATTATTTCTCTGTACCGATCCATTTCATCCTTATGATTTTTTCTCTCAAATGTAGGAATCTCTATGTGGATATCCTTTTTCCATGTCAGCGGAGGCCCTTGGAATATGTGGATTACATCTGCCAAATACAATGCTTCATCTATATCATGGGTAGTAAAGATGAAAATGTCAAACACGTTGCCTGTCCCCTTGTTTGTCCAAAGTGATCCATGTAGAATGAGATTGTTTCGTCCCATAAAAATATGCCCCTCCTTGTAGTAAACAGTTTTTATTATTTAAACTGCCTATCACAAGGGGAGCATATCAAAGATTACTTGGATTTTTCAGTTATTATTTTCAATTGTTATGCTACTTGGGAGTGTTACAACCACAATTACGTTTACTTGTTCCACCAGACGGACAGCCAATACATTTGGCTCCTTTTTTCTTTTCGATAATGATCTTTGCAATTGCAGCGGTTATTATCCCTAATATAACTAAAGTTATAATTATATTTGACATAATTCCCTCCTAAGCACTTAAAGCTAGCTTTCTTTGTGCTATTTCATCACCTTTTCTCACGAGATATACAACATAACCAATCAATGCTGCCACAACAATTAAGCCTGGTATAAAACCACTACCTAAAGCACCCGTTGTTATCAACGTTCCTACTTGATAAGTAATAAATGCCACAGTATAGCCCATACCAAATTGGAACACAATAGCACTCCATAGCCACTTCTTATTCTCCATCTCAGAGTTCATGGCACCGATAGCAGCAAAACAAGGCGGTGTAAACAAATTGAACATTAAGTATGCTAATGCCGCCACCGATGTTAAGCCCATTATTTGAGCAACATCTGAGCTACCTGAAACAAGAGCTAATTCCTCTGTATCAATAAAGTTTGTAATACCGTATACTACAGCTAATGTTCCAACTACATTCTCTTTTGCTATGAAACCTGTAATTGCTGCTGCTGCTAATTGCCATACACCAAATCCTAAAGGTACTAGTAAAATAGCAAATGGTGATGCGATACTTGCTAAAATACTTGTATTTTCTGCTCCTTCAGCAACAACTTGGAATTGCCAGTTGAATGTTTGCATGATTTGTACTGCTGCATTACAAAGAAGTATGATCGTACTGGCCTTAATAATAAAAGCTTTACCTCTTGAAAGCATAGATATAGTTGCTCTTTTGATACTTGGGAATCTATATTCCGGCAATTCCATAATGAAGAATGATCTTGTATCTTTCTCACCAGTTATTCTTACTACTAGTAGGGCTCCCAAAATGATAATTCCAATGCCTACGAAGTACATGGTAGTTCCTACCCATGCTGCATCATCAAAGAACACACCGGCAAATAATGCGATAACAGGTAGCTTAGCTCCACATGGCATAAAAGGTGTTAACATTGCAGTTGTTCTTCTTTGCCTTTCGTTTTTAATTGTTCTCGTTGCCATAACACCTGGAATAGCGCATCCTGTACCAATAACCATAGGAATAATTGATTTACCTGATAAACCCACTCGCTTGAAGAAACGATCCATAACAACAGCAACACGAGCCATATAACCACAATCTTCAAGTAATGCCAATAAGAAAAATAATACCATGATAAGTGGTAGGAAACCAACAACGGCTCCAACTCCACCAATAATACCATCCAATAAAATTGAAGAAAGTACAGGTGATGTTCCTTCGCCAAGTAATCCTTCAACCCAAACATAGAATGAATCAATCCAGCCAACAAATGTATCTGCTAAAAGTGGTCCTAAATGGGTTTGTGATATTGAGAAAACAGCCCACATTACCACTGCAAAGATAGGAATACCAAGCCATTTATGAGCTAAAATTCTATCGGCAGCATCCTGCTTAGTTTGACTATTACTACTTATTTGTCTATCCTCTACCTTTGCAACAATTTCTTTGACAAACTCATATCGTTTTTTGTCAGAAGCTTCAACTGAGTTCCTATCCGTCATATTTACACCTTTACTATCAAATGGTGCAGTTTGCGTTTTACCCCTTACTTCTACTGCTGTAGAGATAAGTTTATCTAAACCATTGTCACTCCCTTTTGTTGACACTGTTTTAACAACAGGACAACCCAACAGTTTAGATAACCCATCCACATCTATCGTTGTCTTTTTCTTCTGATTCAAATCACTTTTGTTTAAGGCAACAACAACTGGTATCCCTAACTCAAGAAGCTGCGTTGTGAAAAATAAGCTTCTACTTAAGTTAGTGGCATCAACGATATTAATAATAACATCGGAATTTTCATTTTTAACGAAACCACTTGTAATACTTTCCTCAGACGTGAAAGGCGACATTGAATATGCTCCTGGAAGGTCTACAGCTGTAATCTCTACATCTGTCTTATTAAGACTTTTCTTAATTTCACCTTCTTTTTTCTCAATCGTTACACCTGCCCAGTTACCCACATGTTCAATTTTCCCTGTTATTGCATTGAATAACGTTGTTTTACCACTATTGGGATTTCCAGTAAGTGCTACTTTCATACTTACCTCATTACTCATTTACTTTTCCCCCCATATTTATTAATATTGTTAGTCTCAACTAACTTTTTGCCAGCAAAAGTCCGATGTTATTTATAAAATTTATGTATAAGTTAACCTCCGTTAACTTTTTGCCCAATAAAAAGCTATATGATAATGGCTTCAGCCAAATCTTTGTCAATACTATACCTTGCATCCTTTACAGTAATGACATAATTCTCAGCAAGTACAGATATCACAGTTACAGATTCTCCTTCGTAACAGCCTAATGTAAATAAAAAGTTCTTAAGCTCTTCATCATTCGTATCAATATCTTTTATAATATATTCTGTATTAACCCTTGCCCGCGCTAGATTAGTCACTTGACCACCCAATCCTTTTGTTTTGTTTAAAGTTCTAGTCATAGATTCATTGCCTATGATATGATCCATATATACCCCTCCCAAGTTTGTATTACTTATCAGTATTTATATTGTTTTTACGTAAATATGCTTCAATAGCTTCTAACATACTATCACTTAGCACATGCTCCATTCTACATGCATTTTCATCTGCTTCCTCCGCTGTCAACTTAAGAGAATGTTCGAGAAATAGTGATATTAATTTATGGTTGGTATATATTTGCTGTGAGAGCTCTTTA
Source organism: Bacillota bacterium (assembly GCA_049324315.1). GTDB lineage: Bacteria > Bacillota > Clostridia > Peptostreptococcales > Thermotaleaceae > JBMOKU01. The sequence continues at coordinate 33,687 of JBMOKU010000057.1, read as the reverse complement.
CCTTTTTGTGTTAATGTGATGGTTCCATAGGTTTCTTTATTCACCAAGCCCTTGTCTTTAAGATAAATCATTGCTTTTGATACACTTGGCTTTGATACCCCTAGACGTTTTGCCACCTCTACACAATGAGCATGCCCATGACTTTTCTCTAATATATGAATTGTTTCTAAATACATTTCCATTGATTCACTGTTACTCATTTTATCACTCCGTTTAACTGTCACTTTATATCATAAATACTTTGTTAGACACCTATCAACGCTTATTGATAAAATTTAACAATCGATAATGAGTCTCATTACATTATAGATTATATCATCTATATTTTGGCAATACAATATTTTTTTATAACACATAGGAAATTATGAACGTTAATAAATATAACAAAGACCGACCCATTGCTTGATACAAGCTATGAGTCGGTCCTTGTGGCTTCTTGTTAGAATTTATCCGTCTTTATAAAGTTTTCGATGTCATCCAGCATTAGATTTGCTGCTCTAACGCCTCCGGCTGTATTCCAGATGGCATCATCAACCTTGTAAACCTTGTTATTCTTGACAACGTCTAAAGTACTAAACATAGGATCTTCTATCCACTCTTTTTCTCTGGCAGAACCTTCACCGTCGCCCTTTTCATATGTAAAGTAGAACATGATCTGCCCATCTGCCTCTTTTAATCTTTCTTTACCGATTTCAATGGTAAATTCATCGCTTCTTTGATTTTCCGGTCTGGCAAAACCGATTTGCTTTAATATGGTTCCTGAGAAGGTATCTCCCAAATAAATTCTTGTTTTACCAGGCATAAATCTTATGATGGATACCTCTGTATTTAACTTATCTCCTGCCAACGCTGCTATGCTTGCTACACGGTCATCGAATTTCTTGATGATCGCTTTTCCTTCTTCTTCTTTATTTAATACTTTGGCATAAAATTCAAAATTAGCCTTCCATTCACCCCTCAAGGTGTCTGAATAAACGGTTGGTGCAATCTTTGAAAGCTGATCATAAATCTTTTCATGCCTCATCTTGTTTCCTATAATCAAATCCGGATCTAATGCAGCTATTGCTTCGATATTGACTTGACTCTCTTCTCCTAGGTTTTGGACGCCTTCCATATCTTTTTCTATGTGTTTATACCAAGGGCTGCCTGTCCATGATTGCGCTGCACCTACCGGTTTGACGCCAAGTTCAAGTAGTGCCTCTGTTCCTTCATTGGTTAATATAACGATTCTCTGTGGCTCACCTTGGATCTCTGTGGTGCCCATGGCATGTTCGATCATTCTTGCCGGAGCATCGGTATTGGATGTTTGTTGTACATCCTCAGCTTTTGGAGCTGTTGAACACGCCGTAAAGACAAATGCTAAAACTAAAACTGCTGCCATAACTAGTATCTTTTTTGCTTTCAAATTAACCACTCCTTTGATAATGTTCATTTCTCAGCATGTTTGAAATATTATCATAAATCTTTTTTAATTGCAAGCTATTATCATTTGTTTATGGAAATCATTATCATTGACCCTTATTCGACAATGGTTTATACTTTGATTGTAGTTGTTTTTATAAACCTTATAGGAATGAAAGGATGTTTCATGTTGGTACATATCAAAAATATTTCGTTTTCTTTAGAAAGCAATCGATCCAAGTTACTTCTACTGCTTATACTGATTGCATTGCTGGGCATTAGCTTTTTAGGAAGTTTGCTATTAGGCTATATAAAAACTTCCTTTGGTGATTTAGTCGGTACATATGCAGATTATTCAAATGTTACGGAACATATTATCATCAAAACTTCAAGAATGCCCAGGGCCCTGACAGCCCTTTTTATAGGTGCCAGCTTAAGCGTATCCGGTGTGCTTATGCAAACACTTACAAAAAACCCCATGGCTTCACCGGGATTATTGGGGGTAAACTCCGGTGCTGCTTTTTTTATGGTCTTTGCCTACAGCTATTTTCCAAAGTTTACCCAAAACTATATTATGCTCTTTTCCTTTGCCGGTGCAGCCTTGGCGGTTATGCTTACATATGCCTTAGCCGGCGGTATCAGAGGCTCCATTCAAACCTTTGATTTGACCCTGGCCGGAGCCGCAGTATCTGCCCTTTTTGTATCCTTTACCCAGGTTGTTCTCTACAAGGATCAAAAGACCATGGAAGAGGTCTTGTTCTGGCTCACAGGTTCCGTAGAAGGCAGAAGTATGGAAGTACTGTTACATATTATTCCTTATATAGTTGCGGCTTGGCTTATATGTTTTCTCTTAGCCAATAGACTAAACATCTTTTCTCTTGGGGAAGAAACTGCGAAGGGGTTGGGGTTGAATACTGAACTTTTAAAGCTGCAGATGATCCTGCTGGTGGTTGTGCTTGCCGGTGCTTCTGTGGCTGTGGCGGGACCTGTTGGACTGGTAGGCCTGATCATCCCCCACTTAACCCGCGCTTTCGTCGGCTCTGAATTTAAATGGACCATACCGTATAGTATCGTACTGGGTTCTATATGTTTACTACTAGCTGATATTGGCTCCCGTTTTATCATATATCCCAAAGAAATCCCTGTAGGAGCCGTAACTGCTATCATCGGTGCGCCATTTTTCATTCATATTGCTAGAAAGGCGGAAAATAGATCATGAAGAAATTTTTAACCATTAGAAAGGGAAGATTTTCCATTATATACGAAAGAAGAAATGCTTTTATCCTCTTAACGGCATTCCTTCTCTGTATTATATCGCTGCTTTTCAGCCTAAGTATGGGGCAGAAGTACATATCGATGTTCAAAATCCTACCCATTATTTTTAGCGGTGAAAGCGGCGGCGATTCCCTTATTGTCAATACTATAAGATTACCAAGAACATTGACAGCCTTTTTGGTAGGTGCTTCCTTGGGACTTGCGGGAACCATTCTTCAAGGTGTTGTAAAAAATCCTCTGGCTGCACCCAATATCGTCGGTATAACCGACAGCGGTTCTGTAGGGGCATTAGTATTCCTGACGTTGTTTACCGATCCTAAAAACAACGCTTTAACCACCAGTATATTTTACATGCCCCTGTTTGCTTTTGCAGGAGCTTTTTCTGCAGTGCTGCTGGTTTACATGCTTGCTTTCAAAAAAGGGGTTACGCCCTACAGGCTTATTATGATAGGTATTGCCATGGCCAGCGCAGCAAAAGCCTTTACCGCCATACTGATCATCAATGGTCCGGTCATATTTATCAAAGAGGCGCAGATTTGGATAACCGGAACGGTATATGGCACCAATTGGTCCCATGTTACGCTTTTATCCTCTTGGTTTTTCATACTTTTTATTATGGCTGTTATTTCTATTAGGGAGCTTAATATACAAAACTTTGATGACGGTATCTCCATCGGCTTAGGAAGCTCCGTTGAAAAAAATCGGTTTATTCTTATGGTTTTAAGTGCCGCCTTAGCCAGCGGTGCGGTGGCAGTAGGAGGCGGCGTCGGCTTTGTGGGTCTGATCGCACCTCATATCAGCAGGAAGCTTACAAACTCTTCCTTTGAAAGTATATTGCCGCTTTCTGCGTGCATAGGCAGTACCATTGTGGTTTTATCCGATGTAGCTGCTCGGACGCTATTTTTCCCATTGGATTTGCCTGTGGGAATATTTACCGCAGGAGTCGGGGCACCATTCTTTATCTATTTATTACTTAAAAATCAGAAGACGCTTAAAGGTGGGATGTAAATGAGTTTATCATCAAACAATTTAACCTTAGGTTATGGAGACTATATCGTACTTAAAGATATCAACGTAATCATTCCAAAGAACAAAATTACCATCCTGGTTGGAAGTAACGGCTGCGGCAAATCTACACTGTTAAAGACCATGGCCCGACTTCTAAAACCCATGTCAGGGAAAGTATTCTTGGGAAATATCAGCATATTTGAAAAGTCCTCAAAGGAAATAGCTAAGGAACTTGCCATACTTACACAGTCACCTGCTGCTCCCTCTGATTTGACGGTGTTTAACTTGGTTAAGCAAGGAAGATATCCTTATCAAAGCTGGTTTAGCCAGTGGAGCAAAGAAGATGAGAAAATTGTCAATTATGCCTTGGAGAAAACAGGATTAACAGACATCCAGCATAAAAAGATTTCTGACTTGTCAGGCGGACAAAAGCAAAGGGTCTGGATCGCCATGACCTTAGCCCAGCAAACCGATACTATTTTACTTGATGAGCCCACAAACCATCTGGATATAAAATACAAAATTGAAGTATTGGACTTGTTAAGACGATTAAACCAGCATGAAAACAGAACCATCGTTATCGTATTGCATGATATTAATCTGGCTTGCCGATATGCAGACCACGTTATTGCAATAAAAGACGGAAAGATATATGGAGAGGGTGCACCCAAGGAAATTATCACGGAAAAGCTGATCAAAGATGTTTTTGAAATTAATGCCAAGATCATTGAATGTCCTTTATTTCAAACCCCTATGTGCATCACTTATCAGGATCTGGATTTGGTTGGCTTTTCATCATAACCTATTCCATCGCAAGGGCGTCAGCATTATGCTGGCGCTTTTTTCTGTAGTGAAATAACTTCCCTTTGCTCGTCTGATTTTTCCCTGGACAGTTGAGTCTCTTTTCCCGAAAATTTCTCTATTTTATTTTTCAGGAAATCTTTACAATCATCTTTATTATGATATAATGATAATGAATTTCATTATCATATTCTCAAGGAGGCTTTAATATGAAGAAAACATCGATCATTTACTGGAGCGGTACAGGCAACACAGAAATCATGGCGGAAGCTATCAAGGAAGGTGCCAGCATCGAAGGCAATGAAGTAAAATTGTTAAGAGTGGAAGAAGCTTCGAACAATGATGTAGTTGAAGCAGATGCTATCGCCTTGGGCTGCCCTTCCATGGGAGCGGAAGTATTGGAAGAATCGTTCATGGAACCTTTTGTAGAATCCCTAAAAGATGTGGATTTTTCAGGAAAAACCGTGGCTTTATTTGGTTCTTATGATTGGGGTGACGGTATGTGGATGAGAGAATGGGTCGACCGAATGAAAGGTTATGGCGCTAACCTAGTGGCTGATGGACTCATCATTCATTTAACACCTGATGAAGCCGGGTTGCAGGAGTGCAAAGACTTGGGTGCGTTATTGGTAAAGTAGAGCAGATTAAATACATATATAAAGGGATCTGTTAAACAGATCCCTTTATATAAATCAAGCCTTTATTTATACTGCCTACACTGGTGACATATTCCATTAAAGATAATTTTGCCACCAATAATCACTGAATTGATGGTACCATTATGCATCTGGTGTACTACTTCGATCTTGTGGTCATCTAACATTGCTGTCCATCCGCATTTCCTGCAAAGAATTTTAATACGATAGTCTTCCACCAGGTGGAAATATCTTACTCCTTTTTGCATATCCGTGCAGTATATAATTTTTTTATGTTGGAACTTTTCAATAATCCTATAGATGGTTCTTGTACTTAGTCTCGGGTTTTCCCGTTTCAAAAGCAGTTCAACATCTTTTACACTAAGTGCATTTTTTTGATTTTGTTGAAAAACTTTATATACCAGTGCTTCATGCTTAGACATCGAATATTCTTTTTTGAAATCTCCCATTGGATTCACCTCTATTACGTAACTAAAATCAGTGGAATTGAATCTTTCATCATTAGAAAATATGTGTTACCATTAGTTTGCATGATATTGATATTCATTGTCAATTATTTTTTCATAAATAGTCAAATTGCGTCTATGGTTACACTATTCATTTTGGAGGTATCATCTTTATGCAGCAACTTCAGCATTTCCGAGTGAAAATGGTTCAAGAATTATATCTTGGTGTGCAAATTATGAGCGTGATCGCCTTAATCATATTTTCCAGATACTTTAGTGATCAGTTTCATTCTACGTATATAAATTACTTTCTACTGGTTTATGTTTTATATGTTTCTATCAAAGTCATCCTGTTTGTTCGTGCTGTCTATTTCATGGAATCTCAAGAACAGATAGAACCAAGTCTATGGATTACATTGGTAGACGGTGTCTTTCTAGCCTTTTTCCTGTATATCGCCAGGGACTATTTTAGTATTCTGACTTCATTGTTTTATATTTATATTCTTTTTTTGTCCATACTTTTTCATCATCGTCATCCCATGATTTACAGTTCCTTTGCTGCTGCATGCTATATTTTGTTGGTTATTCTGCAGAATCCCAAAGCACTGTTTTCTCTGGCGGTGATTACCCATATACTGTTATTCTATCTGCTGGGGTACATTCTATCCTCTGTCATGAACGAAATCCATCGATTAGAGATTTATATAGAATATATGTACAAAGAATTGAAAGAGAAAAATTTTCAACTTGGTGAAATGGCCAGTAAAGATTTCTTAACGGGCTTATATAATCATAAAACCTTTTATATTTACTATAGAGAACAGCTTCATCAATCTACCCTGCATCAAACTCCTTTCAGCCTTGCCCTATTGGATATTGACAATTTTAAAAAAGTTAACGATACCTACGGTCATTTAGCCGGAGACAAGATTCTAAAAGGCGTTTCTGCTTTGATCCAGGATAGCATTCGTAAAACAGACATTGCTGCCAGATACGGCGGAGAGGAATTCGCTATTATTTTCCCCAACACCAGTCCCAAGGATGGGGAAGAAATTTGTGAAAGAATTAGAAAAGTCATTGAAAACCATGATTTTGACATAGATACCCAGACCATAAGGATAACTATCAGCGGCGGCTTGGCCGGAGGCACCTTCACTGCTCCTAACTGCAAGCAAAACAAGTTCTTGGAATTTGTTGACCAACTTTTATACAAAGCCAAATCCCATGGTAAAAACCAAATCCAATCAAATCATCAAATTGTAGAAATTGATTGTAAATAAAGATTGTAGGTGCCGAAAAGGAGCTGATCTAAAACATTGTAGACCAGCTCCTTTTCATAACAATCAAATCTATACTATTTTTCTTCATCTGGGGAACTGCAGCAGCAGCTTTTTCCTCCGCTATGACTGCATCCAACGCAATCTCCTTGCGTTTGTTTCTTGATACTTCTCACCAGCACAAACGCTCCGTAGCCTATGACTGGAGCAGCCAGCAAAAAGGTAAGCAATTGATTGGTTTCCATATGATCACTCCTTAAAATCCTAAAAGCCTGCCGATTTGATATACCAGCATGGATACAAACCATGCAACACCAAATTGATATGCAATAGAGAACCCTGTCCACTTCCATGAGTTGGTCTCCCTCTTAATAACAGCGATTGTCGCCACGCAAGGGGTATAAAGTAGTACAAATACCATAAAGGCATATGCTGTCAGTTGGTTAAAGCTTCCTGATAAAGCCTGTGCAAAGGCTTGGCTTGAAGCTTCTTCTCCCAGTCCGTAAATAATGGACATGTTACTTACAACAACTTCTTTTGCTAAAATTCCTGTAATTAAGGATAATGCAGCCTGCCAGTTTCCGAACCCTAATGGCGCGAAAATAGGAGCAAACACTTTACCGATCCCTGCACCAATACTTTCCGTCAGTTCAGCAGGGCCGGAGAAATTGAACCCTAAAACAAACCATAAAAACATGCAAGCACCAAAAATCAATGTACCTGCTTTGATTAGGAAGCCTTTTACTCTATCCCATACATGGATAGCCAGGCCTCCCACTGTTGGTATTCTATACGGAGGCAGCTCCATGACAAAAGGCGTTGCATCTCCTTTAAATAATGTGTTTTTAAAGATAAGTCCTATGCCAATGGCTACAAAAACACCTAAAGCGTATAATGAAAACACAACGGTTTTCTCTTGACTTGGGAAGAATGCGGCTGCAAAGAGTGTGTACACAGGAAGTCTAGCCGAACAGGACATAAAAGGGTTAATTAAGATGGCAGTTAATCTGTCCTTTTCGTCTTCCAACGTCCTTGTACCCATTATAGCAGGGGCATTGCAGCCGAATCCTAGAATCATAGGAATAAATGCTTTTCCGCTTAATCCGATTTTTCTCATGGCCCGATCCATGAGAAAGGCCACCCTTGCCATATAGCCACTGTCTTCCAATATAGAAATGGCTAAAAACAAACACGCTATATTCGGTAAAAAAACTACTACACCACCAACACCGCCAATAATACCATCTACCAGCAGAGACTGGAGCCACGCTGAAACGCCTATGGATTCTAGTCCGGCAGCCGCCCATCCCGTCAAGGTTTCAGCAAAAAAGACATCGATCATATCCAGCAGTCTGTTTCCCACCAAGTCAAAGGTGAAGAAAAATACACCATACATAACAAGGGCAAAAATCGGTAATCCCAGCCATTTATTCGTTAGAACCTTGTCTACCTTGTCTGATACCGTCAATACATTGTCCTTTGGTTTCTTCACGGATTTCGATATGATTTCCGTTATAAACTGATATCGCTTATCGGCAATCACTGCTTCCATATCATCATCTGATGAAGTCTCTGCAGCTGCAGCCATATCCTGCTCATCCATATGCAAAAGCTTCAGAACGGTTTCATCTTCTTCTAATATCTTTACTGCCAACCATCTGGGATGATATTTCGTAAGCATAGGATTTTCTTTGAATGACTTTGTTAATTCTTCAATTCTTTTTTCCATATCATCGCCGTAGTTAGCAAATTTGGGTTCATACGTGACTTCTTTCTTTGCTACCTTAGCCACCATATCCATCAGTTCTTCAATACCTTGTTTCTTACTGGCTACGATCGATACAATAGGAACTCCCATAAGTTTAGACAGCTTTTCTACATCAATTTTGACGCCTCTGGTTTCCGCCACATCCATCATATTCAGCGCCACCACCACAGGTCTGCCCAACTCCATGATTTGTGAAGATAAGTAGAGATTTCTTTCGATGTTGGACGCATCCACGATGTTGACTACCACATCCGGTGCATCTTCAACAATATAGTTTCTTGCAATCATCTCATCCATAGAATATGGGGATAAACTGTATGTACCTGGCAGATCCACGATCACCATATCATGATTTTTACTTTTAAATTTACCTTCTTTTTTTTCTACTGTAACACCTGGCCAGTTTCCCACATACTGCTTGGACCCTGTCAGAGCATTAAACAACGTGGTCTTTCCGCAGTTTGGATTTCCGGCTAAAGCAACGGTTATCATCTTGCTCACTTATATTCCTCCTATTTTATTTACATTTGATAATCATTATCATTCAGATCCAAAAAAAAATTATTCTATGATAATATTTTCTGCATCTTCTTTTCTAAACGTCAAATTATAACCTTTTACTTTCACTTCAATGGGATCACCCAGAGGCGCAACTCTTTCCACGGTAATGGCGGTCCCCTTTGTAACCCCCATATCCATCAAACGTCTTTTCATTACACCTTTGCCCTTTATCATTGCAACAGTCCCACTGTCTCCAGGCTTTAAGTCTTTTAGCGTTCTTTCCATCTACACATTCCTCCTTTTTATCAACAAATATTTGTATTCTTGCACTATATAAAAGCTTTAAAGATATAAGTATAATCTATGTCTTTAAATCACTATCTAGAATAACTATGCTGCATCCACCATGATCTGCTGTGTGACGACGCCTCCCAAGACCAACCTGGATCCCCTTACATTAACGATAAAGGCACCATTTAAGTCGTTGGATATAACATTGATTCTAACACCTGGTGTTAGTCCCATGTCTTCCAGCTTTTTCTTCATTTTAGGTCCCCAAAGAATTTGTTTTAGTACAACTTCTTCCCCGATTTTAGCCATAGCTAACGGCATGTGAATTCCTCCTGATTCCTTGTTTTTTATTCTCTACTATATGTATGTGTATTGTTTATGAATATGATAATCATTCTCAGTGTACATTTTATTACATTCGCCATTCACTGTCAACCAATTGATAAAATTTATTGTACTTCGTTTATTTTTATATGTAAGATCCTATAATCTGTTATTAACTTGATGAAAAAAATTTACAAATTTTTCTTTTTTGATTGCATATTGCAACTATTTTGTGTTACAATTATTTCGAGAGGTGAACATATGAATACTTTAGAACATTCCAAAAAACTAAGAGAACTCCTGAAACAGCTTGTACGCAATCTGGGTATTCTAGAGAAAAGTGAAGCTTCCTGCTGCGGTATCACATTGGGGCAGTGCCATGCCCTTGTGGAAATCGGCAATGCAAAAGAAATTTCTTTAAATGATCTTGCTGATATTTTGGGTCTGGATAACAGCACTACCAGCAGGACCGTAAACAACTTGGTCAATCAGGATATGGTTGAACGGGAAACAGACCCAAACGATAGACGCTATATAAAAATCAAATTGACAAAGGCAGGTGAAGAGACATTCCACTCCATTGAAGAAAGTATGGAAGAGTATTTCTCCCTTGTTCTTCAATCCATTGCTGAAGAAAAAAGAGCTCAGGTTATCGAGAGCTTGCAATTGATTGTTCAGGCCGTAAAAAATCATAAGTGTTGTTGAGATAGGAGGAAATAAAGCATGGAATTTAATGTGAAAAATAAAGTTAAGGAATACTATGGAGGTATTGCCAAACAGGTGGATAATAGCGGAAAGAGCAGCAGCTGCTGCAGCTCATCCTGCTGCGGTGACATCAGTAATGCCTCACAGCTTTATGCAAATCAAAGCTTAAAAGATCTTCCGAAGGAAGCCGTAGCTGCATCTTTGGGGTGTGGAGATCCGGTTTTATTCGCCGATCTGAAGGAAGGAGAAACTGTACTGGATCTGGGAAGCGGTGGCGGAATCGATGTACTGGTTTCATCAAAATATGTTGGCCCTACGGGAAAAGTATACGGACTGGATATGACGGATGAAATGTTAGTTCTTGCCAACAAAAACAAGGAACAAATGGGTGCAACCAATGTAGAATTCATAAAAGGCTATATAGAGAACATTCCGTTAGATGATGGTGTTGTTGATGCAATTCTTTCAAACTGTGTTATAAACTTATCGGAAGACAAGGAAAAAGCATTGACTGAAGCCTATCGCGTATTAAAGAACGATGGCCGCCTCGCCATAGCTGATATTGTCAACTTAAAAGATGTCCCCGATCATATCCGTAAAAACGCAGAGCTTTGGGCCGGATGTATTGCCGGAACCATGAAAGTGGATGAATATCGACATGTTCTTGAGAAGGTAGGATTTAAGGAAATTGATATACAACCTGTTCACATCTATACCTTAGACGTTATCCAAAGTATTCTAAATGTAAAGTATCTCGAGCTTAGCAGTTTATTTAGTGAAGCTGAGCTTGAAATGATTGACGGTGCTTTTGCCGGGGCATACATCAAAGCCTATAAATAGGGGTGATCTGTATATGGCTTATGGTACACGCTTGGCCAATTTAAATGATATTCCATCCATAACGACAATCTACAACCAGGGTATAGAAGATCGAATTGCAACATTAGAAACCTGTCCTCGAACTGAAGAAGTCATGAGTGATTGGATGCGCAGTCGCAGTGAGAAGCATAAGGTTGCGGTAATAGAAGATGAAGAAAAAAATGTTCTAGGATGGGCCTCTTTAAATGTTTTCAATGCCAGATGCTGCTACAGCGGTGTTGTAGACCTATCCATCTACATTCGAAGAGATATGCGGGGAAAAGGGTTGGGTAAGATCCTCCTTCATTACCTTATCGAAGTTGCAAAGGAAGAAGGCTTTCACAAGCTGGTCTTAAGCACCTTTAAATTTAATGAAGCCGGACAGCGCTTATATCAATCCGTAGGATTCCGTGAGGTAGGCACTTATATTCAGCAGGGTATGTTAGACGATAAATGGATCGATGTAACGATTATGGAAAAGTTATTATAGTGGCAGATAAATAATCCCGGTCAATTGACCGGGATTATTTATCTTAATCTATTATTTATAGTTCACCTTTATTAACTCTCATGATTAGGTTTTCTACTTTTTCTTTAATCAAATCTCTTGTAACTCTAAATCCTTCAATAGGTCCACCAGAAGGATCCGTAAGTCCCCAGTCCTCTTCATGCTTGCATGGCACGAATGGACACACAACGCCACAGCCCATGGTCACTAAAATATCTATTTCTTCTGGAATATCTGTCAACAGTTTTGGATAGTGTTCACGCATATCTACACCGGCTTCTTCCATAACCTGAACAGCCAATGGCTTTACTTCATGATATTCCTCTGTTCCTGCTGAGTAGACCTCCAATACGTCTGCTCCTAAATGCTTTGCCCAGCCCTCTGCCATTTGGGAACGGCATGAATTGTGAATACATACAAAGGCTACTTTCTTTTTCAAGGTAACTCCTCCTACTTAAATTATTATTTTTTATCTTCCTATGTGTTATAAAAAAGTTGAAAGGACATATGCCCCAATAGTACCACCTATAATAGATGAAATAATGGTTGGCATCGCTTTTCTCAGGCTGGCACCGGAATACTTCGCTCCGGCTAATAAGCCTACAGCCGCTGCCCAGGCCATATCCACCCAAGCCCCACCGCTTTGATAGATCATGCCTACACCATGATTTAGCGCCCAGGTTGTCCCAACAATGAATCCTGCTGCCATCCATCCACCTATGGCTCCCCAGGTTTCCACCATTTTACCCCAGCACATACTAATGAGAAATGGAAATATAAATGCACCGACAAACGTAGAAATCATTAGCTTTACGGTCATGGCTGATACTCCCCTCCATACGGTTTCAAATTGTTTAGCATCATATTACCTATGCTATCTTTTTTCTCTTGCTATATCCTTTTGAATCCCGGCAGCTGCAATGCCGCCTGCTATTCCTCCAATAATGACGACTACGAGGGTAGGCATTGAATCAATTAGGGGACTCAAGGACCCTGCTGAAAAAACAGGTCTCAACGTACCGCATACAGCTATGGCTAAAGCCATATCAACCCATGCTCCTTCCGGCGGATTATGAAGGATTCCAATGTGATGGTTCAAAAACCACATGGTTCCAATAATAATGAGCGCTGCAAACCAACCGCCTGCAATACCATAACTTTCAGCAAACTTCCCCCAAACGCTCATGACAAAAATCCCGGCTATAGCACCGCCAATGATTGTACTTAAGTTTTTCATGGTAACACCTCATCTATTATTTTCATCGAAAAGTTCTAGAAATGCAGCTTACAAAATACCTCTCAGGTTATCCGCCAGTTGTTCAGGCAATCCTGCGTCAATGACAGCCTGTGCAGCTTTTTCATAGTCATAGGACACGTATTCTATACTTACTTGAACACTATCCTCTTCAACATTAACAATAACATAGGTTCCCCGAGGATCTCCCGGTTTATGCTTTGGTTTACCAACGCTCCCTGCGTTGATAAAGTGGATTCCTTTGACCGTCTTATGAAAAGGTTTATGCGTATGTCCACATATTAATATATCAAAATTTGCTTCCTCAGCAATCTCTTCTAATGCAGCAGAATCTTCAAATAGATACTCTTTGTCTGTCCTTGTACTTCCATGAACAAATAAAATCTTTCTATTGCTTAGTTCCAGCCAGATCTGCACTGGCAGCATACTTAACCATTTTTTATTCTGGCTGGTTGTATTGCCTTGAGACCAGATTAAAGACTGCACACCTACTTCTTCTTTTTTTCCATCCTCAAAACGGCATCCGCATACTGCTGTATTGCTGCCTACACTGTGATCATAGTTTCCCCTTACCGTAGGTATCTCATTACACCGTATCCGTTCCACTACTTGGTTGGGGTACGGGCCATATCCTACGATATCCCCGGTACAATAAATCACATCCACACGTTTGCTTTCAATATCTTTTAAAACTGCTTCTAATGCGTCGGCATTCCCATGGATGTCTGATATAACTGCAAATTTCATAGAAACACACCTTTCTTCTAATATTTCATACAGTTATATTTCTCTTCTGAAACATCCTTGATAAGTTCTTTGGCTATACTGATAATGGTTTTGATCTTCTCATCCATAATGCTGTAGTGAATATACTTACCATCCTGCCTTGCTTCCACCAAGTCACTTTCCCTTAAACATTTTAGATGATTTGATATCTTTGACTGACTAAATCCTGTGATATCTACGATCTCACTGACAGTTTTTTCCCCCTCCATTAAACATTCAAAAATACATAAACGCGTATAATCAGCAAATCCTTTGAAAAATTTACTCTTCAATTTTAATTGTTTGATTTCTTCATTACTTAACGGATTCTTCATGCCTGATAACCTTCTCTCAGCTTTTTTATCTATCAATACAGCTTACATCTGTGAGAATCTCTTTTTATTATATCATGATATCTTGATATGTTAATATATTCAATGTAAAGCTTTTGTTAAATCTTTTTAAATGCATAATTACTATTTTTCTACTCTATTACATCTTTGCCAATTCTCAAAATGGTTGCAAAAACGTCCAATAATCCTGACTGCTCAATCTCTTTAGCAACACGCTCCACATCATAGGGAACCCTAACAAACTCTACGTTTATATCTTTTTTTATGTCTAAAATGCAGTAGCAAGCTCTACAATCTCCATCCTTTGGTCTGCCTACACTACCAACATTAATCAGTATTTTGTTGTGCACCTTTTTAATATAAGGAAAATGGGTATGACCAAACACCATAATATCTTCCTCAATTTCTTCTGCAATTTCTTCCTGTTTCTCTGTATCTTCCTCATATACATAGTCATTGATAGAATAGCTGCTCCCATGGGTTAATAGTAGCTTGAAACCTTCTTCCTCTATAACCACTTGTTCATCTAAATTTCTAAGAAACCATTTATTTTCCTCTGTTGTATGCATAGAAGTCCATTCCAGCGAATTTTGTGCTCTTATCTTATCTGTCTCTGATTCAATACTGCATCCGCAGGATGGCAAGAAAAATCCTACCGCTTCATCATAATTGCCCAATATGCACTGAATTTGATGGTCCTGTATATATGCAATTACCTCATTGGGTCTTGGCCCATATCCTACCAGGTCACCTAAACAATATACATCGCTTAACGCAATGCCTTTTGTCTCAATATCACGGATTACTGCCTCAAGGGCTTCCATATTACCATGTATATCCGAAATAAACGCTACCCGCTTTCCCATAGAAATCACTCCATTAGCCAATGTGATAAGCGCAAGAGGGTATTCTTGCGCCTATTTATACTATACCTATAGAGATTGTATTTTAAACAGGATTTTATTCATATCGAAGCTTCCTTCACAAACAATTTCTCCATCTATTGTTACAATAGGTAGGTCCGCCCCTTTTTTCGTAATGCTGTCATGAACCTTTGGGTATCTTTGCAATCCATTGGAGAAAACATCTGTAAATTTCAAGGCAGAAACTCTACTCGCCAGTCTTTCTTTTCTCAGTACATTTTTCAGGTCTTGAATATCATCCAATATTGTTCTAGTTGGTCCACAACTATCAGCCGGTCCTCATCCACAGCCCTGTGGTTTAACACCAAAAACATGAATTTCTACTCTTTGCATGTCAATCACTCCTATAATCCTATTTGCACAGCTTTTCTGCTGCTTCCCTGATAACATCTATCCCCTTTATTTCTTCAGCAAATAAAGGCATTTCTAAAATATCGCAGTCAAATTTTTCTCTTATAACAGACAAATGCCTATCCTGCATTTCTCTTCTTTTCTTGAAGTATTCCGTTGTACAATATTCCTCAGGCAGTACTTGATTGGCAATAACCAGTTGCGTGTGTATATCTGCACCCTTCAATTCTTCCACTGCTCGATAGGCTTCTTGTATTGGTGTATTTTCAGGATATACTACAAATGCAAAAGTGGTTTGCTCCTTATCCCGCATTTTCTCGATGACCCTTTTAAATCTCTCCTGCGCCTTTAAATCTCCTTCATTGACCGTATTCATAGCTGATTTTAATTCTATTTG
Organism: Bacillota bacterium; assembly: GCA_049324315.1. Classification (GTDB taxonomy): domain Bacteria; phylum Bacillota; class Clostridia; order Peptostreptococcales; family Thermotaleaceae; genus JBMOKU01. The sequence goes on along the minus strand of JBMOKU010000057.1, from coordinate 17,824 downwards.
CTTATTCCAGCTCAAAGGAAGCTCTAAGAGTCTCAAGGTATGCCCTGTGGGGGCAGTATCAAAAATAATGGCATCGAATTCCTCATTATCTGCATAATCCGTGAATCTGTCGAAGGCAGCCATTTCCTCCGTACATGGAGAATCCAGTTCTTCCTCCAGAGCTAAAAGCATTTCCGCAGAATACTGATTTTCTTTTGCCTCATTCATAATTCTGTTTTTATAGTCCTTTGCGGCCTCTTTAGGATCGATTTTTAAGGCATGGAGATTCTCTATACCTTGAATTTCCTGTATTTTTTCTCCTATAGGCTGTTCAAATACATCCCCGATGTGGGAAGCCGGATCAGTGGTTAGAAGCAAAGTTTTAAAACCCTGCTCCGCTAGAAATAGTGCTGTAACGCAGGACATGGATGTTTTCCCAACGCCACCCTTACCTGCAAAGAATATAAGCTTTGGTTTTTTATGTCCCGGTAGAATGACTTTAGCCTCTGGTTTCAATAATGCTCACCACCTCTTGTTTATTGTACAGCATATCTCCTACGGTCCTCAGAAGCTGCAATCCCCGTATTTCCTCAGATAGTAAATACATCTTTCTCTTTGGCAAGTGAATCTGTTCATTGATTTCTTTCAGGTATTTGTTCTGCATCTCGCCGCGCTTTTTAAAAAATGGATTTAGCAGTTCTTCTTCTGGAAGTATCCCATTTACAATGACTTCCGTAGTATTAATGCCTATTTCCCCCAGTTCCTTTGCTGACCGTATGGTTTCTTTTATAGGCGTGGCTTCAGGCTGCAGTACAAAGACAAAATGAGTCTGTTCTTTATCCTGCAGCAGCTTGACGGCCTTATCGTATTTTTCTTTTGCATCCTGAATGTTCTGAACCGGACCCATACAGGTCTGGCCGGAGCCCTTTGAACTCTCCTCGATATGTCTTGACCAATCTACCGGCAGCTCCAGCAGTCTTATGGTGTGCCCTGTGGGGGCAGTATCAAAGATAACTAAATCATACTCATCTGTATCCATAAAATCTGTGAATTTATCAAAGGATGCCATTTCTTCCGTACATGGAGATTGAAGCTGTTCTTCCATAATAGCAACCATTTCCTCCCCAAAAGCTTCGCGTATGGGTGCTAATGCTCTTTCTCGATATTCGGCGGTTGCTCGATCACTGTCAATTTCCATGGCATATAGATTGGATACATGATCAATGGACGTCACTTTGTGCCCTATTTCTTGTTCAAAAACATCAGAAAGATTTGCTGCAGGATCCGTTGTTACGATAAGGGTTTTAAGGCCTTTTTCCGCATAGTATACTGCGGTGGAGGAAGCCATGGATGTTTTCCCAACACCACCTTTACCGGAGAAAAATATAAACCTTGGCATTGTATTCATGATTAAGCCTCCTATGCATTCTGAATATGAGCTGCAAATTCTTCATAACTCAAGTAGTCCTTCTCCTTCACGATCACGTCATTTACGGTGATAATGGGAAGGGCATTGGTTTTCTCTGCTTTTACCTTTTCATAGACTTCTTTATTCTTCATAAATTCCTTAGGATTAAAATTCATGGAATAACGATTGATGGTGATCTCGGGAAATTCTTTTTCCAGTCTTTTTAACGTGTCCTGTAAATCCATCAGCTTTTTATCCGGAGATGGACCACATACACCGGATGTACAACACATAGGTGGTTCATAAATTATAACGTTTATTTGCTTTGACATTTTGTTTGCCTCCCTAATTTTATTATTCTTATATTAAAAGTAATGATTACTTTCTTAAACCGTCACAATCACAGTCTATCCGACTACATGGGCAATGGTCCGACGGCTGAGAAACTTGCTTTAGAAAGCTGCAAAGTTCTTCAACGAGGTCTTGATTAATCGAATAAAAAACCCATTTGCCTCTTTTCTCCACTTTTATCAAGTCAACTTGCTGAAGCACCTTCATGTGATGGGAAATGGTAGGCTGTGTAAGACTAAGATTCTCTTGAATATCACAGGCGCATAGTTCTCCACAGGAGAGCATTTGAATAATCTTTAGCCTGCTTTCATCCGCCAATGCTTTTAGTATTTCCACTTGTTCTCTCATTTTTATCCCCTTCATTAATATAGATCGTTATCTATATTTAATATATTCATCACATAGATATGTGTCAATGTATTTTAGAAAAAATATGAGCTTTTTTCAAGCTCCAGCATAGATATGACTTTTAGAATTTAATTCATATTTTATAAAGACATGACGCTGTATTAGAATTTACTACTAACAAAGTTCGGTACACGGTTCACGTTGTTCGATATCAGGATCAATCTTTTAAGTCTTTTTCATGTATCATGCACCGTGTATCGATATTTAAAGATAAAATTTTATTCAGCATAAGACTTTCTTTTATTCGTTAAGCCTTAGAATAGATTATTAATATTATAACCATTTCATTCTTCCATAATCTCTAATTCATGCTGCCCATAACCCTCAAAAGCAATCACCAATTTATTCTTCTTTACATAGTTTTTTAATACTTCTTTATCGACAAATAATCTGATTTCTTCAATTGCAAACGCTTCAAAATCTTCTTCATTTGTCGGTTTTCCCATCAGACCTGATGGGGCTTTGTAGACAGCTCATCATCCTCCGATTACTGTTCGTACCGTTACATTCATGATCCCTTCTCTATCTTTAATGTAATGATACAGCCAACCAGAAAGCTTCCCCTTTTTCACGCTAATTCCCCCTGTTTTATGATTACATAGATGATTATCTATGTTTTATTTTATCTATTATATAGATAGCTGTCAATATGTATAGAGTATATCTGAAAAGTGGGATACTAAAGAGAAAGTCTTACGGCTTTTTACTAAATCCTTTGTTAATTAGCCATATTTCTTATATAATAATGATAAAGTGAGAATTTGATGGTGTTTTCTTAGGAGGTTTCTACATGAATTATGAATTGATCTTTAAAACATTGGGTGAGTCTACCCGTATAAAGATTGTTAAGTTACTGGCTTTAAAGCCTATGTATGTTTGCGAATTGGAATCCGTTTTGGATATGAGTCAGCCGAGAATTTCACAGCATCTCAAAATACTAAAACATGCTAATCTGGTTAATGATACCCGCGAAGGACAAAGAAGTATTTACAGTCTTAATAGAGAGCTGCTGCAAAACTCCTTTTTGAGTTTTACTTCTTTTCTTGACAAGCCGCTGGAAGAATTATCTGATTTCCAAGAAGAATACGAACGTCTTTCTCATCTTTCAGATGATCCTAAAATCGTGTGCTGCAAGAGTGATCATTAAAAATATTTGTCATTAACAAGATATCAAAAAACTCCTGATTTTATTTCAGGAGTTTTTCTATGGGCAACAGAGACAACGCAGGGGAACTGGTCCACTGTCCGGTGTGCTTTTCCCGGACTGGGACCTTATCCCCACGTGTTCCCGCTTATACTTTTTTATGTCATTTCTATTACATTTGCGGACGAGGGTCATCAATTGGATTAACATGTACCATACAATGTTTGATTCTGGTACAACACCCTTCCACATTATCATGTACTTGTTCTGCAATGTCATGAGACTCTTTTACTGATAAATTGGCATCTACACCTATCTCAATATCTACATATACCTTATTGGCGTGAACCCTGGTCTTTAGATCATCTAATGTCATAACACCCGTTGTTCCCAATATCTGCTCACGGATACTTTCAACCGTTTCATCATCTGCGGATGTATCAATCAGCTGATTGACTGCCTGCAGGTAGATTTCAACGGCTACTTTTACGATAAAAACACACACAACGATAGCTGCCAAAGGGTCCAATATAGGAAAACCGAATTTTGCTCCAGTAATGCCTAATAGGGTTCCTATAGAAGATAATGCATCAGAGCGATGGTGCCAAGCGTCGGCAAGGAGTGCTGCACTGTCTATTTTCTTTGCACCCTTCACCGTATACCAATACATCCATTCCTTTACACCAATAGAGACAGCAGCAGCATAGACCGCAATCATCCCCGGTTCTGAATATTGTTGATTTATAATAACCTTTATCCCATTATAGCCAATACCCAATGCCGTTGCAAACAACAGCATTGCCAGCATTTTTGCCATGACAGGCTCTATTTTTTCATGACCATAGGGATGGTCTTCATCCTCAGGCATCCTTGACATTTTTAGTCCAAACATAACAGCCAGTGTACTGATTACATCTGACAGCGTATGGACACCATCGGCAATCATGGCACTACTCCGCCCAATAACCCCCGCGATAATTTTCCCAACACACAGAATAACATTCCAGGTTATCGTCATCTTCGAAATCTTAAAGCCTATTTGATATCTATTTTCTAAATCCATTTTGCGCTCCCTCTTTTTCAATTGATAACATTATTTCAGCGTTACTATACATTATATTCTCTTCATTACTAATTGTAAACGGTTTTTGAAAAATAGAATACATTATCAATTGATAATGTATTCTATTTAATTATCCATATCGTCCCAATTGATCACTTTACATAACGCGAACCGAATGATCTGCTATACTGAAGAATTCTCATCCTCTATGCACGATTCAAAGGATATGATAACATTGTTAGGAGAGGTCGCTTTTAGACTTTTAAGTTTAAGATGTTGCTTAGAATCAAGAAGAAATGATAACGGAGGATTTCCTACTATGTTGGGTAAACATATTCAAAAGAAATTTGGCGTATTACTTAATTCTCAACAACTCAATGTCGTAGATCATATGACAGGGCCAGCTTTGACTTTGGCCTGTCCCGGCAGCGGTAAAACCACTGCTCTTTTATTCAGAACCTATAATCTTATTGCACATGCAGGAATTAAACCGCAGAATATTCTCTCCCTGACTTTTTCAAGGGCTGCAGCGAAGGATATGGAATCAAGATTTGTAAAAACCTTCGGTAAACATGTAAATGGAAAGATAAGGTTTTCTACGATTCATGCTTTCTCATATAACGTGTTGCGAAATTTTTATCCAAGAATTTATGGACATAACTTTGAAGTCCTCAATGATAAGAAGCTAAAGCTGCTAAAGGAGATTTATAAGGAGATTACGGGAGAAATCATTAACGAGGATAAACTTGATGAATTGGATAGTGCTATAGGATACTTTAAGAACCTGTTGATTTCTCCAGAGGAAGTAGATCAATATGAAGTAGAGATTCCTTGCTTTAAGGATATCTTCATTGCCTATGAAAGGTATAAGAGAAAGAACCACTTAGTAGACTATGATGATATGCTGACGATAGCGCTATGGATTTTTGAAAACTTCGAAAGAATTTTGGAAAAGTATAGAAGCATGTATCACTTTATACAAGTGGATGAAGCACAGGATACCAGCAAGGTTCAATATGAGATTATCAAGCTTTTAGCCATGCCCAACAATAACCTTTTCATGGTTGCCGATGATGACCAGTCCATTTACGGTTTTCGGGGGGCAGACCCTAAAGCACTCCTAGGGTTTCAGGAGATTTATGAGAATGGGCAAGTATATTACATGGAAGAAAACTTTCGAAGCAGTCAGGATATTATCGAGGCCAGCAGTAAATGTATTGAAAACAATAAAAACAGATACGGAAAGAAAATGTTCACCAATAATCCTAAGAAAAGGCCCGTGAATGTGGAATCTGTCGAAAGCTACAGTGAACAGGTTAAATATGTTGTAAAGCAGTTGAAAGATACAAGGGATTTAGATAAGACAGCCATTCTTTTCAGGAAGAATATCTCTGCTATTTCTCTCATCGATGCATTAGACAGAAATGAGATCCCTTTCTATATCCGAGACCATAAAAACAGCTTCTTTACCCACTTTGCAGTAACGGATATTATCAATTTTCTAAGGGTCGCCATTGATCCCACCGATAGGGAAGCCTTTTCAAAGATATACTATAAAACCAACGCGTATATCTCAAAGCAAATGATCGAGAATATAATGAATCCTCCCAAGGGGAATGTGTTTGATCAGCTAAGAAATAGTATCGACCTCCAGCCTTATCAAAGCATAAGGATATCAGAGCTTAAGGGGCAGTTTCATACTATCTCTACAAAGACTCCCGCAGCCGCCATAGCATATATTCTGACCAGTATAGGCTACAGAGAATCATTGGAAAGCTACTGCAAGAAGTTCGGCTATTCACTGGACAGTGTATATAACATTCTAAGCACACTATCCCTCATTGCTGAAAATACGAATGCCATAGAGGAATTCTTAAGTAGATGCAGCGAGTTGGAAGAAACCATAAAGTCAGCTGCTGAGAATAGAAGTGTCCACGCTGTTACTTTATCTACATTACATAGCGCTAAGGGTTTAGAATTTGATAAAGTATTTATCATCGACCTTTTATATGACGAATTCCCTTCTAAAAAATCTGTGGAGCTTGCAAAGCAAGGCCAATTCTCGGATTTGGAGGAAGAAAGAAGATTGTTCTATGTAGGGATGACCCGGGCAAAGACTGATTTGGAACTGCTCACCGTTCAGGGCATGAGTTCTCTATTCTTAAATGAAATTAGGTACATCAAGGAAGGTGCCTTCGATGTGGGAAGTAAGGTTATTCACCCAGCCTTTGGGAAAGGGCATATCCTGAAGATAGACCCTTCATCCTATACGGTAGGATTTGCAAATGGCATAAAAACTCTGAATAAAGCCATTGTACTAGAAAAGAATCTTCTAAGGCTAGATATAAGCTAAGATTTAAATTAATAAACGGTGAAACTTTCTATCTTACTACATATCTTTTAGAAAGTTTACACCGTTTATATTATATTTTACATAGGGTTATTCGTTCGATTCCATCAAATCTTTGAAATTCAAAGAATTTTCCTCATTTACCTGCGGCATCTGAACTTCGATATCATTGTTAATATTATAGATATCTGTGTTGAAGTTTATTCCTATCTGGAATAAGTCTGTTTCCTGTGTTGAGGTATTGTTCTCATTCGTATCAATATTTTCCGTATCAATATTTTCGGAGAGTTTTTTTAGAGCTCCCAAGTCAATGCTAAGATCGATCATACCATTTTCATGTACTATGTATCCTTCTTCGTTAACACTATATTCTATGACGATACCTTTATCACCTAAGATTTTCACACCCTCAAACGTATCCATAAACTTATTAAATTGTTCTTTTAATTTTGGAATATCATTTTGTAATTTGTCTAGTTCTTGGTTAATTTCCTCTTGTGCTGATTCTTCGTCCATGTCTGTAGGCTTTGTTACATTTGCTACTGCTTTCATATATTCTCTCATGAATTCCATAGTATTTTTATCTTCTATGAAATAATTTCCTGAATATCTTAATAGTTTCTTTAGTGACGCATCATCTAGTTTTACTTCATAAATAGCCAGTGATTTTCCATCAACCGTTTTTTTGCCTTTATACTCCACTACGTTAAATCCAAGATCAAGCTTTGCAATGTTATCCTTCAAGAAATTTGTCATTTTAGGCTGCATCTCTTTGCTAAAATTCATTAACTCATTGAAGTTCATATCTACACTTTGATCTTCATTCATCATCTCTCCGAAATCATATACCATGTATTCTTTGTTTGCATATTCTGGAGGTGCTGACATCATGAAAATTGGAGGCATCTTTATAATTTCTACGAATTTAGGTGTACTACTTGACATGTCTGTGTCAATCCATATTTGCATGTCCATTGCCATACCACCTAGATTTAAAACGGTATCTACCTGTGATTTGACTATTGTTCTTTCTTTATTTTGTAATGATTTTTGATGCACAGTGATTTTTGAATCTTTTAATAATCTTTTAACTTCTTCCATATCTTGTTGCTCTTCAGCAGAAAGATTTGTTGCATCTAAAGTAAAAGAAAGATTTGTATCACTTTCCATTGAAGTGATTTCTTTAGATTTCTCAAAAGCATCATACAACTTCATTTCTTCACTGGTGCACCCAGCGAAAACCATTGTTAACACTAATAAAAGCGTCATAATCGATATTTTCCGCATGTTTTCTCCTCCTAGTTTTCCATATACTCTAACATTATTTACCAACACAGTATATTATAACAGTATATTTCATATTTTGTAAATTGGAGCTTTGTCCCTATTTTCAATTTTCAATTTACTGAAATATTTCAGAGTCCTGTTTCCAGGAGTTTATGCGATATCCGGTATATATCCGTCAAACTGCGCTTTGTATAGTCTTGAATAGATGCCGTCTTGTCGCAGCAAAGTTGTATGATCCCCTTGCTCAATAATACCCTCATCCGTCAATACGATGATTCTATCTGCATTCCTTATGGTTGCCAGTCGGTGGGCAATCACCAGTGTTGTCCTGTGTTCAGAAAGCTTATAGAGGGATTCTTGGATCAGTTTTTCCGTCTCATTATCCAATGCTGAAGTGGCTTCATCCAGGATCAAAATTGGGGGATTTTTCAAGAAAATCCTGGCAATGGCAAGCCGCTGTTTTTGTCCACCGGACAGCTTCACGCCTCTTTCACCGATATAGGTATCATATCCGTTTTCCAGCTCCATGATGAATTCATGAGCATTAGCTTTCTTAGCAGCTTCCATGATCTCCTTATCGGAAGCACCAATTTTACCGTAGGTTATATTATCCTTGATCGTTCCCGAGAACAGGAATACATCCTGCTGTACAATTCCTATATTTTCTCGCAGAGATTTCTGTGTTATTTTCTTGATGTTCGTTCCATCGATCCGAATCATTCCCTTGTCAATTTCGTAGAAACGTGGAATTAAGCTGCACAGGGTTGTTTTGCCTCCACCGGAAGGGCCTACAAAGGCAACAGTTTCACCTGCACGGACATGGAGGCTGATGTTTTCTAAAACATTCTTCTTATTATTATAGCTAAAGGTCACATCCTGGAACTGTATCTCACCTTTAACGCTTGCCACATGCTTTGCATCTCTGTCATCCTTGATATCAGGTGCGATATCCAAGGTTTCCGTAAAACGGTGAAACCCTGCCATGCCTCGTTGAAAGTTTTCAACCAACGTAGTAATCCTCTTGATAGGCTGCAGAAACATAGATACGAATAGCAGGAAACCAATCAGATCACCTATAGACATTTGCTCATAGTAGATAAAAACGCCGCCAAAGAACAGTACCACCAACTGGATAAAATTCGAAAAGAAGTTGATTCCCGAAAAGAACTGAGCCATTACTTTAAATGTACTTTCTCTGGATTTTCTAAAGTTTGCATTTCCTTGCTCAAATTTTTCTTCCTCATACCATTCATTGGTAAAGGATTTGACGACGCGGACACCTGCAATGCTGTCCTCCACCTGGGCATTGATATCTGCCATCTTTATCCGCAAATCACGAAAAGCCAGCTGCATGGTTTTATTCTTTGAAATTGCAAACCACAGCATCATAGGAACTGCCGTAAAGGTAATTAACGCCAGGGGCCAATGTATGGTCAGCATGATAATAAAGGAACCCAGCAGTGTTATGGTGGCGATGAATATATCCTCTGGACCATGGTGAGCCAGCTCAGATATCTCATTGAGGTCGTTGACAATCCTGGACATAATGTGTCCGGTTTTTGTATTATCAAAATACGCAAAGGACAGCTTGTGTATATGATTGAACAGTTCCTTCCGCATATCATATTCTATTCTGACACCCAGCACATGTCCGTAATAATCTACGATATAGTTGAATATGTATCGAATGATGTACATAATAAGCAGCGCTGCACCTGCCCATAAAATAAGTTTCAAATTTTTTGCCGGGAGTACATCATCAATCATTTTCTTTACTACCACAGGAAAGATCAAATCTAGTCCCGCCATTAAAAAAGCACACCCAAAATCCAAGAAGAACAGCGGCAAATGGGCCTTATAGTACTTACTAAATCGTTTCAGCATACTGCATTTCCCCTTTCGGAAAAATTGTTTCGGTTCTCTAACCATCATATTATATCATAAAAGCAGTACGCTTACATGTTACAAAAAGGAAAAACTTCCTGTGTTTTACAGAAACCTTCATGTTTTTCCCTAACTTTTTATGTGCAAAAAGCTTTTTGTTTGAAGGATTTTTTTATTCGCGAGGCGAAAATAAAATATTGTTAATATTTTGTGAACTTTTATATCTTTAAAAATACGTTGTACCTATAAAAACATTACAGGAGGCTCCCCCGTGAATGACACCGATATCCGAAGAATCCAGGACATCATAAAGAAGATAAATACCATCACAGATTCCGGTTATCAATGTGAATTCTCTATTGATGAGGATGATGGACTTTGGGGGTTGACAAAAGCTTTAAACAAACTGCTGGATAGCATGCTGATTACAATGAAGCAGTCCGAAGAATCGCTGGAAAAGCTCAGATTGTCAACCAAGGCCCTTGAACAGGCCTATGATATTATCGAAAGAAGTTCCATCGTGGTTTTCGAATGGACATTGACACCTGACATGCCAACTAAGTTTGTCACCAACAATGTCTCCCAGTTTGGTTATACTCCGGAAGATTTTTACCATGGAGCTTTAAAAGATTATTGGAACTTCGTTTATGAAGAAGATCTGAAGAAAGCCAAAGAAAGAGTTTATCATATTAGAAAGCAGAATATTGATGAATTCAAGCACGCCTACCGCATTGTCTGCAAAAACGGAGACATTCGTTGGGTTGAGGAATGGCTGGTACTGGAACGTGATGAATCCGGAACCCCTATTGCCGAAAAAGGTATTCTGCGAGATATCACCGAACAGAAGGAACTGGCAGATAAGCTTAAAGAAAGCGAAGAAAGGTATAGGGGATTGTTTGAAAATGCATCCGCCCTTATCTACACCTATGATCTGACCGGCCGCATGACCTCTGTTAATCATGCATGTGAGCAAGTTACCGGTTTCACCAGAGAAGAACTTTTACATATGCACTTTGCAGATCTTCTCCTTACAGATCGCAAGAATCAGCTATATACCATGGATCATGTTCAATATACCCTTGATAATCTGGAAAAACCCATCGAGATACAAATACAGAATAAAAATGGTCATAAAATTGTTTTAGAGACCCATGTCAGTCTTATTTATAAGAATGGCATTCCTTTTGAAATTCAAGGCGTTGCCCAAGATATTACTTCTCGTAAAATCGCAGAAGAAAAGATTATTCATATGAGCTATCACGATAAGCTCACCGGACTTTATAACAGAGCGTTTTATGATGAAACGTTAATGAGATTAGACAAAAGAAAAGAATATCCTTTCACCATTATTATTGGGGATATGAATGGTTTAAAGTTGGCAAACGATGCTTTTGGCCACAAAGCAGGGGATGAATTGCTGCAGAAGATAACGCGTATTTTCATGAAGGCCTGTCGTAAGGATGACATTATCTGCAGAACCGGTGGCGATGAGTTTTCTATTATCCTCCAGAAGACAACCGAAGCAGGTGCAAAGAAGATTTGCGACCGCATACGGAAGCTCTGTTCACTAGCAGAAGGCAAGCCCATTCAGCCCAGTATCGCCCTGGGTTATGCCACAAAACGATCTGACAATACAACCGTTAGTCAGCTCTTGAAAGATGCCGATGACAGGATGTATAAAAATAAGCTTAATGAAAGCAAAAGTGTTCGTAGTACCATCATATCCTCGCTCCAGGCCACACTGGAAGAAAAGACCATGGAAACAAAGGAACATGGCGAAAGAATAAAGAGCCTCTCCCTCAAACTGGGGAAAGCCATCCATCTTTCCGACAGTCAGCTGGATGAATTAAGCCTGGCTGCCGTCATGCATGATATTGGAAAGATTGCCATTCCGGACAGCATACTGTGCAAACCGGGAAAATTGACGGAAAAAGAGTGGGAGATCATGAAGAAGCATACGGAAATAGGGTATCATATTATGATGTCTTCCATTAACATGGGCACCATTGGTGAATATATTCTTTCCCATCATGAACGTTGGGATGGCAAAGGATATCCACGGGGTCTAAAAGAAGATGAGATTCCCATCATTTCAAGGATTATTACCATCATTGATGCCTATGACGTTATGCTCCATAATCGTCCTTACTGCCTGGCACGAAGTAAAGAAGAAGCCTTAGCGGAGATCCAAAAGTGTGCCGGAACTCAATTTGATCCCTATCTTGTAGAAAAGTTTTTCGCCATCATTTGATAATAAATGAAAGGATGCCCTCTAAAAGGCACCCTTTTTATTATACTAAAACTCTGCATTTTTTACTGTTCTTGGGAAAGGCACAACATCTCTGATGTTAGAGATTCCTGTAATATACATGATCAATCTTTCAAAACCTAGACCATAGCCTGCATGTTTTGTTCCACCGTATTTTCTCAGGTCTAAATACCACCAATAATCATCTAGATTTAAACCGCACGCCTTCATTCTAGCCTCTAATACATCCAATCTTTCTTCTCTTTGGCTGCCACCGATGATTTCTCCAACACCCGGAACAAGGAGGTCCATGGCCGCCACAGTCTTATCATCATCATTGAGCCTCATATAGAATGCCTTAATCTCTTTCGGATAGTTAACGACAAATACAGGCTTTTCATATACTTTTTCAGTCAAATATCGTTCATGCTCTGTTTGCAGATCACAGCCCCACTCTACCGGGAACTCAAACTGCTGTCCTGATTTGATGAGTATATCTACAGCTTCTGTGTACGTCACTTTTCCAAAGTCAGAGCTCACGATATTATTCAGTCTCTCCAGCAGGTTTTTATCAATGAATGCATTGAAAAATTCCATTTCTTCCGGAGCATTTTCCAGCACGTAGCGAATAACGTATTTTAGCATGTCTTCTGCCAGTTCCATATTGTCACTCAAGTCTGCAAATGCAACCTCAGGCTCGATCATCCAGAACTCCGCAGCATGTCTGGCTGTGTTTGAGTTTTCTGCTCTAAAGGTTGGACCAAAGGTATATACATTGGAAAATGCTAGTGCATAACATTCTGCTTCCAATTGTCCACTTACCGTTAGATTGGTTTCCTTTCCAAAGAAATCCTTTGCAAAATCAATATGACCTTCTTCTGTTAACGGTGTGTCCTTAAAATCCAGCGTTGATACTCTAAACATTGCACCTGCACCTTCAGCATCACTTCCGGTGATAATTGGGGTATGTACATAGACAAATCCTCTTTCCTGGAAGAACTTATGGATTGCATACGCCGCCAAGGATCGTACCCTAAAAACTGCTGAGAATGTATTACTTCGTGGTCTTAAGTGCGCAATTTCTCTCAAAAACTCCAAAGAATGCTTTTTCTTTTGCAGTGGATAATCCAGATCAGAATGTCCTTCAACTTCTATTTTCTCAGCCTTTAACTCGAAGGGCTGCTTTGCATTAGGCGTCTCTACCAATATTCCTTCTACAACAATGGCCGTACTGATACTCAATTTGGATACATCCTTAAAATTCTCCAGATTTTCTTCAAACACAATCTGTAGATTCTTAAAAAAGCTTCCATCATTAATCTCAATAAATCCAAAGTTTTTTGATGCTCGAAGTGTTCGTACCCATCCGGCTATGGTAATCCTTTGATTTAAGAACTTACCAGATTCCCTGTACAGCTCTTTAATGGTTGTACTTTTCACGCTCTTTCCTCCTCTTTCTTCTCAAAAATTTTGCTAAAAAAACCTTCCATCACCTCATATCAAGGGACGAAAGGATGAATGGTTGAATGGTTGAGACAATACCCTCTATTTACTCTTCTCATCATTGTCTTTGCATATGTTGTATTCACTCCATATTATAATATTTCTCACAAATCCTGTCAAAGCATTTCAAGAATTATTATCTCCCAAAATCCACAGAATATCTGTATTCAATCAATTTTATTCAAACAACCTGCTGCCTTTTTCCTTTGCTCTTTGGATTAACAGTAGATCATTGGTGGTCCCTTTAAACTCGCCGCCATTATCTCTTATATACTCTGCAATCTCTGAAAATTTATCTAATAAGTAGTCATCCAGTGTCATTAGCTCGGAAAAGTCCATGACAACCCTTATAGGACGAATAACCAAGAAACCTTTCATCGCCCGAATCAAATCCTGAATATTTTCTATGTTAATATTGGAATGGAGAAGAATATTAAACAAACCATTGATGTTTTGTATGGAAAAAGGCATTTTACCGCCACCGATATATCTGAGCATGGAATATCTCTTTTCACCCTCATAATTGCTGCGCTGCAGTACGTCATCCGTAATATTTAAAACTTTTTCTGCCGTAATAGGTTTGATAATATAATGCTTGGCGCCGCTCTCAATGGCGTCAAAGACCATCTTTTTTTGATCCATAGCACTGATAACAACAATATTGGCTTCAGGATACTTTGCCAATATCTTTTTTGTCGTTTCGATTCCGTTCATAGCCGGCATCGTGATATCCATGGTTACCAGATCCGGCTTCGTACGTTCATATTCAGTGAAAGTTTCATAACCGCTGGTGGCTTCTGCCACTACAGTATGCCCACCCTGAGAAAAAACCATCTTTAGATTTTTTCTTATAAACGCAGAATCATCTGCAACGAGTACTCTTGCCATCGAATTCCCTCCATCAAAAACACATCTTATCCTAATCCTGTCTATTTTCTCTACGTACCGTATATCATATTATACTACAATGACGTCACCTGTCCATTCATTATAGTAAATTTGTCATATCCTCCTATATTTTATATCAGATAACAGGTAATGGTAAAGAAATTCTGTAGTTTTTTGTCACATTTTTATAATGAATAAAACATATAGACAAATCTGTCTGAAGAGAAAGTTCCACCCCACCCTTTCCGAATGTAAATTTCCTCATTTAAGGAATAAGTTTCACTATAGAGAACAACATTATTATTTTTTGCTATTTTTACGTTAATTTCAACAAACAAAATATTCTATTCAAGAAAATAAATTTATATATTGAACAACGCAGTATTTTGTGCTTAAATATATAATAATATATATCCATAGTAAAACATGCTGAGGGATTGTTATACTTATAGGTTCAATGAGGAAGACCGCCATTCATAGGCAAGATGATACCAATTATCAACTTAGTGTATATTTTTTGTAATGTTTTGCTAATTTTTTTATGAATTTTTGGTGTCAAATGATTGTCTTCATGAATACTCTTGTATTAGAAAAAACATCTTATAGATCATGAAAAAGGGGGATGCCAACTATGGCTCATCAAGAAATTGTAAAATTGAATTTTACCCATTTCAATTCCAGCATACCGGCTCAAAATTTAAATGAAAATGAATTTTTACATCATATCATTCAGATATATAACCGTTTTGCTGTAAAAAAAGATGCAAATTGGCAGTTGGTTTATCAGTTTCAAGATGATACACCTAAAATCCGAATGTCTACTTTTCAAATGGACTCCTCAAACTATATTTTTCTTCCCAAACAGGATATTGGCCATTTTATTGACAACGTCGAACAATTCCTGAAAAAATACCCTTCTATCCAGTGGCAGTATGATTACAACATTGATGGTTGATAGAGCAAATCGGGCGAACAATGTTCGCCCCTAGTCTTGTTCTCCCAAAAGCTTTGCGTGCCAAGTAAGACCTGAGAGGAACTATCGTCCCTCAGGTCTTTTAAATTTAGTTCCCGTTTTTCTCTATATGACTAAATCTCATTAGTTCCCTTTACCTTTTCAATGGTCAAACCCTTTACATACTTTCTGTTCATGATGTGCTTTTTCTTCCGATTTTCTTTACTTTCCAGTACAATATCCATATCATAATCATCAGGATAGAGTTCGCTGCCATCAATATGCAAGGTTAATCTCTTTTTGTTGATTTTCAGCTTCTTTTTCATGACCATGATCCCTACTTCACCCTTACTGTTTTCCGATTCGCAAACAATTCCTGTTCGCTTCATACTACTGATAAAGACACAGTCTCCTATTTTGAAGCTAGGCTCCATCTTCTGTTTTTGGATTTTTTCCTTTTTTATACGTAATGAAGTATATTCCTGGGTAGGTTCAATCCGTTTCTCTTCTTCTATAGATTTCTCTATCACAGCCGTCGCCGGTCCGTTACAAACATCTTTATAGCTTTTCCTTTCCTTATAGGTAACTTCATGGGCTCTTTCAACAATCTTTGGGTCAATACCCAATCGAAGGGCTATAAGGAATGCATTGCTTTCTCCAGGCTTACCAATTTTCAGTTTATAAAGAGGCTTTAAGGTATTGACATCAAATTCCATACTTCCGTTTTCAAAACCCTCTTTTTCATCGGCAAAACCTTTGATCTCGCTGTAATGGGTGGTGGCAAGCAGTGTCGCTCCCTTTTTGAAGATTTCCTCTAGAACAGCAATGGCTAATCCCGTTCCTTCACCTGGTTCCGTACCTGCCCCCAATTCATCTACGATAACCAGAGAATCTTTGCTTGCAGCTTCAAGGATATACGAAATGTTTTTGATATGGGAGGAGAAGGTACTAAGGGATTGTTCAATACTCTGTCCATCGCCGATATCAACCAAAATGTCTTTAAATATGGCAAACCGGCTTCCTTTTGCCACAGGTACATGAAGACCTGACTGCACCATCATGGTAAGCAAACCTACTGTCTTAAGGGCCACCGTCTTTCCGCCTGTATTTGGCCCGGTAATCACTAGGGCCCTATACCCTCGACCAATGGCAAAGTCCAGGGGCACAGCAGCGTGGGCTATTAAAGGATGTCTTCCTTGAATAACCGTAATATCATATCGGTCATCAATCTCTATAGGATAACAGTCCAATGCTCTACTATATTTTCCCTTTGCGATCAGAAAATCATATTGAGCCATTCCTTCAATATTAATCGATACTTCACGCCAATGGGTTTCCACCAGATTCGTAAGGCTTGAGAGTATCCTGTACACCTCATTTTCTTCTTCTAATCTAAGCATATTCAGTTCATCCTGCAGCTTTCGAACAGCTTCCGGCTCAACAAAAATCGTCGACCCACTGGAGGATGTGTCCATTACATTTCCATCTATATTCCTGCGATATTCTTTTTTCACGGGAATGACAAATCGATTATCCCGCATGCTGACAACAGCATCTTGGATGCAATCTGCATACACGGGAGATCTAAGAATGCTGTCCAGCTTCTGTTTGATCCTGTCTTCTGCAATCCCTATCCTCTTCCTGATTTTGGATAACTCAGAACTGGCTTTATCATCCACCCTTCCATGTCGTATACATCGATCAATTTCTTCAGCTACCTCCTCTAATTCAAACATGGACAAGGCATAGCTGCTGACCCGTGGTGCAATACTTTGCATACCTTCCATATATTTTTTAATCCTTTTTACACTCTCCAGCAGCTTTGAAACGGTCATCAGCTCATCAGGCTGTAAAACACTTCCTTTTCCAAGCTTGCCCATGACCTTTTCTATTCCCGTTAAGCTATCCAGGGGCACACTGGATCTTGCATCAACAATCATCCTAGCTTCGGTGGTTTCCTCCTGCCACCCTTCAATAAGCTCTCTGTCTGTGGAAGGATGGAGTTTTTTGATCATTTCTTTTGCCTTTTCGGAAATAGCATATCCTGCGGCATTTTCTTTAATCTTATCATATTCCAATAATTTGATTGCGGTTTCGTTCACGTCTTTTAACCTCCTTAAGATTGTTTTATATTCCCACAGCTTTTCGTCTTAATTCCGACATACTTTCCCTCCTATCAAAACCATAATCTCCTAGTTATTATAGAGTAGGCGAATGAAAAAAAAATTTTTTTTTTTCATTCGCCCCTCATCAAACCGTGCATGCGATTCTCCCGCACACGGCTTTCCGACATTCTTCTTCCTACAGCTTTATGTCATGCAGAAAGTTTCAGCAATCCGTTTTCATATACTATATTGCG
>JBMOKU010000056.1:0-50811 GCA_049324315.1 Bacillota bacterium | reverse complement strand
CCCTTTGCCGTTTTAGGAGGGTGCTCAGACTGCGAAGCAGTCGTCGAAGGGAACCTAGGGTTCCCTAGCGAAACAAATTGACGCAGTCAATTTTGTTCAAACATTTGATGCAACGAATCTTCCGCTGCGCTAACAAACTCTATAAGCCTCTCCACAAAGCAAATCTACATCAACTAGCACAACGAGTTAAATTAAGTTGAAACAAAGGAGTTGTTTGCGATGGGAAATGTATTGACAGGTTTAAAGCCAGAGGCCGTATTCAGACATTTTGAAGCACTAACAAGAATACCCAGGGGTTCCGGCAATGAAAAAGAAATCAGTGATTACTTGGTGAAATTTGCAAAGGACCTTGGATTAGAAGTGATCCAGGAAGATTGTCTCAATGTTATCATCAAAAAGCCCGGTACAGCAGGATATGAGAAGGCCCCTACCGTGATCCTTCAAGGCCATATGGACATGGTATGTGCAAAGGCAGAAGAATTAGCGTTTGATTTTACCAAAGAACCTATTCCAATCTTAGTAGATGGTGATATGATACGAACAAAGGGGACAACTTTAGGGGCTGACAACGGTATTGCCGTAGCCATGACCATGGCCATAGTAGAATCAAAAGATCTGCCTCACCCGCCGATTCAAGCATTGATTACCGTTGCTGAGGAAACGGGAATGGATGGTGTGTTAAATCTTAATCCTCAGAATATATCTGGAGACATTCTGATAAACATCGATTCAGAAGAAGAAGGAACCATACTATCTTCATGTGCCGGCGGTGTAAACAATATTGTACACCTGCCCATTACATGGCAAGCTGTTGATTCGAATAAAATAGGATACAAGATTTCGATAAAGGGCTTACTGGGTGGCCATTCCGGTATGGAAATTAACAAGAACAGGGCCAGTGCCATTAAGCTACTGGGAAGACTGCTGCAAGAATTAGACGGAAAAATGGACATGGACATAGCCAGTGCAAACGGTGGAGAGAAAATGAATGCTATACCGAAAATGGCCGATGCTGTGATTATGATCCATAAAGCAAGCGCTGGAGAATTGGAAAGCATTGTGGATAGCTATCAAAGGATATTCTCCAGTGAATTCCAAACGCCAGATCCTGATATTCGTATTTATCTGGAAAAAATGGAAAGTGTGAAAAAGGTATTTCATAGGAATACAAAAAATAGCTTAATCAGTACGTTAAGATTATTGCCTTTTGGTGTACAAACCATGAGTGCCGATATTGCAGGCTTGGTTGAAAGCTCCAATAATATTGGTGTGCTGACAACCAAAGAGGATGAAATTACTTTTGACAGTGCTGTAAGAAGTTCTGTTAGAACGTTAAAGAACGAAATTAATGATAGAATTCAAATCATATGTGATTTCGTTGGTGCTAAAATGGAACTAATCTCTGACTATCCGGAATGGGAATATAAAGTGGATTCTCCAGTCAGAGATCTAATGACAGAAGTTTACAGGGAAATGTACGGAAAGGAAATCAAGGTTGATGCTATCCATGCAGGCTTAGAATGCGGATTTTTAAAAGAAAAAGTCGGAGACATCGATATGATTTCCATGGGACCCAATCTTTATGATGTTCATACACCAAACGAGCATATCAGCATTTCTTCAACACAAAGAGTATACGAATTTTTATGTGAAGTGTTAAAGCGGATAAAAGGGTAAAATACATTCACTTTTTTAACTAAAGCAGAAACCATAGGCCGACGAAGTATCGGTACTATGGTTTTTTTGTTGAAATTTCTTTAGTCACAATCAGCTCTTAAAAGCATATATTAATATAATAGCTTTTATTGCTGATGGGGGGAATTGGGAATGTTGAAGATGGACATTAACAACGAAAAAAAAGAGTGTACCATAACGGGTTCCGGTATGCTGAATAATAGTGATCTGAGAGGATTGTGGAATCAATATAATGAGCTGCTAAAGACAACGGATTTAAAGGAGTATGACCTGGTTGTTGATGCGCAGGATGTTAAAATACCTATATTTAGCAAACACAAAATGATGAATTTATTAGATACGGTGCAATTCCAACATATTTTTGTCGTTGTAAAAGATAAACAGCAGGCTGAAAATCAGTTGAAAAACTTCAATCAAGATCTATATCGAAAAATAACCTTTATTGTAGAGTAGCGTGAAATCTATCATTGCCAATTATTAAGTCTTGAAAACCTAATAAAACAACTATACAATACAAGTATAGACCTATGGCCTCCCTCCTAGCAGGTGAGGCCTTTTCGTTATGGACGGCAAGTATATACCATACAAAAGATGAACCAGAGAAAGGGGTGGGAACAGGTGAAAAGAAAGATTCTTTATATACTTTTGCTTACAGCAGCAATTATTTTTGCAGCAATGTATTTGTTGAATAATTTCTATTTTCTCTCCAAAGCGGCAAATGTCTATCATCAGGTTCCCCGATTGATCGTTCTTACATCAGATGAAGTGATTGATTATGGAGATGATATGAAGACCGTAGAAATTATTGGAGAGCATGGTGAAATATACGTTTTACTAGATATCCTACGGGATGGGCTTGGTGTGTGGACAGACTATGATGAAGAAAATCGTATGGCAGTAATCACGACGAAAAATGATGTTATAAGGTTTTATGGCCTGGAAAATGCAGTGAAACTCAACACCACCTTGATAAAAGATATTTCACCAATGATCTATGTTGAGGACAAGCCTTTCATTCCCATCAGTCAATTAACGGAGAGATTGGGCATTGAGAGCCAATGGATACAGGAAAACAACACGGTAGTATTAAAAAGTCTCTATGGGAACCGTACAGCTGCCAAAGCTGTAAAAAGCGATGTCAGGGCAAGAATGGAAGAAAGCATATGGTCTGAAGTTATCGACATCATTTCCTCCGGTGAAACGTTGGAGATATTGGAGGAAGCAGAAAAATGGACAAAGATATTAACCGAGAGCGGACAAATTGCATATGTTCCTTCTAAAACAATAGGTGAAATTGAGAAAATAGAAGGAGTGAAGCAGCAGGACGATTCGCCTGTATGGATGCCAGAGACAGAAAAGATACTGCTCACCTGGGAACATGTCCACAGCAGGAATCCAGATACTTCCCAAATCGGTGAGATGAAGGGTTTGAATGTTATATCCCCTACGTGGATGAGCCTCACAGATGCTTCTGGGACGGTGAAACATAAAATTAGTACAGATTATATAGGCTGGGCTAAGAATGAGGAATACAAAATCTGGCCATTATTTAACAACTCCTTTGACCCGGACCTAACCCATCAGTTTTTACAAGATGCCGCTGCCAGGGAAAAAGCGATCAATCGGGTTTTAACGTTGGTGAAGCAGTATAATATGGACGGTATCAACATTGATTTTGAAAATGTATATCTCAAAGATAAAGAGAGGTTGGTTCAATTTGTACGGGAACTTGTTCCTGTGTTCCATGAGAAAGGCTTGACGGTATCCATAGATGTAACCGTAAAGAGTATGACGGAGAACTGGTCTTTATGCTATGATCGCGCTGCATTAGGAGAAGTGGTGGACTATATGGCTGTTATGACCTATGATGAACATTGGTCATCCAGTCCCATCAGTGGGTCTGTGGCTTCCATCGGATGGGTAGAAAACGGATTACAAGGTATCCTGGAGGAAGTACCTCCAGAAAAAATACTGCTAGGTATCCCCTTCTACACAAGGATTTGGACTGAAACCCCTTCTCAGGCCGAAGCTGGTGCTGTGGATGTCAAATCTAAAGCAGCAGGGATGCAAACGATAAACGACTTGCTAAAAGAGCAAAAGATTGAAAAAATATGGGACGAAGCTGCAGGACAATATTATGCTTCTTATACCAAAGATGGCAAAACACATAAGATATGGATTGAGGATGCGAAATCCATTGAATTAAAGGCCAAACTGATAGAGAAATATAATCTGGCCGGTGCGGCCTCCTGGAGGAGGGGATTTGAAACCCCTGACATTTGGGACGTACTGGAGCCTATGATGAATACCCGATAGTATTTGTCTGCACCCTTGCTATGAGGGTGTTTTTGTTTATGGAATGATTTTACAAAATGTAGGTTATACTAGCTGTATATGGTTATAGACACAATAGGGAATGCTATTATTCATTCTCTTTTTTTCATTTTATCAAGTAGGAAAGGTGAAGTCATGAAGGCTATTAGCAGTATACCAGGAAGAGTGAGATTCAAAAATGAGATACTGATTCGAGATAAAAAAAGATCAGAGATCATCGAATTTTATCTTAAGGATGCCATAGGCATAAGGAACTGCAAAATCAACCCTGCCATTGGTACTGTTGTCATTCTATATGATACCAGTAAGATTGATTTGCATGAAATACAGGAAAAGCTCCAGAAACTGATGCATTCTGAAACGCCCTATTTGGATTATCTTCATCAGCATTTTGCAGAGTATCTTGAAGAAGAGAAAAAGCTAAAACGCAGCATAAAAAAGATGGCTTTCTTTGGTGGTATCTATCTATTGTTTAAGATAAAACAATTTTTCTTTGGAAAGTTTTTCTTAAACAGGAGCCTACCAGTCTTAAAAATGGCGGCTGCTATTACCATTATTAAAGGATATCCTCAGTTGAATAAAACTTACAAGAAAGTCGGAAAATACTTTCCAACGGATGCGGACAAGCTTATCCTATTGTTAGGGACCTCCTTTACCTTCATGCGGGAAGGGAATAAAGGTACCATGCTCCTATTCTTAAAATCAGTAACCGATGTTATTCAGTCATATACAGAACTGCAAAATAAAAAGCTTCTTTTACAGAGCAGCCCAAATCCTACACGACTAATGTGGTACTGTTATGAAGGAGAAGAACTGCTCATGCCGCTAAAAGCAATGGAGGCCGGGGATGTTGTTGCCTTCTACAATAATGAAACCATTACGATAGAAGGGAATGTTATTGATGGAGAAGGATTGGTTAATCAGATATTTTATACCGGTCAGCCTGAACTACGGCATTTAAAAAAGGGCGATCGTGTATCCAGGGGAATGGTCGTCACTTCAGGGAAGCTGAAAGTCAGAATCAATAATATTCCTCAGGAAAGGCCAAAGCCCGACTTAAAATTAAAGGATTTGGCACTAAAGAAAAGGGTGTCTGCTTATCAGGAAAGGTCTATCTATTTTGCCTCTGTCATGGCAGCGGCCAGTTACTTCATCACCGGTACGACGTTGAGTGCATGGTCAGTCTTTCTGATGATGACGCCTTCTGCAGCAAAGGTTACTATAACATCTGGACTTACTAATTATATGAAGCTGCTGCGAAAGCATGAAATTGTGCTTAGAAATATCAATACGGTGGAAAAATTGATCCACGTAAACAGCCTGATCTTTGATAAAACCGGAACACTGACCAAGGGAAGACTAAGAATATCCCATATTGAGTTATATAATAAAAAATATACGGAAGAAGAAATACTGGAAATCTGTGCTGCTTGCGAAGGAGATATCCACCA
Source organism: Bacillota bacterium (assembly GCA_049324315.1). Classification (GTDB taxonomy): domain Bacteria; phylum Bacillota; class Clostridia; order Peptostreptococcales; family Thermotaleaceae; genus JBMOKU01. The sequence goes on along the minus strand of JBMOKU010000056.1, from coordinate 45,331 downwards.
TCCTGTAGCCCATGCCCTCCGGGACGAATCCGGAGTACAAAAGACCGCAGCAGAGAATATCCTATACATACCCTCCAGGGGTGTTATTTCTGATTATAAGGGTGTAAGAATTGTGATCGGGAATGAAAAGCTGATGGAGGAAGAAAAAATCAAGGGTTTGCCTAAGAAATCAAAAACAACGGATAGCTATGATTTGCCTATCTATGTAGCTGTAGGTCAAAAACTCGCGGCGAAAATAGCCTTAACCGAAGAAGTTGAGGAAGATGCCCTGGCTTTGATCCGATATCTGCAAAGAAAAGGTGTGACGGATATCTCCATCATTAGCGGTGACCTGCAGCGCAATGTCAATCATATTGGAAGTCAGTTGAATATTCAGCAGTGTCATGGAGAATTTTCCATGGGGGACAAGGAACGCTACATCCAAGAGAAAAAGAAACATGGTACGGTCATTATGATAGGGGATGGCGTCAATGACACCCATGCTATGAAGGCAGCTGACATCAGTATTTCTTACAATATCCACGCTGCAGAGCAGGCAGTTGTACAGTCAGATTCTATCTTAGCGAACAAGCATATGATGAGAATTGCAGATTTACTGGAACTGTCAGAAAAGAGTTATAAGGGCATAGAAAATAATGTAAGATTCAGTCAATACTATAATATGATCTTTGGTATCCTCGCCATGATGGGATATATCGATCCGTTTGAAGCGAAGACGTTGAATACTATGAATTCCATCATTGCGGTACTCAACAGTTCAAGAATACAGCGTATTCGACCTACAAGAGCATAGATAAAAAGATAAGAAAGGAGTCTGCATATGAAAAACCCATTTAAGCCCTTCACGGGAGAGAGCTTGATAGTAGCTTTAGGATTGACATTTGTAAGCTATATGGTTATTCCTTTCCTTCTGGAATTGATTGAGTCCGGCAAGGAAGAAGGCAAGGGTCTTTTCCAATTAGATCAGGATAGACATGAAAGATTCTTATCAGAAAAGGGAAAGCTGGCAAGATAAAGAAAAAAGCGATTGGTATCTAGTATGCCAATCGCTTTTTTCCTTTCGTATTTATACACCAAAGGAAGGTGTTTTCCTCACTCTTGTGACAAACAACAGATCTCTTAGAAAATCATCAATCCTGCTCAAAACAGATGAAGAGACGAGGACGATACCCCATTCCATTAGATTGAGGGGAGCCATGCCGAAGATGCTTCTCAATGGAGGTACATAGATGGAAGCCAGCATAATTCCCGTTGAAATGAGCACGGATGGAAGCAGAAATTTGTTTTCTCGAATGGACATAGAACTGCATTCAAAGGTGTGAAGCATTTGGCAGGAGACCAAATTTGCAAAGGCCATGGTTCGAGCTTTTGCCAGGTTTCCAGTTATATGGAAAGAACTTACAAATATTCCTAATGTCGCTAGCCCACATGCTACACCTTTTGAAATAATTTTTCTTCGCAGCTTTTTATCAAAAATACTCTCTTCTGGATTTCTTGGGGGTTCAGACATAATATTTTTTTCTGGTGGATCTAATCCAAGAGATAATGCGGGAATTCCTTCCGTAACGAGGTTAATCATTAAAATCTGACCAGGAACTAAAGGTATCGGAAGACCAGATAACGAGGCCAAAAAAATTGCCAAGACTTCTGCAAAATTTCCGGCTAAAACGTATTTCATAAACTTTTTAATGTTGCGGCTAACGGTTCGCCCTTCCTCTACAGCCTTTACAATAGTATTGAAGTTATCATCGGTAAGAATGATAGAGGAGGCTTCTCTCGTTACGTCGGTGCCGGATTTACCCATGGCGATACCTATGTGAGCTTCTTTCACAGCTGGAGCATCATTAACGCCATCTCCAGTCATAGCCACGATATAGCCTTTCTTTTTAAATGCTTTTACAATTTTTAATTTCTGCTGTGGACAAGTTCTAGCAAATACCTGTACATTGTCGATGATTTCTGCCAGTTCCATTTCCTCCATAGCGTCTAGTTCTTCACCGGACAATATAACACCATTTTCCATCAGAAGATTGATGGATTCAGCGACAGCTGCGGCTGTTTCCTTGTGGTCGCCCGTGATCATAACGACCTTGATACCTGCTTGATGACATTTTTGGATAGCATCTTTTACTTCGGACCGGGGTGGATCCATCATCCCTATTAGACCAAGGAATATCATGTCTTCTTCTAATGACGGATTATCAATATCACCGGGTTTTTCATGCAGTGGTTTGTAGGCAAGGGCCAATATCCTTAGTGCTTTTGAAGCCATGGCTTTGTTCTTTTCCATGATTTGCTTTACATGCTGATCTGTCAATTCTACTATTTCACTATTGATTTGAATGTGGCTGCATCGATCTATCAATGTATCAATGGCTCCCTTTGAGTGGACGGAGTATTGTCCGTGCTTATCTTTACAGATTGCCGTCATGATTTTTCTCGAAGAATCGAAGGGGATTTCCCGGGTACGTGTATAACAATGATATATATCCTTTGAAATACCGGATTTTTCTACTGCAATTAACAAAGCAGCTTCTGTAGGATCTCCTTTGATATCAAATTCCGTTTCTCCCTTTTTCATGATTTGAGCATTGTTGCATAAATAGCCGGCAGTGAGCAGCCCATAGATATCCTGATGCTCATTGGCATCAATTACTATGTCGTTTAGAAAGAAATCCCCTTCACGATTGTATCCTTCACCACCTACATTGATATCTTTACCCCAAGTATATAATTCCTTTACAGTCATTTCATTTTTCGTTAAAGTTCCTGTTTTATCGGTACAGATGACCTTTGTTGCGCTTAGAGTCTCAACGGAAGGTAATGTTTTTACAATGGCATTTTTTTTCGACATTCTTTGAACACCAAAGGCAAGTGAAATCATCAGCGCCGCTGTAAGGCCTTCAGGAATAGCTCCTATAGCCAAAGAAATACCTGTGGAAAGCATATCAAAAAACGGAATACCATTTAAGATTCCTGTAAGGGTGATAATGCTGCAAATGCCAATGCAACCGAGGGAAAGTACTTTTCCCAGCTTGTCTAAGTCCTTTTGAAGTGGCGTTTGCTCTTTTTCTGAGTTGTCTAACATAGACGCTATCTTTCCCATTTCAGTGTTCATACCTGTACCAGTGATAACAGCTTTTCCTTTCCCACGAATAACAGATGTCCCCATATAAACCATATTATATCGGTCACCGAGCCCTATATTTTTAACATCTATCTTTTGTGTATGTTTCAGAATAGAGTAACTTTCACCTGTTAAGGATGATTCGATGACTTCAAGGTTGCAGCATTCAATCAGTCTGGCGTCTGCAGGAACATGGTTACCGGCTTCCAGTAAAATAATATCTCCAGGGACAACGTGACTTGATGGAATTTCAATGCTGATACCTTCACGAATGACATGGGCAGTAGGAGATGACAGCTCTTTTAAAGTTTCCAATGATTTTTCAGCTTTATACTCTTGTAAAACACCTAGTGCAGCTTCAACGCCAATGATAACCAATATAGTAATTGCGTCTACAGCTTTACCTAATAGGAAAGATAAACCGCTGGCTGCTAGAAACAGCTTGATAATGGAGCCATCAAACTGATGAAGGAACATGGAAAAAATAGATTCTCGACCGTGCTTTAGTAATTCATTTGATCCATATTGATCTAGCCGTTCCTTTGCTTCTTCATTCGTTAGTCCCAGCAATTTATTTGTTTTAAAGTGGCGTAGCACTGCTTCAGATGTAAGAACATGCCATAAATCCTTGTTCTTCCCATAGCTTATTTCAGGGGACCTGACAGCTAGGTTGAAATGATAATATTCGTTAGACAGAAGTAATTTTTGTTTGCGAAAATCCTCTAAGGATAAAGGTTCTTTGGCTAAAGGGGCTTTCTTCGCCTGTTGTCTTCTTTGGCGAAGGTTATTTGGAAATAATGTTTGGTAAATCTCTTTTTCAATAATAGAGGTAGTGGTTTTACAGGTGTCATATAGTACCAGAAGTTTTCCGGTGTAATGATTTGCATTCACCATGAAAACCCCAGAAATATTTGAAAGTTTATGCATCAAACTAGCACATAGATGGGGGTTATTTTTTAATATTTCAATTTTCATTCGAAATCTACCTGGAATATTGGATATATATTCACTGGTATTTTGCATTACATAGGAACTTTCCTGCATAAAAGCCTCCTTCACCATTACGAGAGAAAAACATTCATGCAATAGTATTGATTATATGCTTGGACAATATGCGAATTTTTTTCAAAAAAATAATAACTTTTTAACACAAAGATAACAGTTTTGTGATATGATTTAGTAGGTGAAAAATGTTCTCAACTACATGGAGGGAAAATGGCGATGATCGGAGTACAAATTAGAGCAAGAGAATTGGAAGTGTCTCTTTTTGTAGAATATATTCAGAATTGGATAAAAGAACAAATCGCAGATCTACATAACGAGATGGTCGGGGGGTTACGCTATAAAAGTTCAAAGCTGTATACCTACGAGAAGCAGCTTCATCATATCATACAGAATAATTTGCTCCCGCAATATCGTGAAATTTATGAAAGAATCATAGATGAGCTGGAAAAAAAGATTGGTGAATTTTTTGATATAGATTTGGACGGACAGAAGGGCACAGGATTAGGAAATGACGTATTCCAATATCATGTCAACAGACAGTTGACCAATGAATATATGCGTACCCAAAGAATTGCTGAAACGATTGCAGGGATGATGGACAAAGCTTTAGATATGACTGTATTTACCGGCATAGAGAACCAACTGCTAAAAAAAGCTGTAAAAAAGGCCAAAATAGGAAAGCGAATCAGGCAATACGTAGATATTGATGGCGGGACTCAGAAAGAAAGGCATATGCGGCATTTAGAAAAGATGCTTCAAGGAATTCATATAAATATCAGCTGTCGGCTGCAGCGGGAAATGATGAATCACTATACAGAATTAATCTACGAGATAGCTAAGGATGAAGAAGAACAGGAACTAAAAATGGTTATTTAAAGAAAAGGGAGAACTGCCCTTTTCTTTTTTTGCCATAAAAGATATATCTGGGAAAATGTTAAAAATACGTTAAAAACGTTAAAAAAATTAACAAAACAAGGGATGAATGCAGTATAAAAACCCTATATCTGTTCAAAATATTAAAAAGTCTGTTTTAAAGGGTGTTACAAAGCTGATTTTTAGGAACATGAAATGAAAACGATGTAAGGTGCCCATGAATAAAAAGGTGGGTTGCAGGAGGTGATTTTTTTGGAACCACTAGGTTTTTTCTTAGGTGTCGCCACATTTGGATTGGCAACGAGATTGAGGAAGCCCATAAGAAAGGCGGCGGTCTTTACAACGTCACAGGCGTTTTCACTTGTTGATGCCTTAAAGACATCGGCGTACAGTATAAAAGAAGAAGTTGAAGATATCGTTGCAGAAGCCCATTATGAAAATTTAAAAAAGAAAGTAGGCATATCAAAAGACCATCATGAGGATGAAGAACAACATTCATAGAAAAAGGAGGAACGCAATATGGTACTCATGAAGATTGCCCTTTTGGGTGTGGTAATGTATTTTAGCTCCATGCTTTTGGGATTGATTATGGCAATGTAGACTTGGAGGCGTTTTCATTGTACTATGCAAATCTGTCAGACAGTATTTTTAGTCTTCCTGGAAGAGCGAGGATCAAAGTAGGCTGTCTAAAAAAGAATGAGCCTTATGCAGAAAGAATTGAAAGAGTGCTTTCTCAGACCCAAGGTATTCATAGTGTTGAAACCAATATCTATACGGGTACCGTTTTGATATTGTATGAAGAAGATAGTATCGGCCTACAAAAGATACTGGAACAAATTGCGAAGGCAAAACAAATGATACTGAGTCCTGCCAAAGAATTATTTCCATATTCTATGAATTTTACGAGAGAAAAACAAGAATATCGGAAAAGTATTATGAAATTTGCTGTTTCTTCAACGGTACTGACGGGCGTAGTCATAAAGCAGTTTGTTTTTGGAAGGAATTCCATCTCATCATCAATGGGTATCTTTGCAGTATCTGTTGGTGTTACTGCTTTTGCAGGTTATCCTATGTTGAAAAGAGGTCTGGAAACCCTTGTACAAAAAGGAAGATTAAACGCTGATCTGATTTTGTCAATCTGTGCATGGACGTGTATTCTTTTGAGAGAATGTACATTAAGCTTGTTAGTGATTACCATGATATATTTCAATGAGGTAATCATGCTTCACTTAATCAATCGGTTGGAAAAGCAGTTAAGAAATCTATTGAAGCATCGAAGAGGAACAATAAGAAAACTTACAGGAAATGAGGAAATAGAAGTTTTATACGAAGAAATTTGTTCAGGAGATATTTTGGAAGATGATCCTATTTTCGAAAATGCTCTGTGTAAGTATTATCATAGGTTTCTACCATTTGTACTTTTGGGGTCTCTTGCCTATTTTATCATGTCAAGGGATGTGTGGTGGTTTCTAACCATGGTGCTAGTAGCTTGTCCTAAGCCCAATCATTTGATAGCATCTACGGCAGTCAGGACTGCTGCAATGAATGCTTATGCAAACGGGATCTATGTTAAAGAGCCCAGGAAGCTGCTTGCACTGAGTAGAGCAGACACACTTATCTTCGACAAAACGGGTACGTTAACAGAAAACAAATTAAAAGCAAAAGATATTCTAGAAGCTGGAAACTATGGTCAAGAAAAGATCCTTATGATCGCCGCCTCCTGCGAAAAGCATAATAGACATCCTATAGCCAGCGCAATTGTGGAAGAGGCTGAAGGTAGAGGTATCCATCTAAAAGAAACCAAGTTATTGGATTATGAGATCGGCAGAGGTATAGCTTGTATAATTGATGAGAAAAAAGCATTTGTAGGCAATAAAGAATGGATGAAGCAGCATAATATTGCAGTAAAGTCCCATGAAATAAAAGAGAGAAAGCTAAAACACCTGGGGCAAAGTCCATTGTATGTTGCCTATCACGGTAGAGTCATAGGATTAATAGGCATTAAAGATCAAATACGATGGGAAGCACTATCCACTGTTGAATATATTCGTGAACAGGGGATATTAGATATAGAAATCATGTCCGGAGATACCAGTGATATCGTAGAGAACACTGCCAGAGAAGTCAATATTCATCAATTTTATGGAGAAATGACACCTTCCATGAAGACTGGACGGATTAAAGAACTAAGGGAAGAAGGACGCCAGGTTGTTATGGTTGGTGACGGGATAAATGATTTGCCGGCACTCAGAAATGCGGATGTTGGTATTGCCATAGCAAACCAGAAATATTACTGTCCTATAGATGGGGCAGATATGATTATCATGAACGATAAAATATCATCCATTCCCAGCATGATTGACCTGGGCTTCTATACGGCTGAAAATGCATATCAAAATAATATTCTGTTTTTCGGTATCAATATTATCGGCATCATACTGGCTGCAACAAAGGTTTTAACACCTTTTATGGGTGTAATGTATAGAGATATCAACAATCTTATTGTTTTTTTGAATGCAATGAGACCGGGGAAATATAATATAAAGTATTTAGATGGGCAGGTGTTGTAGTTGGAGATTCAGAAAGAACTGAAGGAAGGATTTTCAGATGCTTTCGAAATATTAAAAAAGCTGATTGATCACAGTTTTGATTATATGCAAAAAAATCCTGATAAGAGAGACGAAATTATGGAACTCTGGCAAAACTATGTAAGAAAATTTATCACATATTCGTTGGAATCCAGTGAAAAATATAATGATAGGGAAGTATTTAAAGCAATTTCAAAAGCATTATTATTTGGAAAATAGGATGGGAGGATCAGTAGATGAATGATTTCTTGAAGCCTTTTGGTTCACAAAGTTTTTTTGTAGGATTAGGTGTAGCCGCTATAGCCTATTTATTAGGGCCGCAGATAAAGGAATCGGTTAGGCCAATGGCTGTAAAGGGGATGCAAGGTGCTTTAATGATATCCGATAAAACAAAGAACATGATGGAGGAAGGAAAAGACCGATTGGAAGATATGATGGAAAAAACCAATTTGATGGGGAAAGACCAGAAACATAATGAACAGGCCGCAGTATATGAAATGCTGATTAAAGAGTTAAGAGAAGACAAAGAGAATTCCAATCGGATATTAGAGCAGCTAAATCAAACCATGTCTGGTTTAAAAGATGAGATAAGCAAATTAAAAAATGGCAGCGCGAAAATAGCTGAAGATCATGCATAAATAGCCTTGGAAGACCATGAAGACCATCATTCATGGTTTTCTTTTTAAAAAATTTGTATTCGAATGAAAGGTATTATTAAAATAAAACCGAAATAAATATATAGATATACGCTTCTAGCACAAGATGCATTATCTTTTGTAGGGAACGGCCCCCGTGCCGCTCCGCAGAGAGTAATTCCACCTTAAATGCGTAAATCTATAGTGTGTATTCAGGTGAGTGTTAACAATAGCAGGAAACGGAGTGAAGATGCGTGAAAAAGCTGACTAGTCAAGAAATCTATAATGGTAGAGTGATTCGGGTAGTTAATGACCGTGTGTTGTTGGATAACGGCGTAGAGACGGAGAGAGAAGTGGTTAGGCATAAAGGAGCTGCGGCAGTGGTGGCTGTAGATAACGATGAAGATCTGTTGGTGGTAGAGCAGTATAGATACCCTATTGAACGGTCTATGCTGGAGCTTCCGGCAGGAATTATAGATGAGGGGGAGACCCCTTTAGCATGTGCGCAAAGAGAATTACTGGAGGAAACAGGATTTACCGCAAAGGATTGGAAACTGCTGCTGTCCTTTTATCCGTCAGCCGGCGTTCACGATGAAATTATGCATCTCTACCTGGCGACGGGTTTAGAACATAAAGATGCACAGCATTTAGACCATGATGAAATACTTACGGTTCGGAAAGTGCCCTTTTATGAAGTGTACGAACAGGCACAAAATGGAGAAATACAAGACGGGAAGACGATTATGGGTGTACTATTGGCAGAAAGATTTATCTAAAATGATGCTACATAACAGAAAGAGCAGCTCAAGGCTGCTCTTTCTGTTATGTAGTTAACTATTTCTTCTTTTGAATGTAGAAATCTCAGAAACGTAGAGAAATCATGGAGACAGATTACATATAATGGAGTAAAGAATCTATATAAACAATACTAAGTATATTACAGTCAGTCACAAAGTAGCGGAGCCACGGGGACGGTTCGAGCGTTTCCGGAGCGTAGCGAAGGACCGAAGGGAAAACGATGGAACTGTCCCTGTGGCATAGCGGATGTAACGCACTTAGTATGACTTATATAGGATGAAAAAGAGAGAAAACTTACGATATCAGGTGAAAAAAATTGAATTCATAAGAAAATCTAATGAAATAGAGTGTTGATTACCTTTATAGAATGTGGAACGGGATAATGAAGATTGAATATTCATATATAAAATGATATAAAATAAGTGTAAGGTCAAAGAAAGTCAAAATAATTATTAAATGGAGGTGTCTTATATGTTTGGACTTACACCTTACAATCGAAAAAACCGTGGAATAGAGAGAAGACCCCGTGACATATTTGATATAGAAACAATGTTTGAAGAATTCTTCAGTGATACCTTTTTCCCATCTGTTTTTTCCAACAGTGGGCAGATGAAGGTGGATATTAAAGAAAATGATAATGAATATGTCGTGGAAGCTGAACTGCCAGGAGTCAATAAAGAAGATATCAATCTGGAACTATTGGATGAAAGATTGACCATATCTGTAGAGAGAAATGAACATGTGAATGAAGAAAGAGAAAACTATATACGAAAAGAGAGAAGATATGGATCAATGTCCAGAACCTTTATCGTACCAAATATAGATAATGAAAAGGTTACTGCTAAGTTTGAAAACGGGGTACTGCATGTAAATATTCCTAAAAAAGAACCAGGCATGACAAAACGTAATAAAATTGACATTAACTAAGCCCAAAACGGAGGAGCGCAGCATATGCGCTCTTTCTACTGTTTTGAGCAAAGTGAAAAATATGGTATGATGGGTGTAACTCAAATGTTCTAGAAATATATGCAGTAAAGTTCGTAGATATGGTCAGGAGGAATATATATGAAGAAAAAATATGCTGCAGTAGTTGTCTTAATGATAATCATGCTGTTGATGAGTACAGGTTGTCAACAGGTAGTCACCGATGAAAGGATAGAAAATGGAAGCGAACTTATTGTCCACTACATTGATGTATGGCAGGGTGATGCTATACTCATACAAGCTCCCGGTGGAAAAACCATGTTGATTGATGCCGGGGAAAATGAAATGGGAGAAGTTGTTTTACAATATATCATGAACCAGGGAATAGAAAAAATTGACTATATTATTGGGACCCATCCCCACTCCGATCATATTGGTGGACTGGATGTGGTGATTGATTCTCTAGGTGTGGGCGAGGTTTATCTACCAAAGGTTACCCATACAACAGAAACCTTTAAGGATGTACTGACTTCTGTTAAGAATAAAGGCTTAAAAGTGAAGACAGCAAAAGCTGGTATACAGCTTGATATGGGAGCCGGAATTTCTGCTGAAATGCTCTCACCCAATATGACGGAATACAAGGATTTGAACAATTATTCACCCATCATGAAGATTACTTATGGGGAGACAAGCTTCCTCTTTACCGGGGATGCAGAAAAACAGGCAGAAGAGGAAGTTCTGGAAAAGGGATATAATGTTCGTTCAGATATTCTGAAGGTGGGACATCATGGCAGTGTTACTTCCACATCGGATGCTTTTCTTGCAGCTGTTTCACCTCGATATGCGGTCATTTCTGTAGGAAAAGATAATCAGCACGGTCACCCCCATCAAGAAATCCTTGAAAAACTGAAGCAGGCTGGGGTACAGATTTTCAGGACTGATGAAATGGGGTCTGTTGTTGTAAAGAGCAGCGGAAAGAACCTTACGATACAAGGAGACAAGCAGGGCATTACCATGAGAGGGAATACGGAAAAACAGGATGAACAACAGAAAACGCCGCCATCTCCAAACATCGAGAATGCTGTACAGATACAGGAGCACAACGGGCAAGGCGTTGAAATAATCAGCATTGATTTAGAAGAAGAACTGGTCACAATACAAAATGCCGGGCTTCAAGATGTGGATATGACCGGATGGAGGCTTGTGTCCGTGGAGGGAAATCAGGAATTTATTTTTCCAGAGCAATTTATGATCAATGCAGGAACGCAAATTACCATAGCCAGTGGCAGCAGCAAAGGGGATCTACAGTGGTCTGAAAAGAAGGTGAATATCTGGAACAACAGTGGAGATAAGGGAGAACTGTATGATTCAAAGGGAAATCTGGTTTCCAAAAAATAAGAGGAGTGAAGCCGTCTATGAAAGGAATCATTGATCGTTTTGAAGAAGATTTTGCATATATTGAAATTCATGATAAAACAATGCTGCCTATAGCCCGAGGTCTCCTGCCGAAAGAGGCGAAGGAAGGGGATGTATTGGTCATAACTATAGATCAGAAGGAATCAGATAAGCTGAAAAAGAAAATAGAAGGCTTGATGGATGAGGTATGGGAAGACTCGTAGAGCAAACGCAACGAACGGTATATGGTAGAAATCTACTAATTTCACAAACCTGAATATTTTGGAAGGATATTCACAAAGTATGTCGAATACCTACATGTTACATGTTTATCAAGAAATTTTAGGGGTTGATTTCTTTGGAGAATCTAAATTGTGAGCAAATGGTTTCACAGATGGAAGAAACCATCAACAATATACCGGAGGTCATATCATCTAAGGTCATTTTCGATCAACAGAATGAGATCGAAGAAATTCATGTATTGGCTTCCAATAATCGAAATGCCAAGCAAATATCTCGGGATATACAATCTGCACTGACTGCGAAATTTGATGTGAAGATAGATCATAAAAAGATCAGTGTGGCACAGATCGGATTCAAGCAGGATATAGAGAGTGAATATCGACTAAGGATTAATTCCATCGGTTACGGTGTCATTGGAAATCTGGCAGAAATAAAGGTGATACTGCAGAAGGGTGAACAGCTGATTGAAGGTATCGCCAAAGGAATTAATTCAAAAAACAATGTTTATCGATTGGTTGTCAATGCAACCTTAGACTGTATACACGCTTTTATCGGCGTTCATAATACCTTTGTGGTAGAAGATGTAGAGAAGATATGTCTGGCAAAGCGAGAAGTGATGGTTACGGCCATCAGCTTGATTACGGAGCATGGCGAGGAATTGATGGTGGGTTCTTCTGTTGTGAGAAAAGATGAGTATGAATCTATCGTAAGGGCAACTTTAGATGCAATTAATAGAAGAGTTATTAAAGTAAACAACTAAGCCAATATTTAGGTCGGCAGCATCAATAATAAAATCATAGCGAAGCGATATAGCCTGGGTATATTAGCGAAGTACCAGAGCCTTACAAAGTAAAGGGGGCTATATCTGATGAAAAACAGATTAATGGTATTGTTTATGAGCTTAGTATCATTGATTTTAGCTGGCGGAGCTGGCATGTCTTGGAGATAATTATTTAGGGCGCCGACCTAAATAGAATAATGTACAAGGAGAATTGCCATGAACGGTATGAAGAGAGAGTTAAAACTATATACCGGAACTATTATAATAATAGGGTTATCTATATTATTATTTGGATTGTATAAATTTAGGATACCATCAAATTTGATACCCGAAATTGTCTTTTTTATTGTCTTAGCGATAATCTCTGAGTCTTTCCGTATAGATAGTGACTCTGAAATATATCTGTCCGTTATTTTTGCTATAGGATTTGCTTCAGTTATTGTTTTTAACCCTATTGCTGCCGCACTAGTTACTTTTTTAGGGTTTTTGTGTGATTTTGAGTATTCGAAAGAGAATGGCTTCAAGTTATTTAGTACGGATATATATAAAAATTTATTTAACGCAACAGCATATGTGCTATGTGCTTTAACATCGGGACTAGTATATAGAGCTTTCTCGACGGTTTTCTCCTATGAATATGGGAAGATCAATATTATGGGTACACTCCTTGCGATCATCACATATATTGCTGTAAACATTTTAATTTATACATTATTGATGGCAATCTTAGAAGAAAGAAGCATAAAAGAACTTTTGATAAGCAATATTTGGCTTATACGAAATTTCCTTGCCATATCTCCACTTGGGGTTTTTTTAGCCCTTGCATACTTAAACTTTGGCAAATTTGTAGTTATCTTGTTCTTTGTTCCCTTGCTTTTAGCTCGTTATTCCTTTAAGCTGTACATGGACATGCGTCACGTATATTTTGAAACCATCAAAGCCTTGTCCAGTGCCATGGAAGCCAAGGACCAATATACCAATGGGCATTCTTATCGTGTAGCGGATTACGCTGTAGGCATTGCAAAACAAATGGGGTTTGATCGTGAAAGGATAGACCGTATCAAGACAGCGGCCATATTGCATGATATCGGAAAGATCGGTGTGACAGATTCCATTTTGAATAAGCCAGGGCAGCTGATCGAAGAGGAATACATGGTGATACAAAGGCATCCTGAGATTGGTGCGAAAATATTATCTGAAGTGGACTTTCTGGGAGATGTTGCCAATATCATCAAGTACCATCATGAAAGATATGATGGCAAAGGGTATCCGGAAGGATTATCAGGACCAGCAATTCCCATCGAAGCCTGCATATTATCCGTGGCGGATGCCTATGATGCAATGACATCGGATAGACCCTACCGGAAAGCCATGACCAGTCAAATGGCACAAAATATCTTGATTAAAGAGTCAGGCACGCAATTCCATCCCATCGTTGCAAAAGCCTTTCAGGATCATATAAGTACATGGGAGGGAAAGATTTCAAATGTTGGTTGAGTCGATGGGTACGGCAGTACTGGTGGGGAAAATAAGGGGCGGTAAGCTTAATCATCTCTTGGATATAACGATCCAAAGATGGTGTCTTTTTATAATCGCTTCTCTTATCGAGTTTGCTGCATCATGGGTAAAAATGAAAGAAATAGATCCATTATACCAATGGGTTGATCGATATACATTTTGGATACATGGGTTTGTATATATACTATTGTTTATTACCATTTTATCGAACATACGGTCTAGGGGATTCCTGCTGATATGCATAGGGGTCTTTTTAAATTTTGTGGTCATTGCTGCCAATGGTGGAAAAATGCCTGTAGCAATCCCCGCTGTGGAGGGAAACCTTTATCAACAAACCATAGAAATGTTGAAGGCGGGAAAGGACTTTACACATACACTTATGGAAGAACCAACCAGATTCAAGTTTTTAGGGGATATTATACATATTCCGAAACCATATCCCATGCCTAAATCCCTAAGTATTGGGGATATATTTATGATGGTGGGTGTGTTCCTATTTATACAGTCAAAAATGCTGGGATCTATTGAAAAGAATACTAGTGAATAGCGAAAAAAGAAATACCTTTGGTCGTTGAAGTGGGCGACAGAGGTATTTTTGTTCATAATTAGCTGTAAAAAGATATAAGAAAAAGATGCAAAGAACGCAATAGAAGACTTTTCTATTGCGTTCTTTGTATTTCCGGCATTTTTCTTTCTTTCATTTTTAAATAAATAAACTGTGTTATAGGAATCAGATACAAATAAAAGGCATAAGGGATGAAATCTGTCATACCCACCATTAGCGTTGTGGAAGGAACCAGTGCAGCGATATTCCACGGAATCAATGGCGAAATGACAACGGCTGTGTTCTCAAGATCAATAGCTTGTTGACTGTTGTCGATATCTATTTCTTTATAGGCTTTATGAATAAGCTGATTTGTCAATACAATGGCGATGGTCTGGCTGCAGCCCAAGATTCCAGAAGCGGTGCTGAGCAGCGCGGTATAAGAAAAAGCATTGTGCTTTGTAATCTTCTTCCTTAAAAGCGTCTCAACACTGGATAGCATGGCCGTTCCGTCAAAAATCCCGGCCAGGGCACAAGAAACGAATACCACCATGGCTGGTTTCAACATAGATAAAACCCCTCCACCTTTTATGATGGACTGCAAAGAGGTTTCTGCGCTTATAGAATAGCCGAAGAAAATGGTATGAAGTGTGGTACGTATCTCATTTCCCTGAAAGTATACGCTGAGAAAAGCAGCAGATACAATACTGAGCAGCATAGAGATTTTAATATCAACCTTCAGGAGCGCCAATACAAGAATAACAATTGCCGGAACCAAAACGGTCCAGTGGATATGGAAAATCTTTATGATTTCACTGCTTAAACTACTTTGTGTCAAGTCAAGGGGCTGGTTAAAGGATATGACTCCGTACAGTACAATGGCTGTGATGAATGGCACAGCGGCTGTTAGAAACATGTTTTTAATATTTTTATAGATGTCTGTTTCCGTCAAATGAGCAACCAAATGGGCGCTTGATGACATAGGAGAGCATCGATCGCCAAAATACGAACCGGCGATGATGGCACCAGCGGCAATATTGATATTGATATCACCACCCTTTGCAATGACCATAAGAGCAATGCCTACAGTGCTGATGGTGCCGAAACATGTACCCAATAAAAAAGACACAAAGGAGCTGATTAGAAAAGCATAGAGGATAAAATATTGTGGATGCATCAGCTGTATGCCGTAATAGACAATGGCAGGAACCGTACCGGATGCCATCCAGGAAGCTGTGATGGCTCCTATTAAAACAAATATTCTTAAGACCAGCAGTGCTTTTTTACCGCCATAAAAAGACATTTTCATTACTTGAGCCAGTGGATAACCCCTTTTACATGCTAACAAAACAAAAAAAGAGTAGCACAACAAAAGAGGATATCCGATAAAGATACCCTTAGCAACCCCAAGGAGTAAAACTGCAAAAGATGCAATGAGTGTAAGTAATAAGTCCATAATCGTTCCCCTCCAAAAAGATCATACCAGAGGAAAGCCATACTGTATAGTATGTTTGGTAGATTCCCGAAAGAAAAAAACAAAATGCGTGTTCAAAAGATGTTGAGTGTGTAAAAAATGAGCAATATAAAATAGGGCAACGCTCAAAAAACGAACAACTAATAAATCTGATTTTCCGTATATGCGTTGAAATTACATGTTCTATATTTTGGCACAAAATTTGCTATATATAATCGCAAATACTATTCAGATATTTTAAAAAATTCAATCTACTAAACGCTGTTATAAAAATAACGGAGGGGGATAAGACATGAAAATGATAGCGGTGGAACAAGCCGTAGGCATGCTGCTAGCCCATGATATGACGGAAATTATTCCTGGAAAATCGAAGGGCCCTGCTTTTAAAAAAGGACACATCATTAAAAAAGAAGATATACCGAGATTGTTGAACATGGGAAAAGAGCACATCGGCATTATTGAATATAAAGAAGGTGATGTCCACGAAAACGAAGCAGCCATCAGGATGGCCCAAGCAGCAGCCGGACAAGGGATCACATTCTCAGAACCTTCAGAGGGCAAGGTCAACCTTATTGCAGCGTATCCTGGTTTATTGAAAATCAACTATAAAGCGCTGAATGAGGTTAACAACATGGGAGAGCTGATGATGGCAGCGCTGCATACAGATATGATGGTGAATATGGATATGGTGGTTGCCGGAACAAGGATTATACCCCTGGTGATTGAGAATGACAAGCTTGCTCGTATGGAAGAGATTTGCAGATCCAATGCTCCGGTTGTACAGGTTGTTTCTTTAAAAAAGCTGAAAGCCGGTATCGTAACAACAGGAAATGAAGTATTTCATGGGAGAATCCCGGATAAATTCGGACCGGCAGTCCGTGAAAAATTTAAGGAGTTGGGATCTGAAGTGGTCAGGCAAACCTTTTCAAAAGATGATCCTGATATGATTGCACAATCCATAAAGGATATGATTGGCGAAGGGGTAGATATCATAACGGTAACAGGGGGAATGTCCGTGGATCCTGATGATGTTACGCCCGGCGGCGTAAAGAAGTCAGGGGCTGAGATTGTGTCATACGGTGCACCCACGCTGCCGGGTGCCATGTTTTTACTGTCCTATATCGGGGACATACCGGTACTGGGGCTGCCCGGCTGTGTTATGTACAGTAAACGAACAATTTTTGATTTGGTCGTTCCAAAATTGGCAGCAGGAGAAAGAGTGACCAAAGAAGATGTCGCAAAACTAGGTCATGGAGGGTTATGTCTAAGCTGCAGTGACTGCAGATACCCCAACTGCGGCTTTGGAAAAGGTGGGCTGTATTAAACTTAATATAGCGATTTAATTTAAAAGGAGGTTTCGAAATGCTTAAGAAAACAGTAATCATTAACGGCATCAAAAGAATGGTAGTTGTAGACCCTGAAGCAACCTTGGCACAGCTTTTGAGAAAACAAATGTGTCTTACAGGTACCAAGGTGGGATGTGGAAAAGGTGAATGCGGAACGTGTTCTGTGATCATGGATGGCAAGGTGGTAAGGTCATGTATTGTCAAAATGAAAAGAGTTCCTGACGAAGCGCAAATTATCACCATTGAAGGTGTAGGTACCGAGGAAAATCTTCACCCGCTGCAGCTTGCATGGATGGTCCATGGAGCCGCACAGTGCGGATTCTGTACACCGGGCTTCATTGTGTCTGCAAAAGCCCTGCTTGATGAAAATGTAAATCCCACACGGGAAGATGTAAGGAATTGGTTCCAGAAAAACAGAAATCTTTGCAGATGCACAGGATATAAGCCTTTGGTGGATGCGGTGATGGATGCCGCCAGATTGGTTAGGGGAGAAATCACAAAAGAGGATTTATGGTTCCAGTTAAAAGAAGGTGCCAGCATGGTAGGCAGTTCAGTGGTACGGCCATCAGCCATTGCAAAGGTAACCGGAACATGGGATTTTGGGGCAGATATAGGCTTGAAGCTTCCAGAAAATACGTTACATATTAAGCTGGTACAAGCGACAGTATCCCATGCCAATATATTGTCTATTGATACTTCGGAAGCAGAGAAAATGCCAGGTGTTTTTAAGGTTGTAACCTACAAGGATGTTCCCGGTACAAACAGGATCAACGGTCTAGCCTTCCCGCAAAACAAGGGAGATGGCAAGGAAAGACCGATATTAAATGATAAGAAAGTGTTCCAGTTTGGTGATGCCATTGCCATGGTACTGGCAGATACACCGACGCAAGCAGAAGAAGCAGCGAAAAAAGTAAAGGTTGAACTGGAAGTATTGCCGGCATATATGAGTGCACCTGCAGCCATGGCCGAGGATGCCATTGAAATCCATCCGGGAACGCCCAATGTATATTTTGAAACCAAACGGGTCAAGGGACAGGATACAGCAGCGTTAATGGAAAGTCTGCCATATGTCATTGAAGACGATTTTTATGTGGGAAGACAGCCACATCTTGTTTTGGAACCGGACGTGGGATTCGCCTACATGGATGAAGAGGGCAAGCTGATCGTACATTCTAAGAGTATTGCCATGCACTTCCATCATTTGATGACAGCAGAAGGTATCGGAATTGCCCCAGATAAATTTGTCATCGTACAGAATCCTACGGGAGCAACCTTTGGATATAAATTCAGTCCTACAAACGAAGCATTGCTGGGTGTTGCTGCACTGGTGACCAAAAGACCGGTATTCCTTGAATTTAATATGTATCAGCAGATTACCTATACCGGAAAAAGGTCTCCGTTCTTTATTCATCTTAAATTTGGTGCGGATAAAGACGGTAAGCTGGTAGCTATGGAATCAGATTGGTCAGTAGACCATGGTCCTTACTGTGAGTTTGGTGACCTGGTTACCATGAGGGGTACCCAGTTTATCGGTGCAGGCTATGACATACCTAACATCAGAGGTGAAGGTAGAACCGTATGTACAAACCACGCATGGGGCTCAGCCTTCAGATCCTACGGTTCACCTCAGAGTTTGTTCTCATCAGAAACACTGGTCGACATGCTGGCAGAAAAGGTTGGTATGGATCCCCTGGAGTTCAGATATTTGAATGTATATAGAGAAGGCTCTACCACACCGACAGGCTGTGCTCCCGATGTCATTGCATTCCCTAAGGCAATCGACACCATAAGACCACTGTACAAAGAAGCGAAAGAGAGAGCCAAAACTAAGAATGAAAAAGGTGGAAATATTAAATATGGTGTAGGTGTATCGTTGAATATGTATGGCTGCGGTCTTGACGGTGCGGATACATCAGAATGCTGGGTAGAGTTAACACCTGAAGGCGTAACGGTTGGAGATACATGGGAAGATCATGGTCAAGGCGCCGATATGGGAACGTTAACCTATGCATACGAGGCGTTAAGGCCATTAGGGTTAAAACCGGAGCAGATTAAATTGGTCATGAATGACATGGAATTCACACCAAACAGCGGGCCTTCCGGTGGAAGCCGTCAGAATGTAGTAACCGGTAATGCCATCGTTGTTGGATGTCAAAACCTGTTGGCTGCCCTTAAAAAAGCGGACGGTACATATAGAACCTATGATGAAATGGTTGCCGAGGGTATACCATTAAGATATGAAGGAAAATGGACTTCTCCAAATACGGCATGTGATGTAGATACAGGACAGGGAGATCCATTCCCAACCTATATGTACGGTGTGCTTCTGGCAGAAGTAGCGGTGGATACTACTACAGGCAAGACCCAGGTTGAAAAACTTACATTGGTATCCGATTGTGGAACCATCATCAATAAATTGGTATTGGAAGGTCAGCTTTATGGAGGTCTTGTTCAAGGTATCGGTTTAGCCCTGAGTGAAGACTTCGAAGATCTAGAAAAGCATACGACCCTTACAGGCTGTGGAATTCCTCAGATTAAGGATGCTCCGGATGATATGGTAATCATCCATCAAGAGACCCCAAGACCACTTGGACCTTATGGTGCATCCGGTGCCGGTGAGATGCCGCTTTCTGCACCTCATGCAGCTATAAATAATGCCATCTATAACGCTTGTGGCGTACGTATAACCAAACTGCCTGCATATCCTGAAAAGGTTCTGGCTGGATTAAAGGAACTTAATCAATAGGATGTAATAAGCAGCTGGTTAAAAATATGGAATTAGGAAAGGAGCCTTGGTTTGCCCAGAAGCAAACAGGGCTCCCCATTCCTATTTTTGACATAGGAGGCGAAGACAATGGATTTAGATAAGTTATTGGAAACAGGCGATCGGTGTATTCATGATGAACCACCGGCATGTACGGCAGGCTGTCCCGTTCATATGGATGTCATCGCATTCATAAGGGAAATTGAAAAGGGTGACTTCTCAAAAGCCTATAAGCTGATGGAGAAGAGGATTCCCTTTGCAAGAATCGTCGGTATGATATGTGACCACCCATGCGAAAGCCTTTGTGTAAGAAATGAATCCGGCGGGGCCATAAGCATAGCAGAGCTGGAGAAAACCGTGATAAGCCATGGATTTACCCCTCCAAAAAAGACGTTGCCCCTCCCAAAGAATAAAGGAAAGGTGGCCATAATAGGTGGCGGCATGAGCGGTATGACGGCAGCCTATGACCTTGATAAAAAGGGTTATCAGGTTACCCTATATGAAAAGTCAGATCGCTTAGGGGGCCGTATTTGGTCGTATGTGGGAAAAGACCTGAAAAAGGAAGTTATAGAGGAAGAACTTCAAGTTATAGAAAAACAGGGTGTTCAGGTAAACTTGAAAATAACGATTGATAAAAAGGGCCTAGAAGAAATTGTGAAGGAATATGATGCCGTTTACTTGGGAACGGGCGAGTGGGAAGAAGACCTACAGATACATCCTGATACATTCCAGGTAGAAAATTCCTCTGTATTCGCCGGAGGGAAGCTTGTAAACAGGAACAACTCCATTATATATTCCGCAAGCTCAGGCAGAAGAGCAGCCATTTCTATTGACAGATACCTGGGGAAGGTTTCTATTACAGCTTCCAGAGAAAGGGAGGGGGTATTTGATACACCATTGAAATATGAAGATGATGATATCGAACCCATGGTAAAGGCGGAAAAGGCTTTCGATATATACACAAAGGAAGAAGCCGTGAAGGAAGCCGAAAGATGTCTGAAATGCCAGTGCAGGACATGTATCAAAACTTGCAGTCATATGAAAAAATTCAATATATCTCCCAATGCCTATATAAGACAGATCAATCATAATGAGCGGATTATACTGGGAACCCATTACGCAAATAAAATGATCAATTCCTGTACTCTTTGCGGATTGTGTAAGGAACAGTGCTTTTTGGACATAAGCATGAAAGATGTTGTACAAGAAACCAGGGAGAGTATGGTGCAAAAAGGGAAAATGCCTGTATCTGCCCACGATTTTGCCTTAAAGGATATGAAATTCAGTAACAGCCATCGGTTTTCAATGGTGAGAAAACAGCCCAGTAAAGAGCAGTCGAAGCATTTATTCTACTATCCGGTGTTATCCTATTCAAAATATGCCAGGGGACTATATAAAGGTTCAGGCAAGACAGGGTATTTGTTCTATCCCGGGTGTCAGCTTTCAGCAACACATGCTGAGCATATTGGAGATATCTATAAACATTTGGTGGGAGCCATGAAGGAAGCCTATATCGAAGAAGATATTGGTATTTATCTGGGATGCTGCGGGGCCCCTGCTGATTGGGCCGGAAGGCAGGACCTTATGCAAGAAAATGTTCTGAAAATTAAGCAGGTATGGGAGGAGATGGATAAACCTACCTTCATCTTGGCTTGTTCCAGCTGTGTCGCCATTTTTGAAAAATATTTGCCTGAAATTGATGTGGTATCCTTATGGGAGATATTTGAGAAATATGGATTGCCTGAAAGAAATATAGTACCGGGAAGACGTGTTTTACAGGTCCATGATGCATGTGCTACAAGATATAATACAAAAATTCATGACAGCATTCGAAATATCGCGACATTATTGGGCTACAAAATTCAAGAGCTTACGTACACCAAGGAGAAAACGAAATGCTGCGGATACGGCGGTTTGGTGTATTATGCCAATCGGGAACAGGCAAAGGAATTTGTAAAGGATAGAGCCAATGAAAGCACGGAAGATATATTGGTCTACTGTGCAATGTGCAAAGACCTGTTCGTGGAGGGTGGAAAAAGGACCTATCATATCCTGGACCTGATATATGGCGTCGATATGGAGGGGCTTGCCCTTAAGAAAATGCCGACCCTATCGGAAAGACACGAAAACAGGACACGGTTGAAGCACAATCTCTTAAAGGAAATATGGGGTGAGACACGGGATATGGATTTAATTAGAAGTAACGATTTCAACATAATCATACCGGAAGATGTCATGGCGGTTATGGAAGAACGGTATATCCTGGTAGAGGACATCGAAAGGGTCATTGACAATGCTCAGAAAAATAAAGAGCGGTTTTTCAACCCGGAAAATTCAAACTATCTGGCTAGGTTAAGGCTGGACAATGTTACCTACTGGGTAAGATATGAAGAAAAAGAGGAAGGGGTTTTCATAAACAGCGTTTACAGCCACAGAATGGAAGTGGTGGAGGAATGAGCATGAATAAAGGAAATAGACAGAATATACCATGGGTTTGTGACAAATGCAAAAAAAATTTGGAGCTTCACAAGGTAAAAGTCCGTTATCTGGAAGGGAACTTTGAAGTAGAACTGATGAAATGTCCAACGTGCAATATTGTATTCATCGGGGAGGATCTGGCCCTGGGCAAGATGCTGGAGGTAGAAAAGGGATTGGAGGACAAATAGAATGAAGTGCTGCAATGCCTATGAGAATAACAGCATGTCCGAAATGATGGGGGAAACCCTGAGACCGGGGGGCTTTAGCTTGACAGAAAAAGGTGTGGAGTTTTGTAAATTTTCCGTGGAAGATGCTGTGCTTGATTTGGGCTGCGGTCGGGGCGCTACGATAGGCTATCTGTTTGAAAAGCATCAGATCAAGGCTGTAGGGATCGACCCATCAGAAAAATTATTGAGCATTGCAAAAACAAAGTATCCTTTTGCGGATTTTATCCAAGGCATAGGGGAGCATATACCTTTTGCAGGTGAATGCTTTCAAGGTGTATTTGCGGAATGTACCCTGTCTCTTATGGATGACGTTAATCGTGTAGTAAAAGAAGTATTCAGAGTATTAAAAAAGGGCGGATGGTTTGTTGCAACGGATGTATATGCTAGAAATCCCGGTTTTATTAAAGAACTGGAGAAATTTTCGTTTAACAGCTGCATGAGGGGATTGCATGACTTGAATCTGTTAAGAGATAATCTGAAAAGCTTGGGATTTGAGATCATGATTTTGGAAGACTGCAGTGATTTATTAAAGGAATTGTTGGTCAAAATTGTGTTTTCTCATGGATCTATGGGGGGGTTCTGGAATAAAACCACGGATGGTTGCGTAGATGGTTATAGATTCCAGGAAATATTGAAGGTTTGTAAGCCCGGATATTTTATGATGATCGCAAGGAAAGGGGAAACAAATCATGAATGAAACGGCTTTTAGAATGTTAAGAATGGTATCCGCAGGTTTCTGCTGCACACAGGTCATGATGAAGCTGGCACTGGATGAGGAAGAAAAGGAAAATGAGGATTTGATCAGGGCTGTAAGCGGATTGTGCAAGGGGATCGGCGGCAGACAGAAAACGTGTGGGGTAATTACCGGCGGAATCGGAATTCTAGGGCTTTATGCAGCTAAAGGAAAGGAAACGGAATATGCCAGAGAAGACTATGGCAGTATGGTCGAAGAATATATGACATGGTTTGAAAACGAGTTTGGAAGTATGGAATGTGTGGATATTATCGGTGTGTACAGCTTTTCCGATGATAAAAGCAATATGAACTACAATATAAAGTGCGGGGACATAGTATTGAAGAGCTACGAAAAGGTCCGAGAAATATTACGGGACCATGACTATGAATTTGGGAGCAGGGAATAAACATGGAGCGTATAAAAATTATTTCAAAGACCCAAAGCCTATGTCCTGTCTGTTTAAAAAAGATTGGTGCACAAATCCATACCCAAGGGAGTAACACCTATATGGTCAAATCCTGTCCGGAGCATGGCGTTTTTAAGACCGTTGTATGGAAAGACAGCATTCCTATGGAAGAATGGATTCGAAAAAAAGAAAGGGCATATATAAAGAATCCTATTACCGCAGCAGAAAAAGGATGTCCTTTTGACTGTGGATTGTGCAGCGAGCACAGGCAGCATACCTGTACGGCATTAATCGAGGTTACCCAAAACTGCAACCTGCACTGCAGCTTCTGTTTTGCAGATTCCAACGGCTGTAAAGAGGAAAACCCGTCTTTGGAACAGATCGAGCTGCAGTATAAAAGCGTGCTGAAAGCATCGGGGAGATGCAATATCCAGCTTTCCGGGGGAGAGCCCACGGTAAGAAAGGATCTGCCTCTTATTATAAAGAGCGGCGCAGCATTGGGCTTTCCTTTCATACAGGTGAATACCAACGGTATACGTATGGGAGAAGATGAAAGTTATGTTAAAGAGCTTAAGGATGCTGGACTTAGTTCAATTTTTTTGCAATTTGATGGTACAGATGATGATATAAATATAAAACTACGGGGCAGGGAGCTGCTGGAAGCCAAAATAAGAACCATAGAGAATTGTAAGAAATATGGAATAGGTGTTGTGTTGGTTCCTACCTTGGTTCCAGGGATAAATATGGATAACATAGGCAGCATCATTGATTTTGCATTAGAACATGCACCGGCGGTAAGGGGCGTGCATTTTCAGCCTGTCAGTTATTTTGGCAGAGTGCCTTTCACTCCGAAAGACAAAGATAGAGTGACCCTGCCTGAAGTCATGGAAGAAATAGAGCGACAGACTGGAGGGAAAATCAAAAAAGAAAGTCTAAAGCCTCCGGGATGCGAAAATGCCCTATGTTCTTTTCATGGCAGTTATCTTTTAGATGGAAAGAAAAAATTGATGAATATAACAAACCGTTCCAGCTGCAGCTGCAAAAGTGAAAAGGTGGAGGAAGGGGCCGTAAAAGCAAAGGCTTATGTTTCACGGAACTGGTCTTTCAGAAAAGCGGATTATATAAAGAAGAAAGGGGACACAGAAGAAATGCAGGGCTGGGATGAAATACTCAATCGCATCCACAACCATTCCTTCAGCATATCGGCTATGGCTTTCCAGGATGTATGGAACGTTGATCTAGAGAGGGTGAAGGACTGCTGTATTCATGTGGTGAGCCTGGATGGAAGGTTGATACCCTTCTGTATGTACAATCTGTCGGACGTGGAAGGAAGGTATTTATACAGAAAACAGAAATGAGGAATTGGTCATGAAACTGACACCCCTTGAAAGCTGGATAGTAGACAGGACTGGGATTCAGGAGAGAAGCAGGAAGGCATTAGAGGCGTATCAAGTAAAGAAAGTTAGAGAAACCGTGGAATATGTAAAGAAAAACAGTTTGTTCTATAAGGAACAGCTGAAAGATATCCGAGATGAAGACATCCGGTCTCTAAAGGATTTACAGAATCTACCCTTTACATTTCCCCAAGACATAAGGCAAAATCCCCATGGATTTTTATGTGTACCCCAGCGTGAGGTCAAGAGGATCGTGACATTAAACACTTCTGGTACAAGCGGAGAAGAAAAGAGAATATTTTTTACCGAAGAAGACCTCGATCTTACCATTGATTTTTTTAGATATGGTATGAGCTGTCTGACGGACCATACAGATCGCGTGCTTGTCCTTCTCCCAAGCAGTGCATATGGAAGTATAGGAGATTTATTAAAAAAGGCATTGGCCATGTCAAAAATAGCGTGTACGGTGCATGGAGTCCTTGCAGATCCGGAAGAAGCTGCACGGTGCATCGAAGAAAGAAACATAACCTGTATTGTGGGAATACCTATGCAGGTCCTCTATTTAAGCAAGGTGAAGAGTGAGGTATTTAGAAGAAGAATCAAAAAGGTGCTGTTGAGTACGGATTATGTGCCTGACGTATTGATTCGCGAATTAACATACAAATACGGGTGCAGCGTCTTTACCCACTATGGAATGACAGAAATGGGGTATGGCGGATGCGTGGAATGTGAAGCTTTAAACGGATACCATATGAGAGAAGGAGATTTGTATTTTGAAATTATCCATCCTGATACCGGCGAGGCTGTTGAAAACGGACAATATGGTGAAGTAGTGTTCACGACCCTGACAAGACAGGCAATGCCTTTGATCAGGTATAGAACGGGAGATATTGCTGCATTCTCATTAACCGCCTGTCCTTGCGGTACTTTTCTCAACACCATGGAAAAAGTACAGGGAAGAATGGATAATAGGGTTGCATTAAGGGAAAACCAGTTTCTCTATTTGAGAGAACTGGATGAAATCGTTCTATCTTTTGAAGATGTCATGGATTATAAAGCCTGTGTGGATGTTGAAGGTAGACTTATTCTGGAAATAGCCACGCAAAGAGAAGATGCATTTCATCGGATAAAAGATGAAGTGGCATGCGGCATACAAGACATTCTATATGATAAGTTTGGACGGGGATTAAATATGGAAGTCATATCCAATCAAGAAAACAAACCGACCCAAATAGTCAATAGCATGATAAAAAGGAAAATTCGCGATTACAGGAAAGGGAGATGAAGGATGAGCGACATATTTGAATGGATCAATGGATCATTGGATAAAAAAGAAAATTTTGTGCTGGCTACCATCCTGAAAAAATCCGGTTCTGCGCCCAGAGAAGAAGGCACAAAAATGTTAGTAAAAAAAGATTTTTCAATTGATGGAACCATTGGCGGCGGATTGCTGGAAGCAAGGACCATCAAATTATCAGCAAAGGTTTTTCATACGGAAGAATTCATTATAGAGAATTTTGTTTTGTCTAATAAAGATGTCGAGATGCTGGGGATGGTATGCGGCGGAAGTGTAAGCGTATTATTAGAATATGTGAACTGTGAAGATGAACAAATGATTGATCTATATAAGAAGGCTGCAGCCCTTAAGAAAAGCAGCACAGATTTTGTTTTGATAACGAAAATGTCGGATGGACAGAAGAAGATAACAGGATCAGATAAATGGATTTGCACAGAAACAGGGTTTTATGGTTCGGAAAATGAAGAGGTCCAGGGGGTAGTAAAAGAAATCAGAGAAAACTATCATAGGGTCAAATTGCATGTTGCGGACATGGAAAAAGAAAAATATTTGATTGAGCCTTTCTTTAATTATGAAAGTATCTGTATTATAGGTGCCGGCCATGTGGCGCAGCAAATTGCAGACATTACTAAAAAGCTGGGCTTTTATGTGGTTGTTGTTGACGATCGGGAAGAATTCGCCAACAGAGAAAGATTTAATACCGCTGATGAAGTAAAGGTGATCCCGTCTTTTGACAACTTGACGGACTATGTTAAAATAAATCATAACAGTTATATTATCATTGTTACAAGGGGTCATGCCTATGATAAGGATGCTCTGGCACAAACGCTCAGAACGGACGCTAAATACATCGGAATGATAGGCAGCAGAAGTAAACGGGAATATGTCTATAACAGCCTTTTGGAAGAAGGCTTTACCTCAGAGGATTTGGAAAGAGTCTATTGTCCCATCGGACTTCACATCTATGCGGATACGCCGGAGGAGATTGCAGTAAGTATTGCGGCAGAGCTGATTAAGGTGAAAAGAGGTCCTAAAAATGAAAAGCGGTAGAATTGCTTCCATTGTTATCGCTGCGGGATATTCCTCCAGGATGGGCAGCTTCAAACCGTTTTTGGAATTTGGTACATACACCGCTGTCGAAACCGTGATCAACACCCATAGGAATGCCGGAATTGAAGACATTATCCTTGTAGTGGGACACCGAGGGACTGAAATAATAGAGCATTTCAAGAATTCCGGGGTAGTGTGTGTGATGAATGAAAATTATTCCCAGGGCATGTATTCTTCTGTTGTAAAAGGTGTGAAAGCGCTGGATGATGATGTTGAGGCATTTTTTATGCAGCCTGTAGATATTCCCCTTGTCAAAAAACATACTTTGGAACTATTGAAAAACAAGTATCTGGAATGCGATAAAGGCATTATTTATCCCACATTTATTGGAGAACGGGGACATCCGCCGCTGATTGATTCTAAGTATAGACATGCAATTGGAAACAGCGATGGAGAACGGGGACTGAAAAGGCTTCTTGAAAGTTTTTCTGATGACGATTCATGTGTTCCTGTATGTGACGAGGCCATTTTAATGGATATGGATACGCAAGAGGATTTTGAGAACTTATTAAGGTATTTTCATAGGAGCGCACCAAGTAGAAAGGAATGCTATGCCATTTTAAATCATTATAACGTTCCTGACCATATCGTCAAGCATTGTATAAAAGTAGCCAGGATATCCATGGATATTTTATATAACTTAAAAGATGCAGCATATGAGCTTGACGGTGCAGCTCTGGAAGCTGCTGCCTTGCTGCACGATATGGCAAGGAGAGAAAAAAATCATGCCCAAGTGGGAACTATGATATTGAAAAATATGGGGTATGAGCATGTGGGCCATATCATATCTACACATACGGATATTGACGTAGATGAGAATAAAAAAATTACGGAAAATGAAATACTGTACCTGGCAGATAAGCTGGTAAAGGAAGATCAATTCATGCTGCTTGAAGAAAGGCTGCAGCAGTATTTGAAGGCATATAGAGATGATCTTGAAGCTTTAAGGAAAATAAAAAAGAGATATGATGCAGCCGAAAAAATCATGAAAAAGATTGAAAAAATATCGGGAAAAGGTATTATGTATGGATAGAAGAATTTATCTGGTAAGGCATGGCAAAATTGACTGCGGAGAAGAAAAGCGCTATATAGGAACCACCGATTTACCGTTGAGCGCTGCGGGCATCAATCAGGCCGGGAAGTTACATGATTATTTTTCCGACATAACCATAGAGAAAGTATACATAAGTCCGTTAACAAGATGTGTACAGACCTCGGAAATCATTTTAGGGAGTAGAAATATTGAAAGAGTTACAGTTGAGGAACTAAAAGAAATCAATATGGGGGATTGGGAGGGCAAATCCTTTGCATATATAAAAAGCCGGTTTCCCCAACAGTATGAAAATAGGGGAAAACATATAGATACCTTCATACCTCCGGGAGGGGAAAGTTTTTACCAACTTCAACAAAGGGTGATGCCGACCTTTGAACATATCATAAGAAGAAGCACCGCAGGAAATATCCTTATCATTGCCCATGCCGGTGTTAACAGGGTTATATTAAGTAAGCTTTTAGGTTTTCCTTTACAGGAGATATTGAAGGTATGCCAGCCATATGGATGTGTCAATGAACTATTTTGGGATCAAATCCATCAAAGATGGCAGTGTAAAACAGTATGATAAAGGAGTAATCATATGATGAATGCTGATTATAAATCCGTCATAGAGCTTTCTCATGAAAGATGCAGGAAATTAGGAATCAAAGAAGATCAAGTTTTCAGCAGTAAGATTATTGGTCAGACCGAACTTCAAGAAAAATTTGCTGAAAACAGGGATATGATTTTAACTGCATCTCCATATATGGAACAGCTGATCAATTTTGTAAAGGGTCATAATTTCTTTGCGCTGCTTACCGATGGAGAAGGATGCATATTAAATGCTATCGGAGATGAAAAAATACTTTCGGAAGCTTTTGACTTGAAGATGGTTCCCGGTGCTTATATGAATGAGGAGAGCATAGGAACGAACGCGATGGCAGTTGTTATTAAAACCGGGGAACCTGTGCAATTGTCAGGCAAAGACCATTTTATCAAGGCATATCATCGATGGACCTGTTCAGGAGCACCTATCAAAGACTACCATGGGAATCTCATAGGCGTTCTGGATCTTACGGGATATACCGATTTGGTACATCCCCATACATTGGGTATGGTTATTGCAGCTTCCAATGCTATAGAAGAGATGATGAAGGTAAAAGAATTCAATAGACTTCAAAACATGAATAACAAGCATATAAAAACAATATTTAACTCCATGCCGGTGGCCATCGTCACCTCCGATATTGACGGCAAGATAAAGATTCATAATAAAAAGGCCTTGGAGTTATTAGGGAATAAGGATAATCAGTTAAAAGCCAAGGCAATGGAAGAAATTGTTGAGGAATGGAATAGCGTAAAAGAGGCTATATG
Source organism: Bacillota bacterium (assembly GCA_049324315.1). Lineage (GTDB taxonomy): Bacteria > Bacillota > Clostridia > Peptostreptococcales > Thermotaleaceae > JBMOKU01. The sequence goes on along the minus strand of JBMOKU010000056.1, from coordinate 15,261 downwards.
CGCAGGTGAAAATATTTCACAAGAAATAAACATCATGGCATTAAGAAATAGGTTCCCATGCCATTTGACGGCTAATCCTATTTACAATCCACAGGATGATAGTATTGAGATTGTATATGTATTTGAAGAAGTCAAAAAGGTGAAGAAGAAAAATGAGTACCAGGCATATTATACTTTTGACAAAATCATAGGAAAAGATGAGAATTTTTTGAGAATCGTGCAGTATGCTAAAAAAATTGCAAACAGTAAATCTACCATACTGATATTAGGTGAAAGTGGTACCGGAAAAGAAGTGTTTGCCCAGTCGATTCACAATTTCAGTAAAAGAATGGATGGCCCTTTCATTGCTTTGAATTGTGGTGCCATACCTAATCAACTGATAGAATCAGAGCTTTTTGGGTATGAAGAGGGTGCCTATACAGGAGCTAAGAAGGGAGGAAATCTAGGGAAATTCGAATTGGCTAATGGTGGTACCATCATGCTGGATGAAATCGGAGAAATGCCTCTGGATATGCAAACAAAGCTTCTTAGAGTACTCCAAGAAGGCATTATCACGAGGATTGGAAGCCAGAAATCCATCCCTGTAGATGTAAGGATCATTGCTGCAACCAATAAAGACTTGAAGAAAGAAGTGGAACTGGGAAGATTCAGAAAGGATTTGTTTTACAGACTCAATGTGCTGCCTTTGTACCTGCCACCCTTGAGGGAAAGGAAAAGCGATATATTGCTGCTGATAAAATATTTTATGAAGAACATAGCTGAAAGCCTCAATAAGAGAGAGGTTGAAATACCGGAATCGTATTTGAACATAATGATGAATTTCAACTGGCCCGGGAACATTAGAGAGCTAGAGAATGTTGTGGAGCTTATTATCAATACGGAATCAATACCACCGGGATACTTCGGTCAGGATGTAAGCGATGATATAACATTGCAGAACAGTGATCGAGATCGCTTGGATATGGACTATATTGAAAAAGAACATCTGGTAAGAGTGCTGAAAAGATTTAGTGGGAATATAACCCAATCGGCACAGGCCTTAGGCATAAGAAGAAATACACTTTACAGCAAAATAAAGAAGTATGAGATAGAAGTGTGAAGGATAAATTGGATTACTGCATTTGGAGGTGAAATGTAATGAATATGAATGCATATAGAAGCTTAATCAATGAATTGGATGCAGGGAAAAAGGCGGTCATGGTCACAATTATGAATGATAAAGACAATGATCGGAATGCTTCTCCAGAGAAAATTCTGCTTACGGAGGAAAAATTGCGGGTTTATCATTCTATAGATAATCTGAATAAAATAATATACCAAAAGGCTCAGCTTGCATTGGAATCCGGAAATATTCAGTTTGCTAAAGGCCAAGATACCATAACCCATTTAATTGAGCCCTACTTTCCGGAGCCCCGGCTGATTGTATTAGGTGGGGGACATATTGCAAAACCTTTGGTTGAGTTTGGTGCCAGATTAGGATTCTTAGTGACGGTTATCGACGACCGTCCCTCATTTGCCAACGAGGGAAGATTTCCCGATGCTGAAAAGGTGATTTGTGAGAGCTTTGAAAAGTGCTTTGATCTATTGCCTATTAATGAGTCCTCCTATGTCGTCATTGTAACCAGAGGGCATCGCCATGATTTGGATTGTCTCAGACAGGTGTTGAAGTATCATGCTGCCTATATTGGGATGATAGGCTCTAAGCGGCGAGTCAAAAGCGTCATGGAGCAATTGCTCAGTGAGGGGTACTTACAAGAGCAGTTAGACAAAGTGAATGCGCCCATCGGTCTGGCTATAGGTGCCGTGACGCCTGATGAGATCGCCATTTCCATTATTGCACAAGTTATCAGCTACAGAAGGCTTGCCGGAACCCTATCGGAAAATGTCTCCTCTTCAAAAATAAATTGGCCTGAGCTTGACCGGACAGTATTGGAAGAATTGGGTAAAGGCGAGAATGATCCCAAGGCAGTGGTTACAGTGGTTTCAACAAAAGGCTCGGTTCCCAGAAAAGCAGGGGCCAAAATGCTGGTGTGGCCGTACGGAAAGACGCTGGGCAGTATTGGCGGAGGATGCAGTGAAGGAGAGATCATTCATATAGCCCGTGATGTAATCCGGGATGGAGGATGTAGGGTTCATCGTGTAGACATGACAGCAGAAGCTGCTGAAGAGGAAGGCATGGTCTGCGGAGGCGTGATGGAGGTTGTTATTGAGTCTTGTAGCGGATAGCTAATCTATAGAAAAGAGGATTTATGATGAAAAATAATCAAAAGACACTATTACTTGCTTTGATCTTGGCTGTTATTCTATTTTCAACAGCCTGCGGGCAGACAGGCCCTGCTCAGAATTCTCAGGAAAGCAACACATCTGAGCCTGTGAAAGAAGAAGCATCGGTTTCATTGACAATTTCTGCTGCAGCCAGTCTCAAAGAGGCTATGGATGAAATTCAAACAATCTATGCAGAAGAAAAACCCCATGTTACCCTTACATACAATTTTGGTTCATCAGGCTCGCTGCAGCAGCAGATTGAGCAGGGAGCCGAGGTCGATATATTTATTTCTGCTGCAGCCAAGCAAGTGGATGCCCTACAAGAAGAAGGTCTTATTGAAGAAGATACCAGAAAAAGCCTTCTGGAAAATAAAATTGTCCTCATTGTACCCAAAGATGATGTATTGGTGACTGATTTTGATGATCTTGCATCCGACAATGTTAAGACATTCGCTTTAGGAGAAACAAAAAGCGTGCCGGCCGGGCAATATGCCGAAGAGGTATTGAATTATCTTAATCTGATGGATACCGTTAAGCCTAAAGCAGTATTTGGCAAAGATGTGAAAGCTGTTTTAGCATGGGTAGAAACAGGTAATGCCGATGCAGGTATGGTGTACGAAACGGATGCAAAGGTGTCTGATAAGGTTAAAGTCGTGGCGAAGGCACCTGAGGGCTCCCATAAGCCAATTATATATCCGGCAGCAGTTATCAAGGAGAGTAAAAATATGGATGCTGCAAAGGACTATCTAGACTTTTTGTGCAGTGATAAGGCTAAGTCAATATTCGAAAAGTATGGATTTGCGTTTGTAGCAAAATAACCGACAGAGTCATGGAGTGATTTCATTGGATCTAGATCTTTCGCCGCTATGGATATCTTTAAAAACAGCATTGACGGCTACCCTACTGACATTTTTCTTTGGGATTGCAGCAGCTTGGTTTGTTGCTAGCTATCGTGGAAAACTCAAAGGGCTGATCGATGGGCTTTTAACCTTACCGTTGGTATTGCCGCCTACGGTGGTAGGTTTCTTTTTGCTCCTGATTTTTGGTAAGCATGGCCCTATAGGGAAGCTTCTATTTGCCCTAGGTACTACCGTTATATTCACCTGGCAGGCTACAGTCATTGCTGCCACTATGGTTTCATTTCCGCTGATGTATAAAACCGCGAGGGGGGCCTTTGAGCAAATTAACGAGGATATTCTCAATGCGGCTAGGACCCTTGGTGTCTCTGAATGGAAGGTTTTTTGGAAAGTATCTGTCCCCCTTGCCTGGCCGGGTATCGCTGCAGGGACTGTACTGGCCTTTGCAAGGGCCCTGGGGGAGTTTGGAGCAACCCTCATGGTGGCAGGGGGCATTCCGGGAAAAACCCAAACCATTCCCATCGCCATCTTCTTTGCTGCAGAAGGTGGAGAAATGGAGAAGGCATTCATCTGGGTACTGTTGATTACCGGTATATCCTTGACCTTCATGGTTCTGATGAATTATTGGACGGAATATCAGCGCAGGGTTTTGTCACCCATGGGGAGGAAATAGAATGGAGCTTTATGTGAATATAAAAAAGAAACTCCCTGGCTTTTCTTTGGATGTTCAATTTGAAGCGGGAATAGATACTGTGGGAATTTTGGGGGCTTCAGGATCGGGAAAAAGCATGACGCTGCGCTGTATTGCCGGGCTTGAAACACCGGACAGCGGAAGAATTGTGTTGAACGGACGGGTATTATACGACGCTGCCCGTGGCATCAATCTTCCCAGCAGGAAGCGGAAAATCGGATTCTTATTTCAAAACTATGCCTTGTTCCCAAATATGACTGTGGAGGAGAATATTCGGTTTGGATTAGGAGCTTTGAAGCCTGGGGAACAAGTGCGAAAGGTTAATGAAATGATATCCATGGTACATCTGGAAGGGTTGGAAAAAAGGTATCCCAGCCAACTTTCAGGTGGGCAGCAGCAAAGGGCAGCGCTGGCCAGAGCTTTAGCCATAGAGCCGGAAGCGTTGATGTTGGACGAGCCCTTTTCGGCATTGGATGAGCATTTGAGAAATCATCTGCTGAAGCAGCTGATGGAGACTCTTTCCAACTACAGGGGGGTTACACTGTTTGTAACACACAACATGGAAGAAGCATACAGAATTTGTAGAGAGTTGGTCATACTGTCTTCCGGAAAGCTTGAGGCGAAAGGAAAAAAAGAGGCCATATTCATGAAACCTCCAACCCTTGTAACGGCTCAACTGACCGGGTGTAAAAACTTTTCTTCCATAAAATACTTGTCCCCATATGAAATCGAAGCCCTTGACTGGGGGATTAAGCTGAAAGTAAATACTGAATGCAAAGAGGGCATCAGTCACGTGGGTATTTGCGGTCATTACATCGATTTGGCTGAAGAGGGTGATACGGAAAACATCTTTAAGTGCTGGTCCGGTTTTACCAGTGAGACGCCTTTCAGTCAGACGGTATACTTATCGCTGGAAAGGAAGCCTTTAAGCAGTCAGGATTATCATCTTCAGTGGGAAGTGACGAAAGAGAAGTGGGATAAGATAAAAGATATGCAGCAGCCATGGTACTTGAAGTTGAATCCTGAGAAGCTGATTTTGGTATAGGCTTTTAAAGAAAGAGACTTATTATAAATCAAAATTTAATATTGTATAAAAGATAGAATCATGGCAAGAAAGAAGTTGCCATGATTTTCTGCCTTAAATACGATGTGATTTTTTATCTTTTTTGTTTATTCAATGGGCTTTTCTATATAAGGATTCTCCAAATCTGCGCCCATACTGACTAAGATGTCCTTAACCGTCTTGATGTTTGCATCATCAACCTCCACAATGACCTTACAGTTGATATCAGCTATTTCATTAATCTTACCCATGCCGCTTACGGCAGGATCAGCAGCTAGCAAGGACCCTCTAATTTCTTCTATTGCATAGGGACCGGATTTTAGAACCAGACCTGAAAGACTGGGTGCCGTTTCTGTTCCCACTCCATTGATATTTACGTTTCTATCACTGATATAATGATCGTTGATATCGAATTGCGCATTCTTAAAGCCTGCTTCTTTTAATGCGTTGACCGTTTCTTTTGCTTTCTTCATATTTTCAAAATAGCCTTGAATAATCATTTGTTTCCTCCAGTTATTAAAAGATTGTTTATCGTTTTAGACCTATCATTATTTTTTCATCTATCTGTAATTTTATACTTAGATAGCTCTAATGAGGAGATATTGTGAAGGTAGAACAGTGGTGGATGTTGCTTTGTTTTCAATAATAAAATTTTTTGACGGAGATAGCTAAATTGCATTATACTGAAATCATGTTACATTGTGGGAGGAATTGCTATGTCTTATCGTATTGACATACTTAGGAAAGAAGAACAGAAGATCATGACCTGGTCCGGAGGAACAACCAATCAACTGGCGATTTACCCAAAGGATGCTGACTACAGCCAGCGAAGTTTTTTATGGAGAATCAGTTCTGCTAAAGTTGAAGCAGACGAATCTGTTTTTACTCATCTTCCCGGAATATGGAGACTGATCATGGTACTGGATGGTGAAATGAAGCTGGAGCATGAGGGACATCACAGCATTTGCTTAAAGCCTTTTGAAAAAGATAGCTTTAGTGGAGAATGGACAACCAGAAGCTTTGGTAGGGTGACAGATTTTAACCTTATGATGGCACCGGGCTGCAGAGGAGATATGCAGGCAATTTCACTGAATAGCAAGGAAAAGCAAGAAATAGCAGATTTATTGAGCAGCGAGATGCTATCTGAAAAGCTGACAGACGCTTTCTACTGTTATGAAGGAACGGTAAATATCGTGACGGGTACAGCAGAGGAAGTTGTACTAGAAAAGGGCGATTTCTTACTGATAAATAGAGGAAAACCAATACAAAATCCCCATATGATAATTTGCAATACAAGCCAAATAACAGCTTCCATCATAAGGGTTAGTATCACTTACTAGTTTGAACACATATATAAATCTACGCTCTTAAAACAGAATGCATTTTCTTTTGTAGGGGACGGTCTCCTGGCCGTCCCGCAAAACTAAATACCACTCTTAAGGTATAAACCTATAGAAAAGCGGAGCCATAGGGACGGTTCGAGCGTTTCCGAAGCGTAGCGAAGGACCAAAGGGAAACGATGGAACCGTCCCCGTGGCATAGCGGATGTAATGCACTTAGTATGACTTATATAATTTATTTTTCAGGACATATGTCCTTTTTTTATTGTTTAAAATTGTATAAACTAAATATATCGCAGGGAAAAAAGATATGTGAGGACTTGAAAATGAAAACAATATCTGATCAGAAACTGTTAATGCATTATATAACGAAATATGATTTGAAAGAGTTTTTTTGTGATGAAATTCTTCAGACAATGAGTCTTATAAGCTTGGAAAAAGGAGAATATGTCTGTGAAATCGGACACCAATTTCAATATATGTATTTCCTAGTCAGCGGTAAGCTAAAAATATATACGGTTCAGGAGAATGGTAAACTGCTGCTGCTGAGATTTAATAAGCCGCTGAGTATTGTGGGAGATATGGAGTTTTTAACGGACTATCGAGCCAAGTGCAATGTAGAATCTCTTAATAAATCACTATTGATTTCTATCCGTTTTGAGGATCTGCTTCAGTATGCCTATGATGATCCGAAGTTTTTAAGATTTTTAATCAAAAACCTCTGTCACAAGCTCTATACCATATCCAATGCTACTTCTCTTAATCTTCTATACCCTGTGGAAAATCGCTTTGCCAGCTACTTGTTGTCTACCCTGTGCTATGACAATGAATCTCTGCTTGTCGAAGAGCTTAAAACATCAAAGCTGACAGAGATCGCAAACTTACTGGGCACCAGTTATCGGCATCTTAACCGAATCGTTAGCCGATTGGTTTCAGAACACATCATCCGAAAAAAAGATGGGTCTATTATGATTGAAGATATTGAGAAGCTCAGGGAATTATCTCGCAATAATCTTTATGAGTAGTAACATTTACGATAAAACGATGAAGGGGGGCATGAACGTGTTAGGTATTGTTTATTCGATTATTGCCGGTGTTTTTATTTGTCTGCAGAGCATTTTCAATACACGGGCCGGAGAAAAGATTGGTTTATGGCAGACAATAACAATTGTTCATATAACGGGATTGATCGCTTCCCTATTGCTGCTTGCTTTTACCCGTGAAGGCAGCTTTGGCAGCCTTCATGCTGTGAATAAGTGGTATCTATTGGCCGGTGTATTTGGTGTCATTATCGTTTCTAGTGTTATGAAAGGAATTACCCTATTAGGACCGACCTTGTCAGTTGCTATTCTCATGGTTACGCAGCTAATTGCAGCTCTTATGGTGGATACTTTTGGGTTGTTCGAAAGTCATAGAGTGGATTTTCATTTTACCAAGCCTTTAGGGGTAGGCATTATGATAGCAGGGATTATCATTTTTAAACTAAAAGGGTAAAAAACGGGAAATTAAAAATCCCTTATGTTTCTCAGCCCGGCTGCTTTCGCTGATAAAATGGCATTGGAAAACTCTTCTTTTGTTATTCTTCTCCTCAACGCTTCAAATTCATATGCTTTATGCATAGGATAATACTGCGCCATGATATTGACATAAGTATCCTTGGATAGTTCATCGGCTATAAACTTCATAATTTTTTCAGTCCCTGTAATGTTTTCAGGCATAACCAAATGACGGATCATCAATCCCCTATAAGCAATATTTCGGTCATCTGTTACCAAATTGCCTACCTGACCATACATCTCTTTTGCTGCATTTGCTGCAATTGAGAAATATTTTTTTACACCCAGATATTTTTGTGCAATCTCATCATCAGCAAATTTAATATCCGGCATATAAATGTCTACGATACCATCTAACAATTGTAGCGTATCCGTTAAATCATATCCGTTGGTATTATAGACAATGGGGATATGCAGACCTTTTTTTGCCGCGATAAAAATGGCTTCTGCAATCTGTGGAACAATATGACCGGGAGATACAAGATTTATATTATGACAATTTCTTTTTTGTAGATAAAGCATGGTATTTGCCAATGCTTCAGCAGTAACTTCTTCTCCCTCACCACAGAAGCTGATTTCATAATTTTGACAAAAGACGCATTTTAGATTGCAGTGAGAAAAGAAAATGGTGCCTGAACCATGTCGGCCTACCAGCTCCTTTTCTTCTCCAAAATGTGCTTCAGCCCCAGAAACAACAGCCTTTTCCAATGTTCTGCAGTAACCCCGCTCGCCTTTTTTTCTATTTACTTGACACTGATGGGGACATAAGACACAGTTTTCCAGCATAGTGTTGAGTTTATGCACACGGTTTTCAAATTCTCCGTTTTCCAACAAGGATAAATAGCCTGGTCTATACATATCTTTCACCTTTCCTACAAGTATTCAAGTTTATCCTTCCCATATTCGTTTAAGATATGAGTTGTATTCGTTACCACAATTTCATAATTTTCATATGATAAAATAAACCATATATTTGTGAAAATGGAAGGATGAAGAAAGATGTCATATTTACCTTCATATGGATTTAGAAGTGCATACCCTTCATATGATCCTGTCTCTATGGACTATCAAGCATATTTGCGACACAGTGACGGAAGGTTAAAAGTAGAAGGGGTGGGAAGCGTTCAAGTACAACCGGATATAGCCGTGGTTGTTTTAGGTGTCATCACAGAAAATAAAGAATTGCAGGCTGCTCAGGAAGAAAATGCGCAAAAGACCACAGAAGTCATTGATACCCTAAAGAATATAGGAATATCCTCCCGGGATATCCAGACACAGTCTTATCAGATTTTCCCTCAGTATGATTATGTAGAAGGAAAACAAATATTTAGGGGATATCGTGTTGAGCATACCTTAAAAGTTACGATACGGGATATGGATGAAACCGGTGAAATCATTGATGCGGCTGTGAGAAGCGGGGCCAATGTTGTCAATAATATTACCTTCACGGTTTCAGATCCTGCGAAATACTATCAGCAAGCATTATCAAAAGCCATTGATGATGCTGTATCGAAAGCCATGATGATCGGAAGAAAACTGGATGTAATTGTTTCTAAAGTACCTATCCGTATCGTTGAAGAAAGCTATCAGCAAGCTCCTTCATCGGATTTGCTCTTGGCCAAAGCTGAACCCACTACCCCCATACAGACCGGAGAAATCCGCATAACGGCAAGGATAGAGGCGATCTTTTCCTATTCATTCTAATATGGATTTGCGTTCTATATAAATAATACTAAGTATATTACAGTAAATTACAAAGTAGCGGAGCCATGGGGACGGTTCGAGCGTTTCCGAAGCGTAGCGAAGGACCAAAGGGAAATCGATGGAACTGCCCCCGTGGCGAAGCGGATGCAAATCTATAAATAATGAAAGAAATCCAAAGAACCTATAGATTCTTTGGATTTTCTAACGAGTATATTTATGAACACCTTATATTTACCAAATAGCAACAAGAATTAAGAACCATAGTAATAAACTGGTACCAGATACAAATTCTGTTTCTATATTTTCACTTTGAGCACCTTTAGATTGAGGCCCTGGCATTCCAAGTAAAACCTTAACCCTCTCTACTTTTTCTTTATGATCTTCTGTCATAAATCCTTCCATGGTAGTTAATGTATCTAGATTTTTCAAGTGCTGGTCTACAACTTCTTGGGAAACTTCACCCTTTACCCTTGCTATTTCTCTGTAAATTTGCCTAGTTGGCATGTCTCCATACTGTTCCATGAGTTCGTTAAATTTACCCATTTCTCCATATGGAAATAGTACCATACCCTTCGTAATGTCACGCTTTTTATTTAATGCTCTTCTCATAGCATATTCCCTCCTTTCAATATTTCCTTTTCCGATAGTATAATATGTCCATTCTATAGAAGTGTGACAGACCTATCCAAAGAATCATGAAAAATTCCGTATAAAAGGTGTTTTTTCGCTTGGCACCATATAGGACATGTATCATATTATATACTGCCAAAAAGATATTTTATTGAAAGGGGTTTTCAATATGGTCGATGGTTGTAATGCACAAGCCCTAGGAACTTGTTCGGAAGCAGAGGGGTGTAATACCCTGGCAGTGGGGGATTGCTCCCATGCTGAGGGAAGGGAAACAACAGCCAGCGGGATTTCAGCCCATGCAGAAGGATCAAGTACAATAGCCAGCGGAGTAAGTTACCATACAGAAGGAATTGGCACATGTGCAAATGGACTAGATGGTGTCCATGTCATGGGACAGTTGGGGGGACCAAACCCTGCAGTGGATCTTCCATTTTCATGGTATTTGGTTAATGGGGCAGCTATATGCGATACCACCGCTGTCGTGACGAAAATACTGAGCAATGGTAGTGCTTGCTTTGACAGTACAGTAACTGCCTCCGCATATATCACGGCTGCCGGGGCCTGCGACTACGCGGAAATGTTTGAGATATCAGGAGAGGAACTCATCAATGTAGGATACTTTGTAACCTTTGATGGCGAAAGTGACCAAATTCGAAAGGCTAATGCCAGTGATACGTATATACTGGGTGTTACCAGCTCCAACCCCGGTGTCCTAGCAGACACTGAGAATCCGGAATGCAGCAAGTATCTGCTGGATGACTGGAATCGTCCTATTTATGAAGAGGTTACTATTGCAGCAGTAACAGACAGCGAAGGAAAGGTTATCATGGAAGAACGTAAGGAGATGCGGAAGAAAATGAATCCAGAATGGGACCCTGATAAAAAGTGTAATTCTCGTATAACGTGCCCAGATTGGGTAGCTGTAGGGTTGCTGGGGAAACTCCTTGTCCGGGATGATGGTACCTGTAAGGCAGGAGGCTACTGTAGACCCAATGACGAAGGCATTGCCACGGCTGCCAGTGAAGGTTACCGCGTAATGAAGAGGACTGGAGAAAATCAGATATTAATTTTATTCCGTTAGTATATAGGCAGTTTAGGGAGAAATGGATAATCGACTAGATACATGATGAGATATCTCGTTTGTATTCTTTATAAATATGTCATATTTGCTGGAAAGCACAACGATAGTCGTAGGGGCGAACAGTGTTCGCTTGCCCATGGCGGATATCGGACGACCAATGGTCGCCCCTACAAGATACCTCTGCCGTGATATATATAAACTATGACATGAGAGATTAGAGTTGTGTCCAAATAGGACATGCGGCATATGATATATTGCGATATAAAGATAATACATGTCAAAAGTGTAGATTCAGATGATAGCTGTACGTGTACATCAAGAAATTCGTATTTGAGTAAGCTGAAAGGAGCGGTATGATTCATGACACAGCAAATTATAGATTTAACAACTAAAAATAGTATGTTTAAGATGATCCTGGACAGACCCGGCTTAATTGAGGATTATATTGTTGAGTATGGTGGATGGGAGATAGGCCTTGTAAGGATGTTGGCCAGTCTATTAAAAGATGAGGGTGCATTTTTGGATATCGGGGCCAATATAGGATACTATACTCTATTTATGGCCAGTTCATTTCCAAATATGAAATGTATTGGCTTTGAGCCGCATCCCAAAATTTATGAACAGTTTAAACGGAATGTTACCATAAATCAATTTAAGAATGTCACAACATATGATTATGCCGTAGGCGACTTTAACGGCCAGACGGATTTTCATATAACCAGGGATGATCATTATAATAAGGCTTTGGCGGCCATTAATTATTATGATCTCTTGGAAAATGATTTTCAAAAAGTATCGGTAAAAATCGTAACGGTAGATGATATTCTAGATGATGAAACGAAAAAAAATGTTCGAGCAATGAAAATTGACACACAAGGCTACGAATATGAAGTCATTCGCGGAGCCCAAGACCTCATCAAAAAATCCAAGCCAATCATTTGCTTTGAAAGCCATAGTTGTTCGAGATATAGTGAATCCGAAATATTCAGTTTGCTTCCAGATTATAAAATCTATAAGATCAATGCATGGTTCGGTGAATTAAAAGCGTATGATGCACCTGATGCCAAAGGATATTCAGATGATCTGCTTTGTATTCATCCGGACTTTTTCACCTCATCAGACAGCCTAAAAAGATAGACATTTTGAATGATAAAAAAACAATAAGTCGTTAATCATTATAGTAAGAAAGGGAGACAGAGAACTCCCTTTTTCACTTTGAAATGAATAAAGAAAACGTAATCAAGTAGAAATGCTTTTTCTGACATAAATATCTATTTTATACCATACTTCGCTGGAGTTTGTAAAGTATTGTAAGAATTTTTGGAACTTTTAGCCATAAATAGGAAGACGATTCATGCTATAATTTATTTGTGGACAAGCAAGCATATGTACATAGGTTTACGCCTATAAAGCGGTATATAATTTTGTGGAACGACGAGGGCGTCGATCCCTACGAAAGGAAATACATTCTATTCAAAACGTAGATGTATAGGAGATGGCGTATATGATGACTGACAATTTGAAAACTATGACCAGGGAAATCGTGAATGCGCAAGATTCGCTGGTTTATATCTTATATACTTTAGGCGTATCTTTTACTGAAATGGCAAATTTGAAAATTTCAGACTGTAATTTTGAAAATGACAGCATTAGATTAACAGAAGAAGATGGGAAAGCTAGGACGATTCAAGTGACTCATGACACCATGGAATCTATCCGAGAGGCCAGCAAGCAAAAACGGTATTGGAAAGCTGATTTCTCAAATTATTTACAGCTTGCTGATTCCAATTATGTGTTTAAAAGGGCAAAATCCAGCAATTCCATTGATCCAAGAGTAGACCATATCATGCTGGAAACCAGACATCAAAATACAAAATATAATCTATTAAGAGTGTGATGGAAGCACTCTTTTTTGTTGCAAAATATAGATATTGTGGAGACTGATCCAATGATGCAGAAGCATAATTTGATTTTTCTTGCAAAAACTAACAAGAACAGTGAATGAGAATCAGAAAGGAATGCTTGTTATGAAAGTGGCCATTATTGGAGCGGGAACGGCAGGGTTGTCCTGTGCAATCGAATTAGAAAAGCATGGCATTTATCCGGTCATTTTTGAGCGAAACAGCTTTATCGGTGAGTATCATCCCCATGTATCTGCTTTTTTAGGGCTGGTTACCCGTCCGGCTGCAGATCCCATTAAATATATTGACAAAGAATTGAGTATTAAACTAAAACCGATAAACCGATTCCGAAAAGTCATTCATTATTCACCCAATAATCAAGTTACGGTTACCGGTCCTTTAGGCTATTTTATGATTCGAGGTCAAGAAAAAAACTCTGTTAAAAACCAGCTTCGCAAGCAAGTGAAATCAGAAGTCCACTTTAATAGTTACGTTCAGCCGGAGGATTTGGAAAAGGAATTTGATTATGTGGTTGTGGCCGATGGGCACTGGACAGTCCCAACGCGGTATGGCATTTGGCAGGAAGTCATGCGGACCTGGCTGAGCGGCGGCGTCTTTGAGGGTGACTTTGAAGATGATACGTTAAAAATGTGGTTGGACAATGAACTTACAAAAGGAGTATATATCTACTTAGCTCCTTACAACAAAAAGAAAGCAGTTATTGCCCATGTGGTTCAAAATATCGAAAAAGAGGAACTGAATGGATACTGGTACCGTTTTTTAGAATCTCGTGAGATCTTGAAAAAATACAACATGCTGGAATCCTGGCAATTACCCCATCATGCCGGCACTGTTACAACCAACAGGGTGGGAAAAATCTACTTTGCTGGTGCGGCGGGCGGCGGGGTTGAACCTTTCTTGGGTTTTGGACAGTTTAATGCAGTCGTTACCGGTGTCATGGTAGCGAGGAGTATTGCCCAAGGCACAGATATAAACCTGCTGTTAACCGACTTACGGAAAAAGAGTCAGCAGTTAAATACCTTTAGGCCTTTGTTGAATGCCGCTACGAATAAGGATTATGACCGGTTATTAGCGGCTATGAAAACTCCCGGACTCAGAAGTCTGGTATATAGAACCGATATTGATATGATTAAACTTCTTTCAACCGGTTTAAAATTAGTTTTATCTGATAACAATCAATCGGTTCCGCCAGTCAAAGGGGGTAATTGATTTTGGGTGGGTTTAGGCTGGTCTGTGGTCAGTGCGGTTCAGATAAGGTTATTGAGAAAAGTGCTAAAAATAAATTGGAGTGGTTAGGGGGCCGCGGCAAATACGGAGAAGGGATCCAACGGAAATGTCTGGATTGCGATAATGAATCCTTTATCATTTTTAGAACATGGGTAAAGAAAGATTAAGGAAAATATACTGTATTAATAATAAACTTGACATACTACCGTCAGGTTTATTGTGTTATGATAGAAAAAAAGCGGAAAGCGAATTGAGATGATGAAATAGATACAAGCGAAAACCATCCTATGAATGCTCGTCTCCGAACAGTAAGAGATTATGGAAAAATTTTCTGCAGTGAATGCGACAAGCTTAATATAAGCTATAAAATGGCGGACATCATAAATGGAGCAAAAAGCAAGGTTATCCAAAAACAATTATCTTTATTTTGAAAAGGTATTGCTATGAAGATTGGCTAAATAACTACCTTTACAAGAATTGTTTGTCCTATTAATATTATGATATAATAATACTGGTAGGAGGGTGAATTCTATGGAAGAGTTAAAGCAACTGTTACTGGCAATGCAAAATGACATCAATGAAATAAAAACAGATATGAATGGATTAAAAACAGATGTAAATGATTTAAAATCAGATGTGAAAGACATTAAGAACCAGCTAAATGATATGGAAGCTCAAAATGCTAATAGACATATTGAACTAAATTCTAAAATAGAGATAATTGCCAACGAATTAAACATTGTTGAAGCAGTCACAAAAGAGAATACATTTGACATTGCAAAACTAAAAGCAGTAAAATAGAGACTGTAAAATATTTTGTGGGCGGACGATATAAGAAGCTCCTTTCTGGTAAGAATTAGAAAATAATACCAAACCAGAGAGGAGTTTTTCTATGTCAACTTTACCAAAGGAAGTTATCAGATCC
>JBMOKU010000055.1:0-207383 GCA_049324315.1 Bacillota bacterium | reverse complement strand
TTCAAATCCATGCATAGATCAGAATAATCTTGGCAATCCTAGCCGTAATCTATCTTCAATTTAATATACTATTCTACCAGATTGGAGATCCTTCCAATCCAAACCCACAAAATTATTTACACTCCCGTAAAATAGCAGGAATAAATACCTGCTTTATTTTTTGTTAAATCCTTGGGGGACGAACATACTCAGTATCACCATTTTTTCGTACTATCCCATGGATCTCTGAGTCTTTGTATTTTTCTATATAGCTTACTGCATCTTCTAGTCTTTTGAATCTTTGAACAAAAACATCATCAAAGTATACCTCATACGCATATTGTTCTCTTAGCTTCAAGGCTTCTTCAGCAAACATAAGGGGAAGTCCAATACTGGGCTTGTAGATTTTGTCAAAGTCTTTTTCGCTGTACTTTCCTTTCGCAAATTCAATGGTAAAAGAGGGTTTTTTAAGTTCCACAGCAGTCCAATCCGCATATCCCTTATAGGAAGAAAAATTTCTAGGAATATGATTGAAGGCAGGAACGGGTTTAAAACCCGTTATAGAACTAATTTTCTTGCTAATGTCGATTACTTCCCTTAAATCATCCCCTGTCTGATATTTGTACCAGTAAAAAAGGCTGCCCTGAGTGTGGTAGGTGCCATAAATCATAAAGGGGTGCTGGAGACTTAATTTTTCCAATGCCTGGGTTTCAGGCTCACTATGGGGACAGGCTCCTTTGTAATAAGAGTCCGAGGGCTTAGTAGGATTCAATAATTCCTTCTCTTCCCAACCAAAATCCCATTGCTTATTAATGTCAACGCCTTTAATATTGGCCTTCCACCTATTTATGCCCGAGAAGTAGGGTGACTGATCAAAACTAGCTATGGAAGCCAGATTCTCTTTTAATATAGCATCTCTGATGGCAGATTCTCCTAGAATGGTATAATCTACTCCGTCAGGATTAACCATAGGGACAAAATAAATTGTTACTTGATCCAAAAGTTCTTTTACATCATATCCCTTGATAGTTTCTTGAGCGCAATAGGCGTTACAATAATCCTCTATGTTCTTTAATATAATGTTTGTGGTAATTCTCTCCCTTGCATGGACACTGCCATTGATGTGTATAAGGGTATCGCCCTTCCCAAGTTTTAAGAGTATGATATCTCTATGATCCCATGACTTACCAATACTCTCCCAGGTTATTAACTCAGAGAAACTCTCTTTGAGTTCTTCAATTGTGGTTAACATCTGTTGATAAGTAATAGGAGCATAGGGATCAACAATTTCAAGATTTTTATAATCGTATTCCATGGCTATGGAAGTTAAGCTTGCAAAAACAAAGCAAAAACAAATTAAAAAGGAGATAATCTTAAGCTTTATCTTCATAGCACACCTCTATATCTTTTTGCATTTCTATCTGGATATAAATTTATAATTATTATATGTCTTGGATAATTTAGAGGTTCTTATCTTACTGACATTTTTCGATTGAGTAATATTAAATTTGAAATTGGAAAATAATAAAGAAAAAATAAAAGGAATGATTTATATAACATCTTCATTTTGGAGCAATACAATTTGGTATATACTATTAGGGGTGCTAACTGTAATTCAAATGGTTGTTATTTTAAGAATAGACAAAAATGTTAAATATATAATGGTTCTATTTTTTGTTATTTCGGGAATGACTTTTACATTTGAAGCCACTATATTATTTTTTAATGCATATGATTATTATCCCCTGATAATGCCAAAAACTCCAATATATGATACAATGGCAGGCAATCTTTTTTCACAGTTCAGTGTTACATCTACAGCACTATTGATTGCAGTTTTGAATCTAAAATATTACTGGTTCTTTGTTTTTTCAATTATTTACGGTATTATAGAAGAACTATTTATAAAATTTGGCTTATACAAGCATCATCATTGGTATAAGACATGGATGACAATGCTTGGTTTACTCATACTTTTCGGAGTAACAAAATACGTATACAAGAACAAATATATGTTCAAGAAGCCTATCTTGCGTTATTTTTTTATGCTCCATGGGTTATTCACTCTACATATGCCTACTGCATGGTGGATTCAAATGCTGTCGGGTATACTTACCTTAAATACAAAGATTCTTCCTTATCCAATGAGCAGTTTTGTACTTATCTGTGTAAGTAATTTGTTTCTTATATCAATTTCATGTATGTTTATTTACTATTCAAAATTAAAATGGTATTGGAAATCAATGATAGTACTGATTCTTTACTGTGTCCTCTATGTTGCTTATAAATTTGCTCTTATCTATGTTAATATAAAAGGTTGGTTTTTGATATTTGCGTCTATAGATATTGGGGGTATGTTTCTATACATTTTTATCCTTGATAAGTTGTTTCCACCCATCAAATGTGACCATGTTTAGTTTTGCATAAATGGAAATTTGGATTCAAGTTGTAAATATAACAGTTGAAGTAGAGCCAATAAGCTTCTTTCAATGTTGCGTGGGAAACAGTAATGAAATGTTATACTCTAGACTGGAGAAAAGGATTACATCAAGCATTAAAAACTCAAGAAGAACATGATATAATAGAAGAATTTTTAAAACGTAAAACAAAAGCACCAAGAAAGACTACTGCAAAGAAGATATTGTCTCTTACAGGATTGATTAAGTGCAGTTGCTGTGGACATTTTTTAGGATTTACTGAACGGTTAGATAGAAAGGGGTTACTAGCGGTAAAGAATTGTTGGTATAAAGACCCATTTGCTAATAAATGTCCTAATAGAAGCAGTCCCATGCCTCTATTGATTGATAAGATACATGAATCAATAGAAAAACATATATCAGATGTTCAATATAAAATAGATACGTACGATAGATAATGAAAGAATAGTGACTATTGAAGAATAAATTAGAAGCAGCAGGAGGTTTGTTGAAGTTAAGGAAACTGCAATTGAACGTGGTGATGAGGCTTATGAATTTGGTGCTTACTTGGGTATTCTTAACGTTGTTGGTTACAGTAATCAGTTTGCCATTGATGGCAAACCGGTTACTAGAACCAAATAAAAAGCAAGGCTTTTCACCTTGCTTATGCTTAATTTGTTGACTCCGCGTCCTCTATGCTATTATTTTATTCTATTTTTAATAATATTTAGCGGGCAACAGTAAATACAAAATTGTGCCGAATAAAATGATTTGTGTGCTTTTAGTTTTTATCTCTTATGAACAGGAATCCAAACTTCACTATAAGCGAAGTCTTTTTTATTTTTATCCATTTTAGTAAAAGAAAAAGCAGGGGCATTGATTACTTCATAATCTGAAGAAGGAAGCCATTCTGAATATATTTTTGCCATTGTATCTTGTAACGTAGAAGGAAATGGTCCTTCGTTTGGGAATATAGCCCAAGTATAGGCTCCGACTGGCACTTTTTCTAATAGATCACTTACTTGATTTTCAGTCGTTAAAATACCTATCAAGTGAGTTAAATCTCCTTCTTCTTTTAAGAAATTAGCGTCAGCCTCATAAGAAGCATTGACAATTTCATAAGGTTCAATGTTTTGAAGAGAATGCATTTCTTCTTTTTGTTCATCCGTTATGCTTTGTGCAAGCTTTACAATCTCGTTATTAACACCTTCAAATTGCATAGGGACACGTTTACTTACACCGACTAAATTAAACGCTGGTTTGTCTTCAATTCTAAATTCCATAGTGATTCCTCCTTTGACGGTTATTATGAATGAAAGTTTGGGAAACGATTTACTTATGCCTTTTTTGATTACATCCGAGGGTAAAAACCCACTCCACTTTTTAAATGCTCGGGTAAAGCCGTCCATTGACTGATAACCATATTTCAAAGCTACATCCGTTACTTTTTCTCCATTTAGCAAATCCATACTTGCTTCCGACAATTTTCTGTTTTTGATATATTCATTAAGCGTCAACCCTGAAAGATATAAAAATATCTTTCTAAAGTGAAAGTCTGAAACTCCAGCATATTCAGAGATTTTTTCAAGAGAAATTTCATCGGTTAAATGATCTTCAATATAGTCAATCACATGATTTAATTCCTTTAACATCATCTCCCTCCTTTCATATCTACATCATACCAAAGCTACTTTAACGATGCTCGACTTTTTTAACACAAAAAATATCGAATCGTTATATAAAAAGAAATAGTATTAAATATTCCCTTTCTATTTTTTCAAAATTAAATTTTATCATAAAAACTTTTATTACTGCATAAAGGATACGCTTTATCGTTACCTCCAAAAGTTAAATTTAGTGTCTAACTCTTAGGGTATACTTCAATGTTGATATTTTGGATACTTGCCTTGAAGGTCAAAAATTATTCTGTTAAGTATTTGTGCATTGGATTATTAAAAGTCTGGGTATTTTAAGGCATACGAGGGGATAATAAAAAGAATAAATTAGAAGATTGAAGGTGGTGCTATGACAACAAATAATAAAATACCCAATAGATTAGCAAAAGAGAAGTCACCATACCTGCTGCAACATGCTTACAATCCAGTGAACTGGTTTGGTTGGGGAGAGGAGGCTTTTAAAAAGGCGAAGGATGAAACAAACCCATCTTTCTATCTATTGGGTATAGCTGAATTTGCTGTTAATTACGCACATGTCATTGATGTCACGTAACCTAGTAACTGCAATTCTTCTATTTTATTTAGTTAATTAAAGTGGTACAATAAAAGTATATTTAAATATAAAGGGAAGTGATGCGGTGGATAAGAAAGAGCGGGTTAATTATTGGCTTGAATTGGCAGAATATGATTTAGAGACAGCTAAAGTTATGCTTGAAGGAGAGCGATATCTATATGTAGGTTTTATGTGCCATCAAGTAATAGAAAAGGCTCTAAAAGGGTATTTTACATCCGTGTTACCAGAAAATCCTCCATATGTTCACAACCTTACGATACTAGCCAAAAAATCAGGTGTCTATGAGTTCCTTAGCGATGAGCAATTGGATATTATTGATTTGCTTGAACCATTAAATATACAAGCAAGATATCCGACAGTTAAGGATAAATTGTTAAAATCCTTATCAAAGGAAAGATGTAAAAAAATAATAGAAGAAACGGAGGCTTTATTTCTATGGATAAAAGCCAAGTTTTAGAGAAGGCAATAAAATATGCTACAGTAGTAAGTGAAAAGATAAAACCAGAAAAGGTTGTTCTATATGGTTCTTATGCAAAAGGAAATTGGAAAGAAGAAAGTGATATTGATATAGCTGTAATAGTAAGTGAATGTGAGCATGATTTTTTAGAAATGGAAGCCATGCTCTATAAGTTAAGAAGAAATATAGATGATAGAATTGAGCCAGTATTGTTAGAAGAAAATAATGATGACAGTGGATTTCTTGATGAAATTTTAAAACATGGTCAAATTATATATAATGCATAAAAAGATGAACGTTTAAAGACATTCATCTTATATACCTATTTATCTGAACAGGTATGATGGGGACATAATTGGAGTAAATTTGATGGATTTAGGGCTGGGTATGAACTTCATTGAGATTACTTCGTATTTTGGAACAGGAGGACATTCTGGTCAAAAAACAAAATTGTTATCTATATAGAACAAGCAAGTATTTGATTCATGGGATTATGAGACAATATCTGTTGATGCAGGTACTCAAATAAATAAGAGCTATTCGTTATATACAATTGTTCCACATCCTTTTGATGAGCCTAAAATCGTGTTGCATCAAGTAAATGATTTTAACAAAACCATAGGAGAAGCTAATTTGATATTTGTTTGGGATGAAAAACAAAAAAAGTTTATGAAAAAATGATAAAATTGAAAATCAGGTTAAATGTAAAAAACATATCTTAAAGTTGAGTCAATTAATTTTCATTGGCTCAACTTTTTTGTCTTGAATATTAGAAATAACGAAATCACAAACTATACAAGAGTATAATTGAAGGGAGGGTGATAATATGCCAAATGAAAATATGCATAAACATGAGAACAGATTGGCTAGAGAAAAATCTCCATACCTGTTACAGCATGCATATAACCCTGTGGATTGGTTTCCCTGGTCTGATGAAGCCTTTGCAAAAGCAAAAGCAGAGAACAAACCCATATTCCTTTCCATAGGGTATTCATAACTGGTGAAATTTACCTGTCATTGGTGCCATGTCATGGAAAGAGAATCATTCGAGGATGAAGAAGTAGCAGAAGTATTGAATGAACACTTTATTTGCATCAAAGTAGATAGGGAAGAAAGACCGGATGTTGATCATATCTATATGTCATTTTGTCAGGCATTGACCGGTCATGGAGGCTGGCCCCTATCGATTTTTATGACTGCTGATAAAAAGCCTTTTTATGCAGGGACATATTTTCCTAAATACAGTAAATATGGACATCCGGGCTTAATGGAAGTGTTGGAAAAGATTACGGATGCATGGGATAGAAGAAGAAGTGAAATCTTAAAGTCCAGTGAAAGTATCCAGCAGGCTGTGGCAGAATCAATGATGAATAGAGTACAGGCAGAGCTTTCAAGGGACGTCATTGATGATACGTATCAAGAGTTGAAAGAACTATTTGATCCTACGTATGGAGGCTTTGGTTCTGCACCGAAATTCCCTACACCTCATAATTTATCATTTTTACTAAGATATTTTCAAACGACGGGAAAGAAAGATGCACTAGATATTGTCGAGAAAACCTTGAATGGTATGTATAGAGGTGGAATTTATGATCACGTTGGCTTTGGTTTCTCCAGATATTCTACTGATGAAAAGTGGCTTGTCCCTCATTTTGAAAAAATGCTTTATGATAATGCTCTGTTGGCAATTACGTATCTAGAAGCGTATCAATTAACGGGCAACATTCGATATGCGGATGTAGCCAATAAGGTTCTTACGTATATACTAAGAGATATGAGGTCACTGGAAGGGGGATTTTACTCGGCTGAAGATGCTGACTCAGAAGGGGTAGAAGGGAAATTTTATGTTTGGGATCGTCATGAGGTCATGGATATATTAGGTAAAGAGGATGGGGAGCTATACTGTCGATATTATGATATAAAGGATGGGGGAAATTTCGAAGGTAAGAGTATCCCCCACTTGATCAAGGTAGATATCGACGAAGTAAACGAAAATGAGGAATTGGAAGAACGGTTGAACAAATGCAGAGATAAGTTGTTCGAATACAGAGCGAAGAGAATTTATCCCCATAAGGATGATAAGATACTGACGTCATGGAATGGCTTGATGATAGCTGCCATGGCCTATGCAGGCAGAGTTGTAAACAATGTGGCTTATGTCCATGCTGCAAAGGAAGCAATAGGTTTTATTTTTAAGAAATTAGTCAGGGAAGATGGCAGACTGCTGGCTAGATATCGTGACGGTGAAGCAGCTTATCCTGCCTATATTGATGATTATGCCTTTCTTGTCTGGGGATTGATCGAGCTTTACGAAACGACATTTGAAACCATTTATCTTGAAAAAGCTGTCGATGTAACCAATGATATGGTATATTATTTTTGGGATGAGCAAGAAGGTGGATTTTATATTTACGGAAAGGACAGTGAAGAGCTGCTTGTGAGACCGAAGGAGTTATATGATGGAGCAACACCTTCCGGTAATTCCGTAGCAACATTAAACCTGCTGAGATTGGCACGACTGACCGGGGATAAATCATTCGAAGAAAAGGCACAGATGCAGTTTCAGCATTTTGGAGGAATGGTTGATCAAAATCCCAATGGCTACACTCATTTCCTAATGGCTTTCTTATTTGCAAATATACCAACGCAGGAAATTGTCATTACAGGAGACCCGAAGGATGAAAACGCCACAAAGATAAAAGCGGAAATCAATAAAAGATTTCTGCCTTATTCTACGGTTATTTTTAATTCAGGCAATGAAAAGCTTCATAATCTTGTGCCCCATTTAAAAAACCTTTCTATGCTAAATCAGAAGACAACCATGCATATTTGCGAGAATTTTACATGCCATGAACCCATCAATGATATCAATCAAGTGATAAAAATGCTGGACGCTCGGAAAGTTATGGTATAGAAAGAAATAGTAAGCCCCGGATTATTCCGGGGCTGTGACTATTTTTCAATTTCATAAGTGAAAGGATACACATCTTCAGGTTTTTTGTTGAATTTATCTGCAAAGGCTTTTGCGTCAATTTCTTCTACAACTTGATTACCTTTTAAAATTCTAACGTTCCAAACCTCACCGTCACTTTTTACCAACAGCTCAGCTGGATAGGTGGTCCCATCATCAAAGGTAACCTTTCCACGTTTCCAAGACATAGACAAATCTCTCCTTTCCTAGGTATATTCTTAGTATAAGCGGGAATAAAAGGTTTTATAGATGCAAAAATATCCTATAATTCTTTTACGCATGATTTTAATTTGTAAAACATATAATGAAATAAAATGACAGTATAAGACCTTTGCTTTAATAACTTGAAGAACAGGGTTGTTAAAATAAGGGTCTTATGCACTGATTTAAACAGATAAAGGGGGGGAATCCATGCTATCACCCAGTCTGGAGGATTATTTGGAGGAAATATATCAGCTTTCTTTGCTGAAAAATGAAATTAGGGTTAGAGATATCGCAGATCGTTTGAGTGTTTCATCTCCTTCCGTAATAAAAGCATTAAGAAAGCTAAATAAAGAGAAGTATATTCGGTATGCCAGATATGAGGGAATCCGTTTGACAGAGGAAGGGAACAAGCTTGGAAGTCTGCTGGTGAAAAGAAACAGCATATTGCAGGAATTTTTATTTGTTATCAACAGTCAGTGCGACTCAGCCAAAGAAGCGGAAGCCATGGAGCATTATCTCAGTCCGCCGACGATTTCGGCCATCGAAAAGCTGGTGGAATTCATGAAAAAAGAAAAAGAGGTTATGGAACGATTTTTGAAATTTAGTGAATCCCAAGAGGAAAAGCATTGGAGTGAAGATATCAATGAATGAAAAAGAAACACGAGTGACCGTGTTTCTTTTTAAATGAGACCCAAAAACCGAACGGTTTGTGCAACGATGAAGCAAACTGTGATGGCGATTGTTGTGGGCATGATGGCACCAAACAATGTCCACTTGATACTGCCGGATTCTTTTCGCATGGTCCAAAGTGTAGTGCCACACGGAAAATGGAGTAAAGAGAAGAGCATCAGGTTTAATGCTGTCAGCCAGGTCCAACCATTGGCCACAAACAAATCCTTCATGGCTTGCAGACTATCCAGCTCTAGCATTGAACCCTCTGCCATATAGCTCATGATTAATATAGGAATGACGATTTCATTGGCTGGCAGGCCTAATATAAATGCCATGAGTATAAACCCATCGAGACCGATCAAGTGACCAAAGGGCTGAAGTAAGGCTGCACTATGGGCTAATATACTTTGATCACCAATCATGATGTTTGCCAAAAGCCATGTAATCAATCCGGCCGGAGCAGCCACAGCTACGGCACGACCTAATACGAATACGGTTCTATCGATAAGAGACCGATAAATGATTTTTCCTATTTGAGGCCTGCGATAAGGTGGCAGCTCTAGGGTAAAGGATGAGGGTATTCCTTTCAGAAGGGTTTTTGAAAGTACCCAGGAAACCAGCAACGTTACGCCTATACCAAATAGGACCAGCAGTGAAACAAAGAAGGCCGCCGCCAGAGTGCTGTATTTACTTGCCACAGCACCGCCAACGAAAACAGTAGATATGGCAATTAGCGTTGGAAAGCGACCATTACAGGGAACGAAGTTGTTTGTCAGCATGGCAATCAGTCTTTCCCTAGGAGATTCGATGATCCTGCATGCAATGACCCCGGCAGCATTACAGCCAAAACCCATACTCATGGTCAGGGATTGTTTCCCATGGGCCCCTGCTTTTTTAAACATTTTATCCAGATTAAAAGCAACCCGTGGAAGATATCCCAGATCTTCCAACAAGGTAAAGCATGGAAAGAATATGGCCATAGGCGGCAGCATGACAGAGATAACCCATGCCAAAGTCCGATACATGCCCAGTATGAGAATCCCATGGAGCCATGCTGGGGCACCTAACGCTATAAATAATGAAGTTAGCTTTGCTTCTATGCTAAAAAACAAATCCGCTAATAATCCCGAGGGAACATTTGCACCGGTGACGGTTATCCAAAAGACAAAACCTAATAATAGAAACATAATAGGATAGCCCAAAATTCTTGATGTCAGAATGTCATCCAGTTTTTCATCCCACTTGAGTCTACGCGTATCACTATAAGTAACCACTTTTGAAGCAATTTGCTCTGCTTGATCATAGATACTACTTACCATGCGATCTCTTAACTGCTGCTGATTTTTGTTGGACAAGCTGTCTTGTATATCCAGCAAAGCATTTAACGAATTCACATCTTTTTTAGCAATCATATACACAGGCCACCTCCATATCTGCATCAAGATAGGACTCAGCATATAGGAACTGTTGTATCGATTGTAGAATGGTGGGGTCTCCCTCAATAAGCCTTAATGCCACCCATCGGGCATCCAGCTTATCATCCAGTAGAGGCTCTAATTGCGGTACAAGACGACGAATTTCATCTTCGATTTCTGTAGGATATTTCAACAGCAATGGGGATGTTGTTTCTATGCCCAGAGCGATATTATGGACTTGATCCATCAGATTATCCAGTCCTTTACCGCTTCTTGCCGTTGTTGCCACCACCGGAATACCCAATTCTTTTTCTAAGCCTTTGATATCGACTGCGATTCCTTTTCGAATGGCTTCATCCATTAGATTGACACATAGGATGACTTTATCTGTCAGCTCCACGACTTGGAGTACGAGATTTAGATTTCTTTCCAGACAGGTTGCGTCAGTAACCACAATTGTAGCATGGGGTTTCCCAAAACAGATAAAGTCCCTGGCTACCTGTTCTTCGACAGAGTTTGCAAGTAATGAATATGTTCCGGGCAAATCTACCAGTGCGAATTTTTTTCCTCTATGGGTATAGCTGCCCCTGGCATTTGCAACGGTTTTGCCGGGCCAATTTCCTGTGTGCTGATTGAGCCCTGTCAGAGCATTAAACACAGTGCTTTTACCAACATTAGGATTACCAGCTAAAGCGATGACCAGTTCATCAGGGTTTTGGAGTTTAATATTAAATTTTTGCTGTAATACGGCCTTACCGCAGGATTGGCATGTTAGACCCATGACGATTACCCCTTCCTATTCTCTATCTTAATTTGGTGGAGACAATGATTTTTTCAGATTCTTCTTGCCTTAAGGCGATAATAGCCCCTCTTATATCATAAGCGATTGGATCGCCCAATGGGCTTTTCCTTAGTACTTTGACGGTTGTGCCTGGAATCAGTCCCAAATCCAGCATTCTTCTTCTGGATAACCCTGTTGACAACAAATGATCTACAATGACAGTGGTACCGACGGATAGCTGTGATAGAGGTGTAAGCTTTGCATTATTGCTTAACATTTTTATTTCCCCCTTATACAAATAGTGTTAGCCTTGGCTAATGAAGCATAAATGAAAAAAGCTATCTCAAGATAAAAGAGATATCTTTAGATTATGTTAAAAGAATTGATAGATTTAGTTTTTCCAAATTAGCTTCAGGTAACGATTAATTACATTTCTTCTTTTATACTATGAATTTGCTAAACAAATGTTACTATGTCCAGAAAAAAGTTTACAATTATCATTTGATATATTGTTTTTTTGAAGAGTGTCCATGAATGTTTTCAAAAAATTTAAAAACTTTTTAAGAACGTATTGACAATTTACTTTAAAGATGATAATTTAAATAACAATATAAAACCTTAAATTCCGATAAGAATACTATGAATTAAAAGGAGCGATGAATATGCAAATTAAAGTGAATGGGCAGTTGAAAGAAATTGAAAAAGGAATAAATATACTTCAACTATTGGAAATACAACAGGTAAAAATGCCGGAAATGGTTTCTGTGGAGATAAACGGTGAAATATTGGATCGTGATGATTTTGAAAAGACGATCCTACAAGAAAATGATGAAGTGGAGTTTATCTATTTTATGGGAGGTGGCGCCCTTGAATTTTAGTGATCAGCAGATTGAACGATACTCCAGGCATATTATTTTACAGGAAGTAGGTGTAGAAGGACAGGAAAAATTGCTTACAAGCAAGGTACTGGTTATTGGAACAGGCGGCTTGGGAGCACCGGCTGCAATGTTTCTGGCGGCAGCAGGGGTAGGTACCATCGGGTTGGCAGATGGCGACAAAGTAGATTTATCCAACCTGCAGAGACAAATTATCCATCAGACAAAGGATATTGGAAAGCTGAAGGTCCTGTCGGGAGAAGAAACCATCCGTGAAATGAATCCTGATATAAATGTGGTTACATACAATACCTTCGTCAATTCCTCAAATATTTTAGATATGATAAAAGATCAAGACTATGATTTCATCATTGATGGGACTGACAATTTCGCAGCCAAATTCCTGATTAATGACGCCTGTGTATTAGCGCAAAAGCCCTTTTCCCATGCAGGCATTATTCGCTTTGAAGGGCAGTTGATCACCTTCATTCCTGGTAAGAGTACGCCATGCTATCGATGTATCTTCAAGGAACCGCCACCGGAAGGTGTGGTACCTACATGTCGTGAAGCCGGTGTATTAGGGGTCATGGGAGGTGTAGTAGGGACTTTACAGGCTACAGAAGCGATTAAATATATAGTAGGAATAGGGGAGCCCTTAGCTGGATACCTGTTAACCTACAATGCGCTAACTATGGAATTTAGAAAAATACGCATCAGGCATAATGAAAAATGCGGCGTCTGCGGAAATGATCCTCATATAAAGAGCTTAATAGATTATAAGGGACCTGTATGCGACTTGGCATCGGGGACCCTCGAAGGGTGATAGTATGATGGTGAGGATTTCAAAGCAGCATTACCGGCAGATGATAGAGCAGGCAGAGAAAGAGTTTCCCAACGAGTGCTGCGGACTTCTTGCCGGTATCCTATCTGAGGATGAAATTGAAATCAAGGATATTTATTCCATGCGGAATACGGACCAAAGCAGCCAGCATTTTACCATGGATCCTAAGGAACAGTTTGCCGCAATGAAAAAAATGAGAGCAGAGGGGTATATACTGACCGGAAATTATCATTCCCACCCATATACACCCTCACGGCCATCGGAAGAGGATAAGCGTCTAGCTTTTGACGCTGGCATGATATATGGAATTATATCCTTGATGGACGAAGAACCGACTTTGAACTTTTTTAAAATTATTGATCATAAAGACGTGGTGAAATTGGATTGGACTTTTCAAGGGAGGGAAACCAGTGATTGAGATACCAGCAGAAATTATTAAGGATATTCAAAACTATAGACATAAAGTAACAGCGTTCATAGCAGGTAATATTGAACCTCAGCGATTCAAACCCTATCGCGTAGCAATGGGCGTTTATGAACAAAGAGAAGATGGTACTTATATGGTCAGGACAAGAATTCCGTCAGGGATTATTACTATCGGACAATTAAAAGAGATCAGTGAACTGGCTGAGAAGTATGGTAACCGGTATATACATTTTACAACGAGACAGGATATACAATTCCATAGGGTCACCCTAGAGAATACAGCGAACATTATGGATGCGCTTTTAGAGGTTGGCATTATTACCAAGGGGACTGGAGGAAATACAGCACGAAATATAGGATGTTCTCCTCTGGCTGGGACTGCTTTAGACGAGGTTTTTGACGTGACACCCTATGCAGTAGCGACGACTCAATATTTATTGGGGGATCCTACCGTGTTTAACCTACCGCGAAAGTTTAAGATTAGCTTTTCCAATACAACCCAGGATACCGGAAACGCCACCATTGCAGATTTAGGCTTTATTGCTAAAATCTCCGATGGAATCAAAGGCTTTGAGGTTTATGGTGCCGGGGGTTTAGGGAATAGCTCGAATATTGCCGTGAAACTGGAGGACTTTATTCCTGCGAACCAAACGCTTTACTACGTTCAAGCGATGAAGGAGATTTTTGATTTAGAAGGAGATCGCACCAACAAAAACAGGGCCCGTATCCGATTCATCCTATACAGACTGGGTAAAGAAGCATTTATCAACCGATATAGACAGCTTGTTGAAAAAGTTAAGGAAGAAAAAAATCTGGAATTATTTACAGCGGGTGGGTCGAATCAGAGACATCAGGGGCAAGAGATATCCCCAAAGCATCCACTGGTGTATTCCCAGAAGGAAAAAGGCTTATATTCAGTTTATATTCATCCTGAAAACGGGAATCTCCATACAGAAAATCTTAATCGTATGATAGGGTTTATTGAAGGGTTAGATTATGAGATTTCCCTCCGTGTATCCAATACACAGGGATTCTTCCTTCGGGATGTAAAGGGAGAGGACGTTCAGAACCTGTTAGATGTTATATCCGACTTTGTGTCTCCTTTTGAAATCGACAATTCCATCGCCTGCGCAGGTGCTGCCACGTGTAAGTTGGGACTTTGCCTTTCTCAAAATCTCTTATCAGCTGTTAGGAAGAGATTTGAGCATGTGGATTCAGCTATTAAACGGGAAATGCCTCCTATTTACATTTCGGGATGCCCTAATTCCTGTGGACAGCACCAGAAAGGCTTGATCGGGCTGTCAGGAAAGGCAAAGCGCGTGGAAGACGGTCTGGTGCCAATGTATACCCTGCATTTTGGTGGAAACTTGGAAGCAGGGAAGACCGTTCTTGGAGAAGCGTTTGGAGACCTTCCGGCTAAAAAAGTGCCTGAATTTCTGTATGAACTGGCATTGATGAAGCATCAGTCAGAGAATAAGGATTTCCAAGCCTTTTTAAAGAGCAAAAGGGAAGCTATTAAGAATTTGATAAAGCAGTTTATCCAAATCGAAAGTGCAGGTGAAAATCCAGACTTATATTATGATTTCGGCTCTACAGACAAATTTTCTTTAAAGGGAAGAGGACCTGGGGAATGTAGTGCAGGAGTTTTGGATGTGATACGAATGGATATTTCAAATGCCCAGGCGTACACAAAGGAATATGAGGGCACAAAGGACTCGATGAAACTGTATCAGGCAAGTGTTGCCGCAGCAAGGGCCCTGTTGATTCTCAAAGGGATTGATACAGCAAAAGAGCGTGTGATATTTGAAAACTTTATCCAACACTTTGTTGAAACAGGATATGTAGCGGTTGAGACAAAGGGGTTAATAGATACACTATTGGATTATCGACTGGGTGATGTAAAGGATTTGGCGCAGCATCTTGAGAAAATCGAATACCTAGTTTCTAGAGTAACACTTTTGTATGAAACATTGAGTCCGCAGCTGGAGATTACGCTGGCAAAGGAAGCCCCGAAAGAAAGCCAGGAGGATGAAAAGCATCAGGAAACACCGGACTTGGAGATTGTCAGCCTGAGAGGTGTGAAATGTCCTATTAATTTTGTAAAGGCAAAGGTTGCACTATCCAAAATTTCTTCCGGCAATCATATGGGATTCTATTTAGATGACGGTGAACCCATCAAGAATGTACCTGCAAGTTTAGAAGCTGAAGGACATGAAATACTAACGATCGATACCAATTACGACGGATTTAATTTGTTAGTAGTTAAAAAGAAATAGGAGGGAACGGTATGGTTTATGAAAATATTCTTCAAACCATAGGAAATACCCCGGTTGTCAAACTGAACAATATGGTAGACGAAGATATGGGAGATGTATATGTCAAACTGGAGATGTTTAATCCCGGCGGCTCTGTAAAAGACAGGATTGCCTATAACATGATCGAGGACGCCGAGAAAAAGGGATTGATTAAGCCTGGAGATACATTGATCGAGCCTACAAGCGGCAATACGGGCATAGGTCTGGCATTGGCAGCGGCGGCCAAGGGTTACCAACTGGTACTGACTATGCCGGAATCCATGTCTCTTGAAAGAAGGAAGCTGTTAAAAGCCTATGGCGCTAAGCTGGAACTGACAAAGGCACCGTTGGGAATGATCGGAGCCATTGAAAGAGCCATCGAGCTTGTAGAGCAAAAGGGATATTTCATGCTCCAACAGTTTGAAAATCCTGCTAATCCGGAAACCCACAGCAAAACAACTGCCCAAGAAATTATTGCGGATTTTGGAACAGATCTAGATGCATTGGTACTAGGTGTAGGGACTGGTGGTACCATTACCGGGGTCAGTGGAATATTGAAGCAGCATGTAAAAGGCCTGACGGTTTATGCCGTAGAGCCTGATGCTTCTGCCGTTCTATCAGGCAGAAGTGCCGGACCCCATATGATCCAAGGAATTGGGGCAGGCTTTATACCGGATGTACTTAATGTGTCTATCTACGATGAAATTATTCGTGTTAGAAATGATGAGGCATTTGAAACGGCACGAAAGCTGGCCTATATGGAGGGCATATTAGCAGGAATTTCATCCGGAGCTGCTGTTTTTGGAGCCATGCAGGTGGCAAAGAAAATAGGAAAAGGGAAGAAAGTATTGACCATAGCGCCGGATACCGGAGAAAGATATCTTTCGACCACATTATTTGATGAATAGGGAGACATACAATCTATTTAAAAATTTAAAAGAATACAATATACATGTACTATTTTAATTCCATGGAAGAGAAAGCGCAGATGGGCGTATATGAAGATATTGTGAGGATATCGGTGAGGATTGAAGATCCGGCAGATATACTGGAGGATGTAGAGCGGGGGCAGGCAGAACGATAGGGGGTGACTGTATGAATATATTCCAGGTAGACAGAAAGACCCCGATGGAAGCTATATTAGATGGTATCGAAATAGATATTGTGAAACAGGAGCAAAGATATGTAACCCTGGAATTCCCAGTGGAGATGTCAAACTTGGAAAGAAAAGGAATCATTGAAACCATCAAAAAATATTATGACATCTTTATTTTGATAAAAGCGGATATTCCCCGGAATACCAACATCATCGAAGAATATTTTTCATCCGGGATACACGGAGTATATTTCCATGGACTTACAAACCATGATGGATTAGAGCAATTTCAGATCATGGGCTATGCAGCAGAATTGTTTTATGGTGGTTCGGTTTTTGCCAAGTGTCCCGAAGACAAAGACATGATAGAAGGATTATTGAAGAGGAAAGTAATACCAGTGCTTTCCGGTCAACATGAAGATTTCATTGAATTTATTAAAACCCATCCATATTTTCAACGGATCTCATCGAATTTGTTGAAGTATATTCCGGCATTGGAGCAAGGGGCGTGGACGGTTACCCTAAAAGACAGATTGAAAATAAAAATGTTACTGGAAGCCATTAACCTCAGACAGAAATTGATGATTAAAAGTGTAGACGACTCATTCCATTCCAGCGGATTATAGGGGGTACGGTGTATGAAGAAGGATTTTTATATTGATAGAAGACCCCTGTGGACCCTCTTTTTACTTGAGTATAAAAATGCGTTTCTGATGCTGTTTTCATTTATGATTTTTTTTTACTTCATTTTTAATAAAGATATACCGGATGGTATGTCTATCCAAGCCTATCAAGCCATGGTTATTTTCTTCTTTGCTAACTTTCTTTGGATAACCAATATCATCCCCCTTGCCATAACAAGCTTGATGGTTATGGGATTGTTATCGACCTTCAATGTGCTGGAGGGGGAAAAAATATATTCCTTCTTCGGTAATAAGGCATTATTTTTCATCATCGGAGCGTTCATGATATCGGCTGGGATTTCAGCGTCAGGACTTAATAAAAGAATAGCCTATTTTGTCTTATCAAAATTTGGAGATAAACCCTATCGATTGGTTTTATCAATATTCTTTTTGGCTGCTTTTTTATCCCATGTAATGCCGGAGCATGCTGTGGCAGCCATGCTCTTTCCCATACTGGTATCTATAACGAAAAGATTAGAGCTAAGCTATGACTCTATATTAGGCAAATACATGTTTTTTGCCCTAGCCTGGGGTAGTGTATTGGGCGGTGTGGTGACTTTTCTGGGAGGAGCCAGAAATCCCCTGGCCATAGGAATTTTGGAGCAAACCACGGGGCAAAGCATCGGTTTTTTAGAATGGATGATTGCTGTTGCTCCCCCTGTGTATCTTATTATGCTGTTTACAGCTATATATCTGAAGAAAAAAGTAGATTTATCTTCACGGGACACAGAAGTTCTAAGGGAGATGTTTTTGGATAACAGACAGCGGATGAACAAAATACAGTTCCGTGAAATAAAAGCACTGCTGATACTGATAGGTACCATCTATATGTGGATTTTTCAAGGTGATCGGTTTGGAATCTCAAATATCGCATTGATTAGCGCAGCTCTCTTTTTTGTATTAAATGTTGTCAGTTGGGAAGATGCAAGAAGAGAAATAAATTGGGGAGCTATTCTCATGTACGGGGGAGCTATTGCTATGGGAAAAGCCCTTGAAGAAACGGGCTTGTTGAATTTTATATCTGAAAGATATATTTCGGGGATCCCCTTCACGCCCCTTATCTTCATGATAGCGGTATTTACCATGAGTGTTTTCCTTACGGAAGGTGTTTCCAATGCAGCGGTGGTGGTGATTCTACTTCCGGTGGTTATCAAAGTAGCTGCTGTCTTGGGGCTGCCGTCGAAGCTTGCCGTGTATTTGGTGGCTCTGCCATCGGGGCTGGCTTTTATGTTCCCCATGAGTTCACCGCCCAATGCCATAGCATTTTCTTCCGGTTATATTAAGGCCAGGGAGGCATTAAGAATAGGATTTGTGCTGAATATCCTATCCATTATCATTATCATTGCTGCTGCTGCTTTCTATTGGCCGATCCTTGGTATTTATTAGGAGGGTATACGTATGGAAAAGAATAAATCAGAGAATATTGTTTGGCATCACAGCGAGATTAGAAGGCAAGACCGGGAAGCCCTGCTGGGGCAGAAGGGCGTTCTGTTGTGGTTTACGGGCTTGTCTGGTTCAGGAAAATCAACGGTTGCCAATGCTTTAGAGAAAAAATTGGTACAACG
This sequence comes from Bacillota bacterium, assembly GCA_049324315.1. Lineage (GTDB taxonomy): Bacteria > Bacillota > Clostridia > Peptostreptococcales > Thermotaleaceae > JBMOKU01. Next base: position 188,457 of record JBMOKU010000055.1, on the reverse strand, counting down.
AAAAAGAGTAACCTATTTATTAGATGGAGACAACATACGCCATGGATTAAACGGAGATTTGGGTTTTGATGCCAAAAGCAGAAAGGAAAATATCAGGCGGATCGGTGAAGTAGGAAGATTGTTTGTGGATGCCGGATTGATTACCATTACGGCTTTCATATCTCCTTTTCAGGAAGATCGGAACAGCGTTAGAAATTTGCTGGGTGATCGTTTTGTCGAGGTTTTCGTGGACTGTCCTATGGAGGAATGTGAAAAAAGGGACCCTAAAGGCCTATACAAAAAGGCAAGAGAGGGAAATATTGCAGATTTCACGGGGATCCATTCTCCCTACGAAAGACCTGAGAACCCGGAGATAACCATTCGTACGGATATACAGCAGATAGAGGATTGTGCGGATGAAATTATTGGATTTCTCGAGAAACAGGGATTTATATGGACTGCGTAAAGGAGGTGCCAAGCATGAAGCTAAGTGTAAAGACAATTGAGACAGACGCGCTTGTGATCGGAGGAGGAACGGCGGGATGTTTCTCTGCATTAACCATTGTGGAAAATTCCGATTTGCATGTTGTCATCGCTGAAAAGGCAAATATCAAAAGGAGCGGATGCTTGGCAGCCGGTGTAAACGCCTTAAATGCATATATCGGAAAAGGAGAAACACCGGAATCTTTTTTAGAATATGTGAAAAAAGATTCAGAGGATGTTATTCGTGAAGATTTGGTGTACAGCATTGCCAAAAGGTTGAACAAGGCGGTGGAAAGGTTGGAGTCTCTTGGTCTGCCCATACTGAAGGATGATGAAGGGAACTATGTACTGCGGGGAAAAAGAAGCATCAAAATTAATGGAGAAAACATCAAACCGATTATTGCCCAGGCAGTCATGAAACAGGATAGGATTACCGTCATGAATCGTCTTAATATTGTGGATTATCTAAAAAAAGGGGATAAGGTTATCGGAGCCATTGGTTTCTCCTTGGAAGAGGATACGGTTTACATCATCTATGCAAAGACTGTCATTTGTACCACAGGAGGGGCAGCAGGATTATACAAGCCAAATAATCCTGAATTTTCAAGGCACAAGATGTGGTACAGTCCCTTTAACACAGGTGCCGGTTATGCCATGGGAATTCGGGCAGGTGCTGAAATGACAACCTTTGAGATGCGATTTATCGCTTTGCGCTGCAAGGATACCATTGCCCCTACAGGGACCGTGGCCCAAGGGATTGAAGCGGAACAAATCAACAGTAAGGGAGAAACCTATGTTGAGAAATATGGAAAGCCAACCACACCCATGAGATTATATGCCACTGTTATGGAAAATCAAAAAGGTAATGGTCCTTGCTTTCTAAAAACCAAAGGCATTTCAGAAGAAGAGGAAAAAGATATCTTCAAGGCATATCTAAATATGGCGCCAGCGCAGACCTTAAAGTGGTTGGAGAGAAATACGGGACCGTCCCAAGAGAATATTGAAATTGAAGGAACAGAGCCCTATATTGTAGGTGGCCATACGGCCAGCGGCTATTGGATTGACCAAGACAGGAGGACTACTTTAAAAGGGCTTTATGCTGCTGGCGATGTGGCAGGAGGAAGTCCCAAAAAGTATGTAACCGGCTGCATGGCGGAAGGTGAAATGGCAGCTTTGGCAGTGATTAAAGATGTATCTACTAAACTAAATAAACTGGATAAATTAGATGAAGACGAGATGAACAAGCGGATTGAATATATCCAACATTTCTTTCAAAATCCCGATGGATTGTACAATTATGAGGAGATTGAGATGGCCATGCAAAAGGTCATGGATCAGTATGGCGGAGGAATTTCCGCCGGTTATCGGTACAATGAGGAGAAGCTTATCATCGCTGCAAAACGTATCGACGAACTGCTGGAACTAAGTAACGGACTCAAGGCAAACAATTTTCATGAGCTGCTGTTTATACTTGAGGTGATTGATCGTCTATATGTTTGCAAGGTGTTGATTCAACATCTCAGGGCAAGGAAAGAAACAAGATGGAAGTGCTATCAGGAAAATGGTGATTTTCAAGAAAAGGACAATAAGAACTGGAAGAAATATGTAAATTCTGTCTATAAGAATCACCAGGTTGAAACATTCTATAGGGATCTGATAGGAAGGGATGAACGTTATGAGCATACGAATTGACGGGTCTAAATGTATCTCTTGTGGGAAATGTGCTGATATATGTCCCGGCAACCTGATTTACACTAAGGAAAACGGTGAAGCATTTATGAAATATCCAAAGGAGTGCTGGGGATGCACCGCATGTCTAAAGGAATGTCCTACCGGAGCAATCCAATATTATTTGGGCTTGGATATGGGTGGCAAGGGAGGTCGCCTATACATAAAGAAGTATGGGAATTACCTGAATTGGTGTATTATGGACAGTCATAACCATAAACACTGCCTGCAGATTAACCGCAGTGATTCAAACAAGTATTAAGGCATCTTCAACAAAATAACAAGTCAGTATGCTGGTCTATTTTGCGGCATACTGCGTCGACAGAACCCACTGATAGCGATGCTAGCAGCGGAACCTGTCTCCTTGTCTGACACAAAATATCCTCAGCATCTTTGACCAGTTATTTTATTTCAGAAGCCTAAGAAATGGAGGGAGCATGGTAATGGATCGCTTAGATCGATTGGAAGCACAGAGTATATATATTTTAAGGGAAGCATATAAGCATTTTGGGAAATTGGGAATGCTTTGGTCTATTGGTAAGGATTCAACGGTACTGCTTTGGCTGGCTAAAAAGGCTTTTTTCGGACACTGCCCTTTTCCGTTTATCCACGTAGATACCACATTTAAGATACCGGAGATGATTGAATTTCGTGACCGCATGACGAAGGAATATAATTTGGATTTGATTGTGAATATTAATCAGGAGGCCTTGAAGGAAGGCATGGGCCCGGAAAAAGGGAGAATGGTATGCTGTAAGGCCTTAAAGACGGAGGGATTACAGCAAGTAGTAAAAAACTATGGGTTCGAAGGCTTGATCTTAGGGATTCGCCGGGACGAAGAAGGTTCTCGTTCCAAAGAGAGGGTGTTCAGCGAGAGAAACGGGGATTGCGAATGGGATTACACCGATCAGCCTCCGGAATTATGGGACCAATTTAAAACCAACTTTCAAAAAGGCAATCATATCCGCGTGCATCCCATCCTGCATTGGAATGAAATTGATATCTGGGAGTATATCAAACGAGAAAATATACCGGTTGTTGATTTGTATTTTGCAAAGGATGGAAAGCGTTATAGGAGCCTTGGATGTGCACCCTGTACGAATCCTATTGAGTCAAATGCAGCTACGGTAGAAGATATTATCCAGGAGCTTAAGAATACAAAAGAATCAGAACGGGCAGGAAGGGCACAGGATCAGGAAGAGTCCCACGCAATGCAAAAGCTGAGAAAAGAAGGATATATGTAAAGGGGGGGCAAGGGATGGAACAGAGCAAAGAAATACTAAATATTGTTGTAGTTGGGCACGTTGACCATGGAAAATCCACCTTGATCGGCAAGTTATTGTATGATACAGACTCTCTGCCGGAAGGTGCCGTGGATAAAGTGAAAAGAATATCCAAAGAAAAAGGTAAGGACTTTGAATATGCATATCTCTTGGATGCTTTCGAGGAAGAACAGAAGCAAGGGATAACCATCGATACGACACAACTGAGATTCTCAACAGAGAAGAGAGATTATGTCATTATTGATGCACCGGGACACAAAGAGTTTTTGAAAAACATGATCTCCGGTGCAGCCAATGCAGAAGCAGCATTTTTGCTTATCGATGCCAATGAAGGAATTCAGGAACAATCCAGAAGGCATGGATACATTCTTTCTTTGCTGGGAATTGAGAAGGTATATGTGATTGTAAACAAGATGGACTTGGTAAATTATGATCAAGGCAGATTCCAGCAGATTCAGCGGGAGTTCAATATATTTCTAAATGGTCTGAACATCTATCCCCAAGAATATATTCCTATCTCGGCATTTTATGGAGAAAATGTGTCAATGGAGTCTCCGAAGATGCCTTGGTACAGAGGTAAATGTATTCTAAAATCGATGGATTTCATTGAAAAGGAAAAGGGGATAGAGGAGAAACCCCTGCGCTTCCCCATTCAAGACGTTTATAAATTTGACCACAGAAGGATTATAGCCGGGAGGATTGAGTCAGGTACCCTGCGGGTAGGGGATGAGATTGTGATCCTTCCCAGCAATAAGGTTACCAAGGTAAAGTCCATTGAATGTTGGAATCATCACGGGAAGCTTGATCGGGTGTCTGCAGGAATGTCCGTGGGCATCACTGTAGAGGACGAATTTTTTAATAAAAGAGGAGAAATTATTTCTCATAGAAAGGATTCGGTTTTAACCGGAAACCTGTTCAATGCCAACTTGTTCTGGATGGGAAAGAATGACCTGGTAAGAGATAAAAAATATACACTGAAGCTTGCAACACAAGAAGTGGAATGTGAGATTTTTTCCATTGATAGAATTATTGATGCTTCCACCTTGGAAGAAACGGATCAATCCCATGTGGTAAAAAGAAATGATGTGGCTAAAGTTACCATCAAGACAAAACAGATGGTATGTTTTGATGAATTCAGCAGTCTTCAAAATACCGGCAGATTCGTCATTGTGGATGGATATGACGTAAGCGGTGGGGGTATCATAACCGGTATAGAAGATTCCTTGAAAAATAGGGAAATTGTGACGAAAAGTATAAACATTTCACCTAGAAAAAGGCTGGTTTCACGGAAAGATAGAGAAAATGCGTACGACCAAAGAGGGACGGTCATATGGTTGACAGGTCTTCCCGGATGTGGTAAAAATGAAATTGCAGTAAAGCTGGAGAAAAAACTATTTGACTTGGGTAAAAGAGTATACTATCTGGATTCAGCAAATATGAGATTTGGGCTAAGTTCAGACTTAGAATTCACAGAGGGTGATGCCCATGAACAGACCAGGAGAATCGCAGAAGTAGCCAATCTATTTGCCGACAGCGGCACGATTACCATCGTTACCTCAGTCGGTAGATTTAAACAAGATAGGGAATTTGCGAAAAAAGTCATCGGCGAAGATCAATATATTGAAGTTCTTGTGGAAGCCACAGAAGAAGTATGTAAGAGAAGAAGTCCCAGTGGAATATATGACGGCGATGATAAGCAATTTTATTACGAAAAGTCGGATTATCCGGTAATTATGCTGTATGTAGATCATTGGGAAATCAATTCCGATAAAATAGCAGAATCCCTTGTAAACTTGATTCAATAAAGATTATTCATGAGTTCACCCGAGCAACACATGGGGATAGGGCCTCCGTCCGGCAAAAAGCGTGCCGGACAGTGGACCATCCCCCAAGTCTTGCTCGGGTGAAACCTATTTTGGTATTGTTGAAATTTTATCCTGTATTTTATATAATGATAGATGCTATTATGTTATAACAATCACAAAGTAGCGGAGTCATGGGGACGGTTCGAGCGTCTCCGGAGCGTAGCGGAGGACCGAAGGGAAGACGATGGAACTGTCCCCGTGGCGTAGCGGATGTAACGCATTTAGTGTGACTTATCATGATATTACAATTTTTGGGGATGAGAAGCATGGAAGATATGAAAACAATGAAGTTAATCCATGGAAAAGTATGTGTAAAGCATGGGAATGAACGGCTGTTTATACCCAAGCGAAACATTATTATGTTCGTGAAAAATGGAAGAAAAACAGATATACATACCATAGATGGAGACGTTTTTAGTATTAATGCCAGTTTGAATAGTATAGAAAAAAAACTGGACAATCGACATTTCTTCAGAGCCCATCAATCCTATATCATTAACCTGATGTTGATCCAAAAAGTTGTTTCCACGGAGTTAGAAACCTTTGTAGTAATGGAGCATACTAAGGAAAAAGCGTTGATTACAAAACAGAATGAAAGAAAGCTTTATGATCATATAGAGGTGTTATAAATAGGGATACACAATATCAAAGAAAGAGGCAGATGAAATGACACAGGATAAAATGAAAAAAGCAATTTTGGTAACCAGCTTTGGAACAAGCTATGAACAGACAAGAAAATTGAACATTGATGCAGTAGAAAACTGCATTAAGGAACATTTCCCAGGATATGAGATACGAAGGGCATTTACCTCGGAGATGGTGATGAAGGTGTTGAAAAAAAGGGATGGCATCATGGTAGATAGCCCTACAGAGGCGCTTCGTAAGCTAAAGGAAGAAGGATATACCCATGTAGTACTGCAGCCCCTTCATATCATCTGTGGTTACGAATATCATGATGTTTTGCGAGAGACAGCTCCTTTCCAAGATGAATTTGAAAAATTAGTCGTTGGGAATCCACTGCTCACAACCATAGATGATTATAAAAGTGTGGCCGAAGCCCTAAAAAACCAGATTTATGAATTGGAAGACCAAGAAGCAGTTGTATTTATGGGACACGGGACAGACCATCCAATCAATGCAGCTTATGCATGCATTCAATATGTTTTTGAAGATTTAGATATGAAAAACGTTTTTGTCGGAACCGTTGAAGGATACCCTGAAATTGACAGTGTCATCAAAAAACTCCAGGAAAAGAACATTCGAAAAGTGACATTAATGCCGCTGATGCTGGTAGCTGGTGATCATACCGTCAACGATATGGCAGGAGATGAAGAGGATTCATGGAAATGCATCCTGCAAAAGGAAGGCTTTGAGGTGGATACGTATATCCATGGTCTTGGTGAAAATGTAGAAATTCAAAAGATTTATCTGGAACATACCAAAGAGGCAGTAGAAAAATTATAGAATAGTTTAATCATCAGCAGACAACAGATTGCTGATGATTTTTTCTTTTTGAGTTGTAAATAGTTATGATATAATAACGAAGTTGAATATCTTTATATCTAGAAAGGATGACGAAAATGGCAAAACTATACGGAATAGGAACAGGGCCGGGAGACAGTTCTCTTTTGACGTTAAAGGCTGTAAAGATTCTGGAAAGTATTGATGTAATCTTTACACCGGAAGCTAAAAAAGGTGGGGACAGCCTTGCATTATCCATTGTAAAGGATTATATTAACCCGAAAGCAGAGATTATCCAAAAGCACTTTCCTATGAATTTTAATGAAGAGGAAAAAAATGAAGCATGGGATGAGATTGCTGAAGATATTGAGGCACAGGTAAAAGGTGGAAAGAATGTGGCGTTCATTACATTAGGGGATTCCATGACCTACAGTACATATATATACCTGTTAATCAGATTGCAAGGTAAAATTGACATAGAGACGGTGCCGGGCATAACTTCCTTTGCCAATATTGCTGCCAGTCATAACATGCCATTGGTTTTTGATAAAGACTCTCTCGTTGTTGTTCCTTGTACGACAGATCATGAAAAAATTGATTTTGCTTTGGCCAATTTTAACTCCATCGTATTGATGAAGGTGTATAAAAACTTCCAAGATATTATTGACAAAATCAAAGAACATAAACTGGAGAAGCATGCCATCCTGGTCAGCAATTCTTCCCTTGAAGAAGAGAAGGTTTATCGAAATCTGGAGAATGTGGATAAAGGGCAAATATCTTATTTTTCAACCATTGTTATCAACAAGAATATTACTGCTTAGTTTTGTGAAGGATATATGATTTGCTAAAAGGAGCGGCAAATTCCATAGGAAAGTATAAGAATATACCATGAAAATCACGAAATAAGCATATTTATTGTATCATAAAATCCCTTTTGATATAATACTAATAAGAAATCGAATACAAAAAGATATAGGTGCCATTTTTATGGATAATAGGGAAGTCCGGTGTAAATCCGGTGCAGCCCCCGCTACTGTAAGCGAAGACGAACCCTCAGTATGTCACTTGGCAACAAGGAAGACGAGGTAGTAGGAAGACGCGCTAGCCAGGAAACCTGCCTGTATCTGGAATCAGTTGCCTTCGGAGGGAAGCAGACAACGATTGCCTTATTACCATAAGAACAAATCGGGTAATAAACCGTCGTAAATCTAACTCTGAAGTTAGATTTTTTTATTGCTCCTTTATTAAGGATAGATTTCATAGATTCGTATGATAGCAGGAGGGAAAGAAATGAAAGTCAAGAAACACATCATTTTAACAGCAGTTTTTAGTTTTTTCGTCATGGTATTATCACCACAGCCCGTATTTGCCATGCATATCATGGAGGGTTTTTTGCCGCCGGTTTGGGCAGCCTTCTGGTTTGTCGTATCGATACCCTTCATCGTGATGGGGATAAAATCCATCAAAAAAATTACGGATCATAACCCTAATATGAAAATGCTTCTGGGACTGTGCGGGGCATTTGCCTTTGTTCTTTCAGCCCTTAAACTGCCCTCAGTAACAGGAAGCAGTTCTCATCCTACCGGTGTGGGATTGGGAGCCATCCTTTTTGGACCGACGGCCGCCAGTGTGCTGAGCTTGATCGTACTTTTGTTCCAAGCAGTGCTGCTTGCCCATGGAGGACTGACAACCTTAGGAGCCAATGTATTTTCCATGGGAATAGCCGGGCCCTTTGCTTCCTTTGCAGTTTATAAGCTACTGAAAAAATCTGGTGCTTCTCAAAGTATATGTGTTTTTTCTGCTGCTGCCTTGGGGGATTTGATTACCTACGTGGTTACTTCCGTACAATTGGGGATTGCATTCCCCACAGATGCAGGAATGTTTGCTGCTATCACCAAGTTCCTGGGTATATTTGCCGTAACCCAGATTCCTTTAGCCATCAGCGAAGGTTTGCTGACCGTGGTGATTTACAATATCCTAACGGCCTATAATCAGCAGGAATTAGAGGAATTGTCTTTCGCAAGGGAGGGGAAATAATGAGCTTGGCAAAGAAGAACTTACTATTGATTGTATTGGTTATTCTAATTGCGGTTATTCCTTTAATCATAAATCGTAGTGCAGAATTTGGAGGTGCAGATGGTGCAGCTGAAGAGATGATAACAGAACTGCGCCCAGATTATGAACCATGGTTCAGTTCCATATGGGAGCCACCTAGTGGAGAAACCGAAAGCTTGTTGTTTTCATTACAAGCTGCCCTTGGTGCAGGTTTTATCGCTTATTTTATTGGCTATCATGTAGGTAAAAAAAAAGGTAACAAGGTGGTTAACAGTTAGATGATCACAATAGACCAATATGCTTATATTAATAAATGGAAAGCTATACACCCCATAGAGAAATTTTGTTTGGCAATTTTTACTTTAATGATTTCTCTACTAAACACATCTTGGTTATTGCATGCCATTGTAATAACCTTTATGTCGTTTTTAATTGTATTCAAAGCCCGGATACCTGCTAAGACTTATGCGGGTTTTATGATGCTTCCCATGCTTTTTTTGATCATGGGCGTTGCAGGAATTGCAATAGACATAACGAAAGATGCAAATCTTTTGATGATTGGGTTTCCCATAGGGGAGTGGATGGTTGGAATCAGCAAGCAAGGATTCAAAGAGGCCGCAGTTGTTTTCACACGAGCTTATGCAGCAGTAACATGCTTATATTTATTGGCTTTGACAACTCCCATGGTGGATATCATCAGCTTGCTAAAAAGGCTGAAAATACCTGGCATTCTTATCGAACTGATGATTCTGATTTACCGCTTTATCTTCGTGTTGATGGAGACGGGAGCGATGATTTACGTTTCACAAGATTGTAGGCTGGGGTACAGCTCTTACTATAAAAGCTATCATTCTTTAGGGCAATTAATATCAAACCTGTTTATCAAGGCATTCCATCGTTCCAATGAATTGTATCTAGCATTGTCCGCCAGAGGCTACACTGGAGAATTAAAAGTGCTGGAAGAGGATTTTGCGATTTCGAAAACAAATATTGGATTCATTCTTTTTTGGCTATTTTTTCTCTTGATACTGACGTATATGTTATAATGAGACAGTGGAGAGTGGGTTTGGAGGAGATTATTTGAAAGAATTTATTATAGAAGCAAAAGATATCGATTATGTGTATCCTGATGGCACTTATGCCCTTTCAAAGCTATCCATTTCCTTGGAGAGAGGAAAAAAGATTGCCATTGTAGGATCGAATGGTGCAGGAAAGACTACGCTGTTTCTAAACCTCAATGGTGTTTATAAGCCTGCGAAGGGAAAGATTGTGTATAATGGTCAGGAAATTCGATATACAAAGGAAGAGACGCTAGCCCTCAGAAAAAACATAGGCATTGTTTTTCAAGATGCAAATGTTCAGCTGTTTTCAGCCAATGTATTTCAAGAGGTATCCTTTGGGCCTATGAATTTGGATCTGCCGAAAGAAGAAGTAAAGAAAAGAGTATTAGATGCATTGGAAAAAACAGAAGTGCTAGATTTAAAAGATAAACCCACTCATTTTTTAAGTGGCGGGCAAAAGAAAAGGGTTGCTGTTGCTGATATATTGGCTATGGACCCTAATGTCATATTTTTGGACGAACCTACAGCCTTTGTTGACCCGGTCACCAGCAAGTCTTTGATGACGTTTTTTGATGAATTGAATCAGGAAGGAAAAACCCTCGTCCTTTCCAGTCATGACATGGATAGAGTATATCCTTGGGCAGACCATGTTTTTGTGATGAAAGAGGGGAAAATCATTGCTGACGGTCTGCCGGAAGTAATCTTTCAGGATAATGAACTGCTGATCGAGGCGGGTTTAGATAAACCTTGGATTATTGAAGCATATGAAGAGCTGATAAAAAGCAAGCCCCATCTAAAAGATGAAAGAATACCCAAAACAAAAGAAGAACTGTTTGCATTACTAAGCAAATAGTATATAGGGAGGAATGCAGAAATGAGAGAGAACTTTAAATTTGTACAGAATAATAAATGTGAATACTTTCCGTGTCATAAAGTAAATGACACAGAGCATTATAACTGCCTTTTCTGCTACTGTCCGTTATACATGTTGAAGGATAAATGCGGAGGGAATTTTACGTACACCCATGATGTAAAAGACTGCAGCGCCTGTACCATACCCCACAGCAAAGGTGCCTATGATTACATCATGTCTAAAATGGATGAAGTCATTCGGATTGGCAGTGAGAGGGAATAGACTGTATAAAAGGTCTATGCTCCTAGAACAGAATGTAGTTTCTTTTGTAGGGGACGGTCTCCGTGCCGTCCCGCAGGACTAAATACTATTTTTGTTTCAAAATGGCTCCCTATATACTGTTGGGAGTCCTTTATTGTTTCTGGGAAAAGTATAATCTGGGATAGGCAATACGAATATTTTTTTCTTGAAATGCTTTCAGGATATATTCGTACGTACGATTCCTCATAAACCATTGATCATTAGGATTTACCACGCCGGTAATAATATATTTAGCACCTCCATCTTTTCCGTCGATGGACATAATACCATAGAGGCTAAATTCTGCAAAATATGTACTGCCAATTTTATATAATTTCTCTTCATAGGTCTTATTGACATAATCACAAGCCTCTTTTAATGTCTGTTCCACAAGGGTATGATTCTCTTCGAAGGGAACGATAATCTCTAAAATAACCCGAGCCATTTCTTTGAAGTAGTTTTTTAATGTCTTAATTTCCCCGTTAGGTATGTAGATTTTCTTCATGGACCACTCCCGAATAGCCGTTGTACGGAGCCCGATTTCTTCAACTACTCCGTAATACTGCTCATTGATGCTGACAAAGTCTCCGACACGCATTTGCCGCTCAAAAAGAATAAAGAAACCGTTAATAACATCCTTAATCAAGTTCTGTGAACCTAGCCCAGCGATTAAGGTGATAATGCCGGCACCGGTAATAATGGTGGTTTTCTTGATAAGTCCAAATTCACTTAAAATATTTAAAACTGCAAAAATCAAAATAAAATAGGCAAAAAGGGAGTCAACCACACTTTTTACAGTTTTCTCTTTCTGCTCATTAAATCGTGTGACTTCAATGATTTTATCTGTCAAGAACATAACCAAACGGATAAGGCAGAAGGCCAATGCTAATATGACCAATGAAGAAAGAAAAGGCTTTATATTATCGGCGAATCGAAATCTCTGAATGAACTCCATCATTACATAACTCCTTGCTTCAACGGTATCATTTTATTGTTTACATAAGGAAATTGAACTATTCTTCGAGATGAGACAAAAAAACTTTTTAACAAAGGCTTATTTTTAATGAACTTGTCCAAGAAATAAATACAAGTGTAAACCGTTGGAAAACAAAAATATAAAAAGTTTTATATATAAAATAATCTATAGATGGAGTTGCACATATTGCCACAATATTTAGACATATGCTACAATACTTAGAAGGACAAATGTTAAAAAAAAGTAACAAATTATTAAAAATTTTACAGTAGGAGGAGGGAAGGCGTAACGTATTCATGAATCCAATAAGATGATTTGAGGGGGGCTTTTGTGTGAAAAAATTAGTAACATTCACTCTGATTTTTGTCATGGTTTTAGCTTTAGCGTTGACAGGTTGTTCAAAGCCTGCAGAGCAAGCTCCGGCAGCTGGAGAGCCAGCAGCTGAAGCTGATGTTATCAAGGTCGGTGTATTTGAACCACTTACAGGCGCAAATGCCGCTGGCGGAGCAATTGAGCTTGAAGGTGTACAGTTAGCAAACGAATTATATCCTGAAGTATTGGGTAAGAAAGTTGAACTTGTCATTGTAGATAACAAATCCGATAAAGTAGAGGCTGCCAGTGCGGCTACTCGTTTGATCGAGAAGGATAAAGTAGCAGCGATTATCGGAAGCTGGGGAAGTTCATTGTCCATGGCTGCCGGAGATGCAGCGAAAAATTCTCAAATACCTGTAGTAGCTGCATCTGCTACAAACCCATTGGTTACATTAAATAATGACTATTATTTCAGAGTTTGCTTTATCGATCCGTTCCAAGGAACTGTTATGGCAAACTATGCGATCAACAAGCTGGGTGCTAAGAAAGCAGCCATTATTCAGGAAGTATCCTCTGACTACTCCGTTGGCTTAGCGAAGTTCTTTACAGATGCTTTCAAGAAAATGACTGGCGATGAAAACGCTATTGTAGGAGTAGCCAGCTATAATACTGGTGACCAGGATTTTACAGCACAATTAACCAATATCAAGAGTTTAAATCCTGATGTTATTTTCGCACCAGGAAACTTCACAGAATCAGCGTTATTAATTAAGCAGGCCAAAGAATTAGGTATTACTGTACCTATCCTTGGTGGAGATACATGGGAAACTCCTGAATTTATTGATATCGGTAAAGAAGCTGTTGAAGGCGCAGTATTCTCAACATTCTTTACTTCTGAAGTACCGATTACCGAAAAATCTAAGGAATTCTTAGAAAAATACAGAGAAAAATACAACAAGGAGCCAGCTTCTGTTACAGCATTAGGCTTTGATGCATACCTCGTGATCTTAAATGCCATCGAGCAAGCTGGATCAGCAGATCCAAAGGCTATCCGTGATGCATTGGCAAAAACAACAGATTACATGGGCGCAGCAGGTATCATCACCTTAGATGAAAACGGTGATGCCGTTAAGAGTGCAGTTATTAAAGCTGTTAAGGACGGTAAGTTTACATACCTTGATACAGTTGAACCAGTAAAATAATAATGAATTCAAATGCACCTCCATGATTAAACATGGAGGTGTGTTTTTTTTGTCACCTTTTTTCAATGTCCCAATATGATGAAGTGAAAAGAGAGAAATCATCACAAAGGGGAGGTGTGCCATGAAATGAAGAAATCCTGCGAAGACGCAAAAAAAATAGTTATTATAGGTTTGATAGGACTTGTCGTATTTATGAGCATCATGATTTGGCTGCTGAGCTATAGGACAAGTACTATATACAGTCTTGAAATGGAAACCTATGAGAAAATAAGTGAGATACTTAATAATCATCAGGGAGACCTGCAAAATTGTAATGAACAAATCCAAGACGTGGTTTCTACATTTGAAGATCAAAGAGAAGCAGTGAACGAAGATGTTCTCTCAAATGGAATCAAAGGGCTTTTTCTTACACTAGCTGTTGTAGCAGCCAGTTTGAGTAATATCATAGAAAATGTTAAACAGATTGTTCTTGATTTAACCTTCTTCAACAAAAAAGGAAAAAAACGCGGAAAAGATGAAAATCCTTGCACACAAGATAGCGAGGAAGAGCAGTCACTCTGTGATAGGATGGGCCTCACAGCTTTGTCAGCCCAGATCGAAAAAGCAGAAAGTGAAGAGATAAGAGAAATCGTGCAGTTAATCAATCGATTGAATGAGATTAACTTGAATATGCTGCCGAAAGAAAATCGGGAATTGATAGAAAATACGATTACATTGCTGATGCAGCAGTTGGTGAAAGTCCTGAGTCATACGCTTCATATAACATCAGAAATTGACCACAGCAGAGAGCAGTTATCATCAAGTATTGGTGAAATAAAGAAAGGTGTAGAATATATCTCCGAGATCGTGCAAACGGACGATGAAAAAGACAGGATTAATCATCAGGCTGAGATTATGGCAGCCATCGAACAAATGAATGCAGGGATAGAAGAGATGGGCTTGCTTCTGTTAAAAATGCAAAAAAGGATGAATCGAACATCTTTAAAAGAGGATGATGATAAATATTAAAGATAAAGCTTTAGCAAGCCATAGTTCTTTCACGAAGAATTTCAGGTATAACTTTTAAGGTTCCTTCAGAAAATAAGACTACGAAGGATAAAGGAGGTTTAAAACCATGGAACTCAAGAGATACAACGATGATGAAATGAATCATAAGATAATGGAGGCCTGCTTTGAGAATAATAGAGTACTTAAGGAAAATCTGATTGAAATGAGTGAAGAAGATCCCAGAATACCTGCAATGGTTTTTAACAATCTATATGAACTGGTTGATTTTGATCTGAACTTTGTCATTGATGTATTAGCCCATTCTTCTGAAAGAGAAAGAAATACGATTCTGAGAGCTGCTTTAGATAACAAGACACTGGAAAATCTTTTTGATGAATATTCAAGACCGGTATTGGAAACGATAGAGCTGGAAGATATCGTTGAAGGCAGAGATATTGATATAATCTGGGATATTAAAAGTGGTTCAAAAGATGGAGATATGAGCAAAGCATATCTGGAGCGATGCTTATTGACGATTGCATATTATCTAGGCTATGAAGCGGAAGTAAAGGCATTTTTCGATAAAGAAAAAAGACAATATCTTACGCTGCATTAGAAAAAAGAAGATCTTAGGAATACTCCTAAGATCTTCTTTTTTAAAACGAAAGGGAACTAAACAACTTCAAATAAGTTTCTTCGGTAAACAATATAAAGATTCTTTAATTCACTCATTTTTTTACTCATTTCGATTTGTAGGTTAGAGGCTATATCATAATCTTCTTCAGCAAGGGCAGTTCGAATTCTTGTAAATAATGATTTTTGATCAAGACTGTCCTTCATGAGATAGCAGCGTAATTGATTGATTTTTTCCCAAGTGACAACATCCAAATCCGTTACATTTTCATGATTATGAAGTCTCTTGCAGCTTCTTACGAAATCCACGTTATCAGGTATGATTCTATTATTCAATTCGGTAACCCAATGGTTAAGAATGGCTGTCTTGTAGGAGCAGATAATTTCCTCAGCAAAGACAGAACCTTGGAGCAGAACGGATTTCTTTTCAACATACGTATCTAAATTTTTAATATTTTCCCATACGGTTGCTGGCGGCTTACCAAAGAGAGAATTTCTTTCTTCTTCCGTATAGTGCTCGAATACATCATCTTCGCTTCTATACGCTCTGTCAGTTTCCAAATAAAAGCTTTCTACGCCAGATTTTTTGGAGAATTCCTTTTCTAATTCTTGAGCACTCTTTCCTGCTTTTAATACTGCTTTAATGCCATCAAGCATAGCTTGATAAGCAGCAGCAAGAACCAAATACGTATTACTTGTAGGGTTGGGTGCTCTCAATTCAAATCGAGTAGCTAGCGGATTTGACATATCGCGTACCAATCCAGCTAAAACAGTTCTGTTTCTTGATGGTGTTTCAACAGTATGGCCTACAGATGAAACGATACATACCGGTGCTTCAAAACCAGGCTTTAAACGGTTTAAAGAATCATTTGAAGCAGAAACAAAAGGATTTACAACTTCGTAGTTCTTTAATAATCCCATCAATGCACCCCAACCGATAGGGCTCATGAAATCTTTTTTCATGTCTACTGGTGAGAATATGTTTACGATCTTTCCATTTTTCAATTTGGCAGCTACACCTATATGAGTATGCTCGCCGTTACCTGCTACACCTTCGATTGGTTTTGCCATGAAAGTAACATCCAATCCGTAACTCATAAAGGTATCTTTGATAATGTCTCTAGCAAGAAGTTCATTATCAGCTGCTTGCAAAGCAGTGCTGTATTTCCAGTCGATTTCAAGCTGCTCCATGACGTGGTCAAAATTACCGCTGCCAGAAAGCTTTGCCTTTACACCGCCGACTTCCTTATGACCCATTTCAACACCAAGACCATATTGATCCATTACCATCAGAGATTTTTCCAAGGCAGATCGTACAGGCCCGATGGTTCTCTTCCAGTATTGCTCTTGTAATACCTGGGAGGTAGAAAGCTGCTCTACATCTGCTTGATAATCCGGTGTTTTTACCCAGAATTCTAATTCTGTGGCAGAAGTCAATACGATTTCATCAATATCATCAGCAGTTGAAATGCCGATACTCTCTAACACATAAGGATTGCTTTTAATGGCAGCTGTAACATCTTCTTGGAAATTCTTAACCGCCTTTGTTAGAATGGAACGGGAATCTACGTATTTAGTGTCATTGTGCACTAAGAATGATGGAATTCTTAATGTACCGATCGGAAGACCTGTTTCTTCGTCTATATGCTCATAGTTGTAATCAACGAACCAGTTTACATTTTTATCAGGGATAATGTCTACTCTTGCATTATTTAAAGTTGCTATAACAGGAAGAACAACGCTGGAACCGTCTGTCTGAACACCATGGGCTAAAAACTGATCGATATCTTTTAAAAACAGCTCTACAGGTACTTTTTCATCGGTGTCGTTACCACCTAAATCTACCCCAACTAAGGACACGAACTTAATTTCAGGATGTGCTTTTAAGATGGAAGAAATTGCTTCAAGACTATGCTGGGCAACTGGTATATTGTATACCATACTCTCGATTTCTGAACGTAATAATTCTTTTGCCATGGGATCACCTCATTGTTTAAATTTTTTGTATAATGAATAATTATAGCACAGAAATATATTTTGTAAAGAATAAAAAAAATAAAAAAACGTTTTCAAGCCTTATAAAAATTAATTTTTTTAAATTGTTTAAAAATTACAAAAAATCTGAAAAACTAATAAATATTAATAAATAATGCATAAACATACAATGTAATTATGCGAACGATCAGATATTTCACTGAAGAAATATACGTTTTCGAGGAGAATACGCTATAATATCATAGAAACCCGTTAAATTAACGGATAATGTAGCTTCATCTTTAATATTTAACGGAATTGCATGTTTGACACGTAAAGAACACCGAAATTTTAACGGATATAAGCATTGTAACAAATGAAACAGCAATATTCTTTGCATATTTAACCCAAAAAAATTACAAAACCGTAATAAAAAATTTACATCATATGTACTGTTCATTACCTTGCTAGTATAATATAATCTGTAGGGATTATATTGAGGAGGTTAATCATGCAAAAAAAGATCAATGTTCAAAAACTGTTGTTGGATTACCTGTATATTATTTTGGGGTGCGTTTTATTGGCTTTTGCCATAACATCTATCTTAAAGCCAAATGGATTGATGACAGGTGGAATCACAGGTATCTCTATTATTTTGGATAAACTAACGGGTATGAAATATACGTATATTTACTATGCATTATCTTTGCTGGTATTGCTTGGCGCATGGATTACTTTAGGAAAAAGAGAAGCCGGCAAAATCATTTTGTTATCTGTCACTTTTCCAATCATACTCATTGCTTTTGAAATGGTGCGCTTTGATTTTATTGAGAATGATACGATATTGGCATCGATATATTACGGGATTATTGGTGGAGCTGGCTGCGGTCTTATACTAAAAAGAGGTTACTCTATGGGGGGTACAGACACGATTGCAAAAATTCTACATCATAAAATATTTCCCTTCATTAGTATCAGTCAGCTTTTGTTAGGTATTGATGTGGTGATTATTATTACTTCTTACTTTATTTATGACAAAAGTGTGGCATTATATGCAATTCTAACGCAAATTATTTTCGTGAAATCTATTGACTTGGTGTTATTCGGATTTGGTTCGAAAAATGTTAAAATCGAAATTATTAGTGATAAGAATGAAGAGATCGAGGCATATATTCTCCATACCATTAAAAGAGGAATCAGTACCTATGAAATCAAAGGGGGCTATACAAACCTCAGTAAGAATAAGATTATATCCATATGCTCTCCCCGTGAGATCATGTTGATAAAAATGTTTATTGCCCAAGTTGATCCAAACGCCTTTGTTGATGTCATTCCTGTTATATCCGTATGGGGTAAAGGTGTCGGCTTTGAAAGTCTTGTAGAGGAAGAAAGCGCCTAGAGAAATGTTTAGTCACCTGAGAAGGTGATTTTTTTTATCAAAAAAATGGTATTGTTCAAAAAGAAAAAACGAAAACTAAGGGTATGATTATTCGATTTTTCATTTATGGATTGATTGGCTGGTGTATCGAAATTCTATGGACGGGACTTGGTGCTGCTCTTTCAGGCAGCAAAAAATTAATGGGTTATACGTATCTATGGATGCTTCCGATTTATGGAGCAGCCATATTCTTAGAACCGATTCATTACCTGATTATGGACTTGCCTGTGCTGCTAAGAGGAGGTGTTTGGGTCGTTTTAATATATTTCATCGAATATGCTACAGGTTGGGCTATCAGGAAGAAAATAGGAATATGTCCATGGGATTACGGAAATGTACGGTATGCAGTAGATGGGCTCATCCGCCTAGATTATGCTCCTGCTTGGTTTGTGGCCGGGCTCCTTTTTGAAAAAATTCATTTTCTTTTACTGCGAATTCTATCCTAAAATATAGAAACCATAAGTCAATAAGAGACCTATGGTTCTTTCAGTGTCATTGATTATTTGCAGTCCATCCCATCGAGATCAAAGTTTTTAAAATCAACATTGACATTTTCCTTGCCGAAGATGGAAGAGATCATGTTCATGAAATTCTCTGACAAGTCGCTGGCATAGAAAATATTTTGATATGCTGACTGATGTGCCAATATATTATGTTTCATGAGTGTTTCTTTGACACTTTCGACAATTTCAAAGGAAGGATCAACAATTTTCAATTGAGGATAAAGCCTTTCAATGATTTGACGAATGAGGGGATAATGGGTACATCCTAAAACCAACGTGTCCAGTTGATAGTTATCTACAAATTCATCCAAATAATATTTGACGGACAGTTCCATGATGGGATTGTCGATGATTCCTTCTTCGATTAATGGAACAAAGATGGGACATGGACTTTCATATATACGTAACTGAGGGTTATATCTCGTAATGGCGTTGATGTATGCTCTTTGATGAATCGTAGCTTTTGTACCGATAATCCCAATTCGATGCCTGGCTGAACAGGTCATGGAAATTTTCTTGGCAGCAGGTTCTATGATGCCTACAATAGGAAGATTTGGATAATAGGCCTGCAAATCCTCCAGGCAGGTTGACGTAATGGTATTGCACGCTATGACCAGCATTTTCACATTTTTATGGACCAGAAAATCTGCGATTTGCATTGTAAAGTTTTTGATGGTTGATTTTGCCTTCGAGCCATAGGGTGTGCGGGCTGTATCTCCAAAGTAGATGAAACGCTCACTCGGCAGTTCTCTCATGATGTGTGGAACAGCCGTCAGCCCGCCCACACCTGAATCAAATATTCCAATAGGTCGGTTGTCCATGGTATTCCTCCTAAAAAGTAGCATCTAATCATATATCTTTGCATCTATATCATGAGATACTTATGCGTAGAGATGAGGAATTATTCGAAAAATGAAGAGGAGTAAGCATATATTTTCTACTTACTCCTCTTGGTTATTAGATTGATCTTCTTCCACGGTTTGAATTTCCTGCTGTTCTGAATTATTTCTATCTTGGTGTTCTATTTTTTCTTGATTAAGCTTTTTATACTTATCTCGGAAAATGACCATACAGTCGTCTAATTCAGAATATCCTAAAACGATATCTTCGGCCAATGCTTTGCAGTTGGGTGAACCACAGGCACCACAGTCTAAGTTAGGAAGCATTTGTTGGATACAAGAGATTCTTTCCATCTTTTTCATGGCTTCCATGATATTTTCATCCAGCTTATGAACGTTCTTTGGATCAATGTTTTCTGTGAAGGAATATTCTTCAATCGCTTTATCAACGGCGATTTCTTTGGTTTTCATATATTTTTCTGCAAGTCTTCGAATTCGATTTCTTGCTACGAATGGATTTTCAACGGTTAAAGAGCCACCGACACATCCATTGTTGCAAGCTAAGCATTCAATGAACTGGATTTCTCTAATCTTCTCGTTTTCTACCTCGTCCAGTACTTGGATAACGTTTTCAATTCCGTCAACGCATAAATAATCCTTAATCCCTAAGGAGAAGGTTTCACCGCCGGATCTCGCCCAACCGATGGCTTTGCCGGAATCATAAAACTCCTCTTCGTCCAAGTCTTTCTTCAGATTCTTTTGCATGCAGGGATAAAGAGATTTGATGGAAATAACACCATCCACATTGGATTTTAGATTACCCAAAGGCTCTTTCACACTGGTCATTTTGGCCGGACAAGGGCTTATAAAGAATATACCTATGTCTTCTGTTGGAAGCCCGGTCTTTTCTATGGCCTTTTGGCGGGCGATACCTGCTGCCACTTCCATAGGTGATTCTATGGGTATGATATTGTCCAGAAGACTTGGAAAACGAATTTGTATGAGCCGCACAATAACCGGACAAGATGAAGATATTAGTGGCAGCTTTTTTGCTTTGTTGATCATTTCTTTGGTATAATGAGAAACAATATCTGCTCCCCTGGAAACTTCAACAACATCGTCAAATCCTAACAATTTAAGAGAAGCGAGGATTTTTCCAGGACTTACATTTTCGTCGAATTGACTCAAAATGGAAGGGGCAGGCAGTGCCACCTTATATTTAAAGTTTTCAATGTCCTTGATAGAATCTGTAACACCGTTCTTAGCGTGCTGCGGACAAACCCGGATGCATTCACCGCAGTCAATACATCGTTCTTTAATAATTCTTGCTTTACCGTTTTTTACACGAATCGCTTCTGTAGGACACCTTTTGATACAATTGGTGCATCCGATACATTGTTTCTCATCTAATTGAACGGAGTGGAAGTATTCATCCACGGGTATCCCTCCTAATCAAACAGACCCTGATTATATAAGAGTCCGCAGCATCTATAGAGCTTATGCTTCGTGGTCATTAGAATAATACCAAGTTCTTCTGCTAATTCAATCATTTCTTCAGTAGGCACTTTATCCCGTACAAAGACAATGGCCTTTATATCCACCATCTCTGCGGTACGGATAACCTGAGGATTAACAAGACCTGTTAATAAAACGGCATTCTCCATGGGGAATCGCAGTACATCGCTTAATAGGTCCGATGCCCTGCCGTATAGAATGTCCATATTGAAATCTGCGTTACTGGTACAAAGGTCTGCAGATAGTATCTCAACGATATCAGATAATTTCAACCATAACACCTCCAACTTATTATTATACTATAGAATATCATCTATTGAAATATTCTGCATCAGTTTTTATTCTAAAGAATAAATCTTGTTGGTATGGAAAGTTTATGGGTATAATATATTGAGTAATGAAAAAAGTGCTGAGATGATGTAAATTGCTTGTATGCATAAGTTTTTCAAAGGAGGATGATGCAGTGGTGTCTATGAATGTAATGGAAAAGAAGGGAAATATTATTAAAAAAAGAAAAGACATTCCGGATCAATACAAATGGGATCTTGGAAAGCTGTACGCCACGGAGGAATTATGGGAACGGGACGTGCAGAAGGTCAAGGAAATGGTGAAGGGGATTGAACAGTATAAGGGGAATTTAAGCAAATCTGCTCAAACACTGTTTCATGCCCTGAATCTTCAGGATGAAATATCCAGAATCATTGAAAATATCTTTGTTTATGCCAAAATGCGTAAGGATGAAGACAATACCGTTACAAAATATCAAGGGATGACTGACAGAGCCCATAGCTTAAGTGTGGAAATCCAGAGTAAACTATCCTTTTTAGTACCGGAAATCCTCAGTATTTCAGAGGATACCATCCGCAGCTTTTTGAAGGATGATCAACAATTGAAGAAATACGAGTTTTATTTGGAGGAGATTCTCCGACAGAAAGCACATGTGCTGTCCAAGGAAGAAGAACAGCTTTTAGCCCAGGTAGGAGAAATATCCACTGCTCCTAAAAATATATTCGGAATGATTAATAATGCAGATATAAAATTCCCAAGCATCCAAGATGAGGATGGAGAGGAAGTAGAAGTAACCAAGGGTCGTTTCATTAAGCTTATGGAGAGTCGCGACAGAAGGGTACGTAAAGATGCTTTCCAAGCATTGTATAGTTCCTATGATAAGCAGAAAAATACCATAGCATCTACGTTAAATTACAGTGTAAAGAAAGATGCCTTTTATGCCAGGGTTAGAAAGTATCCTTCCGCACTGAAGGCGTCCTTAGATGCAGACAATGTGCCTTTGGAAGTATACGACAATTTGATTAATACCATGCATAAACATCTGGACAGTATGTACCGATATGTGCGTTTAAGAAAGAAAGTGTTAGGTGTTGATGAACTACATATGTATGATCTATATACGCCTATTGTAAAAGATGTAAAGATGGAGATAGACTATCCGCAGTCCCAAGCAAAAATCAAAGAGGGTCTGGCTCCGCTAGGTGAGGATTATATTCTTACGTTAGAGGAAGGCTTTAACGAAGGTTGGATCGACGTCTATGAAAACGAAGGCAAGACCAGCGGTGCTTATTCATGGGGAACCTATGACAGTCCACCTTATGTGCTTTTGAATTACCAGGGAACCATCAATGATATGTTTACCCTTGCCCATGAAATGGGACATTCTCTCCATTCGTACTACTCAAAAAATACACAGCCTTATGTTTATGCTGGGTATAAGATTTTTGTGGCAGAAGTGGCATCCACCGTTAATGAAACGCTGCTCATGGAGTATCTGTTGGCAAATACAAAAGACAAGAATGAGAAAATGTATCTGTTGAATCATTATCTTGAGCAATTCAGAGGTACTGTCTATCGGCAGACGATGTTCGCTGAGTTTGAAAAAATAACCCATGAAAAGATTGAAATGGGTGAAGCGCTAACGCCTGAGCTGCTGAGTGAGATTTATGGAGAGTTGAACAAGAAATACTATGGCCCCGATATGGTCATCGATGAAGAAATCAAGATGGAATGGGCAAGAATCCCTCATTTCTATAATGCATTCTATGTGTACAAATACGCTACCGGTTTTTCAGCAGCCATTTCTTTATCTCAACAAATAGTAAAGGAAGGCGAAGATGCTGTTTCAAGATATATCCGTTTCTTGAAGAGCGGAGGCTCGAATTATCCTATCAATCTGCTGCAAGATGCAGGGGTGGATATGACATCACCAGAACCAATAGAACAGGCTTTGCAGGTGTTTAGCAGACTGGTGGATGCGTTGGAGGGAATGCTTGAACAATAAGAACAAGGATGATTCGTTTATGCCTAGCAGGTATGAACTATAGAGAAATTGGCGATAATCAGATAGATATAGCAAAAGTGGACGACTTTTATAAGATGACGGATAGTATCTTTTAAAAGTCGTTCCTTTATGTTACATTATTTAGTATAATGGAGATAGTTCGTTTCCTAGATGATATGGTAGGTGATCCCATGTTTAGTTTAATATCACTGGCTTTTAAGTATCTATTTATTTTCTTAATTTATCTATTTATCTTTGGAATCATGAGATTAATCTATCTGGATATCCGCAGTATGAGCGGAGTCATGGCCAGCGATCATCCTTACCTGAAATTGATCAATCGTAAGGATACATTGCCTTTTAAAATGAATGATGAATACATATTATCCGATGAAAAAATATATATTGGTAGAGGAAATGAAAATACGATTGTGATAAAAGACCCATTTGTTTCAAACCACCATGCGCAGATAACAAAGGATGAAGAAGAATACTTTCTAGAAGATTTTGACAGTGCTAACGGGACGTATTTAAATGGTGAAAGAATTTTGGATGCGGTCATGCTGAAGAATGGAGACCGCATTGGCTTTGGACAAATTGAGTTTTTATATGTAAGAAATAAATAAGAGGTGTTGTGATGTTGAAGATGCTCAACCACCATAGAACGCCCCAAAATCTTTTGCTGCTTATCGATGGTATCGGGCTGACGCTGTTATACTTATACCGGGATCAATTAGATAATAATATATTGATAGCCGGCGTGATTATTATTGGGTTGATTTACTTTTCAAATATGGTACTGACAAAGATTTCTACAGGAGATCATTATATTTTTCTCATTGTGTCCATGTTGGCCAGTATAGGGATTATCATGATTTATCGGATTAATCCTGAGTATGGCATGAAGCAAGCTGTATGGTTTGTCATCGGTATTTTGAGCTTTTTTCTGTTTTACTATGTTGTCAAGTATATAAAAGGATGGGAAAACTGGACGAGGGAATATGTATTGTTTTCCATGGGATTGTTTGTTGCCACACTGGTGTTCGGGACAAGGGTTAAAGGAGCGATTAACTGGATTAAAGTCGGCGGTTTCGGGTTTCAACCTGCAGAGATGATCAAGCTGTCCTTTGTCTTTTTTCTGGCATCCTATTTTCAAGATAAAAAACATGTAAAAAATGAATATGTTTTTCTGGGAATTATCTATGCGCACATTGGATTTTTGTTTTTACAGCGGGATTTAGGCTCCGCGCTGCTTTTTTTTCTAATATTTATTGTTATTTATTATATATATGAAGAAAAAAGATGGAATGTACTATACAATGTCTTAGGCGCTGCTGTTCCGGGCATTGTAAGCTATTTTTTTGTCAATCACGTAAAAGTTAGGGTAGAAACATGGATAGATCCATGGAGATATATAGACAGCAAGGGTTATCAAATTACCCAATCCTTATTTGCCATTGCCTCAGGCGGCTTTTTTGGTACAGGACTAGGGCTGGGGCATCCGGAATTTATACCGGAAGTACATAATGATTTCATTTTCTCGGCGATTTGCGAGGAAATGGGAATTTTCGGCGGAATAGCTATCATCATGCTGTTCTTTATATTTGTATATCGTGGCTTTAAAATAGCATTAGGACAGAATCATCGTTTCTATAGGATCATTGCCCTGGGTATAACGGCTATGTTTGGCTTTCAGTCGTTTATCATATTGGGGGGCGTTATAAAGCTAGTCCCGCTAACAGGCGTGACCTTGCCCTTCGTTAGCTATGGCGGAAGCTCTCTCGTATCCAGCTTTGCAGCTTTAGGCATTTTACAAGCGGCTTCTGAGGAACAGGAGGAGGACTATGGACAAAGAATCCAAGAGGATCATTAAGGTCTTAATTGGGATTTGTGGACTTTTTTTAAGCCTAGTACTATATATGAGTTATTTTGAAATTTTTCAAGCGTCCAAAGTGGTTTCTAACAGTTATAACAAACGACAGTGGATTAATGAGGAGCTTGTACTAAGGGGCACTATAGCCGATAGAAATGGAAACACACTGGCATACAGTGAGAAAAAAAATGAGCAGCAAAATCGGATCTATAAATACGGATCTTTATACAGCCATGTGATAGGCTACAGCTTAAAAGAATATGGAAAGGCAGGCCTGGAGGCTTCTTATAATCAATCCCTGTTGAATATGCATGACAATAATCCTATCCTTGAGATTCGCGATAAAATTTCCGGTCCCAGTGAGAATGGAAATAATCTGATTTTGACCATTGATCATAATTTACAGAAATATGCTGCCCAAAGACTTAAAGGTAAAAAAGGGGCTATCGTTTTAATGAATCCCAAAACGGGAGAAATCTATGCCATGGTCAGTAAACCAGACTTTGATCCTGCGGCTCTGAAGGGAAACTGGGAAGACATTGTAGAGGATGATAATAGTCCTTTGTTAAATAGAGCTACCATGGGATTATACACACCTGGCTCTGTTTTTAAACTGGTTACGGCAGCGGCTGCCCTTGAAACTCCTGACATCGTTGAAGAAAAATTTACATGTGAGGGATCTATCAATATTGACGGCTATGTACTAAAGGACTATAAAGGAATTGCCCACGGAGAACTAAATTTAGAAGAGGCCATGGCGAAATCCTGCAATGTCACTTTTAGTCAAATCGGACTCCAGCTAGGAGAAGAGAAGCTGCGTAAAACCGCCGAGCGACTTTATCTTAATAAAATCATTCCCTTTGACCTAAAAACAAAGACATCGATTTTCCCTGAACAATCGGTTATGACCAGACCAGAGTTGGGTGCAACAGCTATTGGGCAAGGAAAGGTTCTGGTAACTCCGCTGAATATGGCTTTGATTACCTCTGCCATTGCCAATGACGGGGTTATGATGAAACCCATCCTAGTAAAGGAAATTCTTACACCGGAAGGGAGAACGCTGAGGGGAAGTAAAGCTGAGGTAATAGCCCGTCCTATTAACAGTATGATCAGTCAGCAGCTGGAAGATATGATGGTGAAAGTTGTCCGTGAAGGTACTGGTACAAATGCCAGAATCAAAAATGTAAAGGTTGCAGGCAAAACGGGCACTGCAGAAAATGAAACGGGAAAGGCCCATGCTTGGTTTGTCGGGTATGCTCCTGTTGAAGACCCAAAGGTAGCCGTTGCCGTGATCCTCGAAAGCAGTGGATCAACAGGCGGTACAGCTGCAGCACCGATTGCCAGAGATATAATCATTACTGCATTAAGAAATATAAAATAACACAGTGTAAAATGAAAGGGGAGCGTGGAGATTATGAGTTCTTTGCTGCAAGGAAAAAACATTTTAATTATGGGTGTCGCTAACAAATGGAGTATCGCTTGGGGGATAGCCCAGGCACTTCATAAAGCAGGAGCAAGATTGGCCTTTACATATCAAGGTGAGAGAAGCGAAGAGCATATTGCAAAATTGACAGAGGATATCCCGAATAAAATTCTTATTCCCTGTGACGTAAGGAGTGATGAAGAGATTGAAAGGGTTTTTAAAACCTTGGAGAAAGAGTTTGGTGTTTTACATGGTGTCGTTCACAGTATAGCCCATGCTAAAAAAGAGGAATTGGAAGGATTATATATGGATACTTCCCGAGAAGGGTATATGATGGCTCAAGATATCAGTGCCTATTCCCTCGTTGCTGTAACGAAATATGCCAAGCCGCTGATGACAGAAGGTGGCAGCGTAATTACGTTAACGTATCTTGGTGGAGAGAGAGTTGTTCCAAATTACAATGTCATGGGGGTAGCCAAAGCAGCGTTAGAGGCAAGTGTGAGATACCTTGCTGCAGATTTAGGAAAAGAGAATATCCGTGTCAATGCCATTTCAGCTGGCCCTATTAAGACCCTAGCGGCCAAAGGGATTAGGAATTTTAATAATTTGTTGAAGGATTTTGAAGAAAAGGTGCCTATGGGCAGATTGGTATCAACAGAGGAAGTGGCAAATACAGCAGTGTTTTTATGCAGTGATTTGAGCACAGGTATTACAGGAGAAAACATCCATGTTGACTGTGGTTTCCACGTAATGGGATGAATACTTTATATACGGTCAATGGTAGTGTGATATTCTGTTAAAGTTTTAATCTCTTTATTTTATAAAGCGATAAACGTGGTTAGCAGTTAGCTGCATTAGGGCCATGCTTTTGGGAAAAACGAGAACATATGTAACAATATAAAACAATAAAACTTCGGTAATCCCGAAGTTTTATTGTTTTATATCTTAAATTATACGATCTTCTCACCCTGATAGCGTTCGCCGCCTGCATCGGGCAGAATTTTATATCGTTCTGTCCATAAGGTTTTATATTTCAAAGCCTGTGCATGAATACTATCAATGTTTTCTGGCAATGTTTTCACTACTTTTCCTGGTACACCGACGACCAAAGAATAGGGAGGAATGATTTGGTTTTCTCTCACCAAAGCTCCTGCCGCAACAATACTTCCTTTGCCCACTATTGCTCCATTTAGCACAGTGGCCCCCATACCAATAAGGCAATGTTCTTCGATGGTACAGCCATGTATGATTGCATTATGTCCCACTGTTACATAGTCTCCAATGATTGTAGGAAAGTCGTCGGCTACATGGACAACACTGTTATCTTGAACATTGGAATAACGCCCAATTTCAATGCTGTTAACATCGCCCCTAACAACGGTGTTAAACCAGATGCTGCTGAACTCTTTCATTTTAACAGCGCCAATGACAATGGCTCCGTCAGCTATATAAGTCTTTTCATCTAAAGTAGGAAGAATACCTTCAAATTCTTTCATCATGATTTTCTTTAACTCCTTTCGGTTCTAAGCCGATCAAAAACTCAGCTATATCACGGACAGCCGTAGACTTTTTCAATCGAGCCATATTCTGTCGTATGACATTATATTTTTCTACATCGTTTTTCAAGGAATTAATGCAGGAGATTAAGGAATTGGGGCTGGTTGCCACCATACCAATACCATTATTTAGAATAAATTCCATATTTCGTTCCTCTTGTCCCGGCAGATTGTTTGTCACGATGATAGGCAGCTCCTTTACCAATGCCTCCGTGACAGTTATGCCGCCGGGCTTTGAGATGATAAAATCAGAGACACTCATGAGTTCGTCCATATTATCGACAAAGCCAAATACCTTCAGGTTGGGCCTGTTTATGAGAGAAAGATATCGGTACAACTCAGCATTCTTTCCAGTCACAGCAAGAATTTGAATATCGATATTATACGTAAACAGATAATTTAAAGTCTCTGTTATATTGCCTAGCCCCAAGCCACCGCCTACAATCAGGGCAGTAAAGGTATGATCTATATTCAATTTTTCACACAGTTCCATCCGGTTATGCTGTACTGAAAACTTTTCATGAATAGGGATACCAAAAAAACGAGCCTTATCCCGTGGTATTTCCCAGTATTGAAACTCATGATGAAAGCACTCGGATGGGAATATATAATAATCTACTTCTTGATTAATCCAGCTTGGATGGATGGCATAATCCGTTAATATGGTAATCAACGGGACCTTGATTCGACCTTTCCTTTTCAAGGCAGAAAGGGCTTCCGCAGGGAATGGATGGGTGCAAACGATGACATCCGGCTGAAAATCTCCCATAAGCCTGGTTAGCTTTCGAGAAAGCAATACCTTGTTAAGGAACTCACTGACATCGACAAGGGTATTATCCGTTACCTCCGAACGCTTATAGAAGAAGCCGTACAATTCAGGTATGTACTTAATCGATTTTATATAAGATTCAAAAATGATCTTATGCAGGTGAGGATGCACATAATTAAACGTATCTATAATTTCAACCTTATGCTCAGGATAATGGTTTTGTATTTTGTCAGCAACTGTTTTGGCTACTTGATTATGACCTTGTCCGGCGGATACAGTAAAAAAAAGTATATTCATGAAAACACCTCCCAGAGTATTATTATACCATTTATAGGAAGAAAAACATCATGTCAGAAAATTAATTCTTTTCAAAACTTGTCTATATTTACGGAAGTATTATATAATGAAATTATTGAAAATCCCTGTGATAGGAGTGAGGGAAATCAAGAAAAAGCTTAAACTGACTTTAAAAACAAAAATTATCATCTATACAACCCTTATCGTATCACTGCTCATGACGATCCTTGGGGGTTTTGGAATTTTGTATATTGATAATAGTATACAAAACATGTTGGGAAAAAATGTAATTAATATTGCAAAAGTAGTCGCTCTGAATAGAGAAATACAGGTTAATATGGTAAAACCAAGGGGAAACTGGATTATACAGCCTCTTATAGAGGATATTCGCAGGGCCACCAATGCAGAATGTATACAAATCTTTGATATGGAAGAGCAGCCCTATGCACGCTCTGTTTTGGACAAACGAAATAGAATTTTCCTTTATCAGGATGAAAAGAAAGCCTTTCTAGGGAAAGTCATGTTAAAGAAAATAATCGACCCAAAGGGTAACTCCATTAGAGCCCTGGCGCCGATTTTCAAAGATGGAAAGCAAGTGGGCGTTGTGGTGGTCAGCATCTTGTATCCTCAGCTTACAAAATTTTTAACAGAATTTGAAAGCGGATTTTATGCCCTGGTGATGGGCGGGTTTTTACTGACGATATTAAGTGCTACGCTGCTGGCAAACAATATAAAAAGCCGTATTTTAGGGTTGGAACCGGAAGAGATAGCAAAGCTCCTTAAAGAAAGACATATTATCATTCAAACGGTTAAAGAAGGAATTTTGGCTGTTGATCGGGAATATAAGATAACCATGATCAATGGAGAAGGTAAGCGTATTATGGGTGTTGGTGATGAGATTATTGGAAAAGATATTCGTGAAATTGTCAACAACAGTCACATGGCCGAAGTTATGGAATCGGGAATCCCGGAAGTTGATAGTGAGCATATTTTAGATAATAATCGTGCCATCGTGGCAAACACACTGCCTATTAACGTTGGCGGAGAAATCATGGGTGCCGTATCCAGTTTCAGGGATTTAACCGATGTAAAAAACTTGGCGGAGCAGCTTACCGGTGTGAGAAAGTACATTGATGCCCTGCGCTCGCAAAATCATGAATTCTTAAATAAGATGCATACCATCTCCGGACTTTTGCAGCTTAAATGCTATGACGAGGCCATGAAATATATTGATGACATCAGTGATGTGCATGAAGAAATGCTGGGATTCTTAACCAAAAACTTTAAAGAGCCTATGGTTTCCGGACTGCTGCTTGCAAAGTATAATCGAATGCAGGAGTTGAAAATAAAATTCTCCATTGACCCCAGCAGCCGATTGGGGTATACGGAAAGCTGGTTGGATACAAACATACTTGTGACGATCATCGGAAACCTACTGGAAAATGCCATGGATGCAGTAAGTGAACTTGAGCAATCAAAGCGGCATATCAGTCTGACCATTACGGATGAGGAAGATGGTCTTGAGATCATCGTGACCGATACGGGCATTGGTATTGCAGAAGAAAACCTTGATAAGATCTTTCGATTTGGCTTTACGACGAAGTTAGGAGAGAATAAAGGCGTAGGATTGGCACTCATTAAAGAAATTATCGATAGTCTTAAAGGGAATATTGAAATAGAAAGTCAAGAAAATGAAGGTACAGAAGTGATTGTTTTTATTCCAAAATAATGAAGCGTGGTGATAAGATGAAGCCTATTTCTGTGATTATCGTAGAAGATGATCCTATGGTACAGGAAATTAATAAGAGATTTATCAATAGAATGAAAGATTTTAAAGTGGTAGGGATTGCAAGCAATGGTGAGGAAGCCTTCAAGCTGGTGGAAAAACTTCAACCCCAACTTATGCTCTTAGACATATTTATGACGAAGACCAATGGACTTGAAGTGCTGAGAGAAATAAGAAAACGGGAAGCCAATATAGATGTGATCCTGATTACTGCTGATAAGAGTGTCGATACGATCCATGATGCCATACGATATGGTGTGATCGATTACATTATAAAGCCCTTTAAATTTGAAAGATTTAAAGAAGCACTTTTGCATTATAAAAATATGAAGGAACAGCTTCTAAATCAAGAAAATATAAGGCAAGAGGATTTAGATAATATTCTGCATATTAAAGGGGAAAGTACCACCACCCGCCTGCCAAAGGGCTTGAACCAAATTACCCTTGATTTGGTGTTAAATTATTTAAGGGAGCATCAGGAATTTCATACCTCGATGGAATTGGCGGAAGCAGTGGGGATCGCTAGGGTAACGGCCCGAAGATACCTTGAATATCTCAGCGAAAACAAGTCTGTCATGGTGGATTTAGAATATGGCAGCGTAGGCAGACCGATCCATAAGTATAAATATCAATCTTCAAAGGAAGAGTAGTTTGTAGATATCAAACGTAAATAACGAACCGAAAAGAGCCATGGGAACGTTCTTTTAAGAAGGAAAGTTACGTCTCTATGGCTTAACATAATTTCGTATTTATTAACGGTAATGTCGGTATAATGATTGGGAGTATTGTTAATTGTAGCGGAGTCATGGGGACGGTTCGAGCGTTTCCGAAGCGTAGCGAAGGACCGAAGGGAAAACGATGGAACTGTCCCCGTGGCGCAGCGGACGTAATAGTGGCATTCCCTGCGGACGCCCAATGGGCGCCCCTACGAAACGGTATTTTATAGTTGCTTGTCAAAGTAAAATTTGTTCTAATTTTAACATTCAACCTTTTCTCTAATACCTAAAATATACTGCGCAGCCTCCAATAAGTTTTCTACAGTGTAAGTGGCTTCAGGATGACTTTTACCAATTTTAATGGTTTTACATCCGGCTTTCACACCGGCTTCAATATCCATATCTCGATCACCGACCATCCAAGAATACTGCATGTCCACTTCATAGCGCTGGGCCAAATCTAGAAGCATACCAGGCAGCGGTTTTCTACAACTGCATTTTGTTTTGAAATGAGGGCAGTAAGCGATGTCATGGATCGTGATTTTCTTTGTTGATAAATCCGACAGCATCTTTTCATGAATCTTCTCTAAATCATCAGCTGTAAAATAGCCCATTTCAATACCACCTTGATTGGTTACGACAAAAAGCATATAGCCTGCATCGTAGAGCATTTTCAGTGCATCATAAGTCCATGGGAACAAAATCAAATCCTTTGGCTTGTTAACAGGATGCTTGTTATCATTGATAACACCATCTCGATCAAGAAAAACTGCCTTGTTCATATAAGCCTCCTTACCTAAAAATAATTAAGACATAGTAATTTCAACTAGTATATGCTAGAATATGAATAATATCAAGATATTTATATAAACATAATCTTAAATTCTGCTTGGTGGTGACAAGATGAAGAAGAAAATACTGGACAAAATCGCTGCAGCATCCTTAGAAGAATTAATGGATATTGATCATATAGACTCAGTGGACTGGATTTGGGTAAATCGAGAGTTATATCGAGATTTTTTCTACAACCTCCAGTTGGACCAAGAAATCGATGATGATGTTATCGAGGCAGTCCTAAGCGAAATAAATGATGATGAAATGTACAGCGCTCTAAAACAACCCTTTCAGCAGAAAGGATTTGTTTCTGTTAGTCAAATTCTTTTTGCCAGCTTTGATAAGGGATACAAACCGACGAAAGATATCAAGACCTTCATTTTTGTAAAAGGCAGATACTATCGTAAATTGATCACTGTGCATTTTAGAGAACTAGAATGGATACTAAAAGCAATGGCAATAGACACCATGATAAAAATGGGAACGGATTATAAAAGTGTTAAAGAAGCCTACCAGGATCTGTATGAAGAAAATACACGAATTCTGGAAGACCTTCTTACCAACGGCAGTTATGAATATTTAACAGCAAAATGGGAATATGATGCAAAGAGCAACCAGCTATATTTCTATCGATCCGGAGAAATGTTCCATGAGTGGAACCAAAATGCTACGTTATCAAGATATGCAGAATATACCCGGTCCAAGTAAGCATGAGGATCCATTTGCTGTTTGATTAGATGCAGTGAAAAACTGCTGTCATGACATTTTCATAGTATGCTTCATATGAAAAACTCATTGGATATGGGGCCGTTTGAGTGAATGGCTTTTTTTAAAATGACCATATCCATATCATGCTTTCTTTCAATGATATGTTGAAACCGACTGCGACAGTGGCTGCATTGTACATATTGCTGAAAATCCTTTTGTTCTCTGTCTATAAATAGATACGAAGTATAATCGCCCTTTTCGTCCCACTGGATGTATCCATCATCCTGTATGTCATAGGTATATACATAGGATACTTCGTCTTTTAAGTAGAGCTTTCCATTTTTACAACTGGGGCAATTCATAACATCCCTCCAATCTTTTTATGTATTAAGTATTTGAGAATTTAGGATATCCTATTCTTGTATAGTAGACTTGTAACTTTGATGCTATAATAAATAAGGAAATTGTATGATATCATTTGAAAGGTGATTTTAATGCGGCAAACAATATATTTCATAAAAAAGACAACCGACGAAATGGAAAGAGCTTTATCTGTAGGTAATAAGATACTTGTAGAGAAATTGGCTGAGGAAATTATCGTTAAATGCAATGAAATAAAAGCTGATCTTGATGAGAAAAGAAAATCCTTTCAAGACATCGGGTTTCATCATATAAATGAAGTAAAGTTTTTATATAAGCCGATCATGAAAAAAAATCCTTATGAAGGCACTTATCTGGAGGAGTTTTCTCAAAGACGTACAGAGGAATTGAAAGCAGCAAAAGCGCTGGATGTTCATAATCGATTTTGGCAGAATCATGAAATCTCCAGAGGGAATATATTTGGATCAGTACCCATGGAATTGATTTCTAAGGATGCAGTCCGAAAGCTTCTCTCCTTTGGATGGGAGGAAGTGGACGTGGCAGTCTTAGAAGTGAAGGAAAATCCATGCTCAATCAGGGAATTTGTAGAATACTGTGAAATGACATTTCAACATTTTTTGATTGTAAAAGAGAAGTCTACCGGGGCGGAAATCATACTGCACTACAAGATATAAAGTAGGTGTTGGAATGATAATGGACAGAAAAAAATTCGAAAAGATGGTGGCTACCTGTATTCTAACTGCGTTTATGGGGCAGCTTTACTTAAACCCTTTTTCAACCAATTTTCGCTTTACTTTAGCGGTAACTACCCTCACACTCTTGTTGATATATTTTAAGGATATATCTATCATAGCTACGTGCAATGCTGTAGGTATATTTATGTTTCTCTTTAGATCTTTTGTATATTTAGACGGAAACACAGGCGTAACCTTTTTAGACGCTATTCAAATCTATTATCCTGTAGCATTTTATTATATACTATTTGGAATTATCTTAGAATTAACCAATATACGAGAAAAAGTCAATAAACCGGAAATGCTAATGATATACTTATGGTTTAGTGACAGTATATCCAATATTGTAGAAGCTGCCTATCGAAGTGAAGCAACCAGTGTTCCCTTTGAAGGCGTTGTACTGATCATCATCTTTGTAGGCTTAATGAGATCCATGTTAACCAGTTTCATATATTATTTAACCACATATTATATGAACAGATATGAAAGAGAGCAAAAAGAAAATAAGTACCGGGAAATGGTATTGTTCATTGCTAATCTAAAAAGTGAACTGTTTTTTTTAAGAAAATCGATTATTGATATCGAAGAAGCCATGAGTAAGAGTTTTTCTTTATATGAAAAACTAAATGATCCGCTGTTAAAAGATGATGCATTAATCGTTGCGAAGGATATCCATGAAGTCAAGAAAGACTATATTCGCGTTGTTTCCGGTATCGAGAAAACCCTTTCCGAAGAGAATAAAGATTTTGTGATGCCAATTAAAAGTATATTTTCTATCATAAAGCAAAACACAGAAAAGCTAATAGCTACGAGAAAAAAGAACATTATCTTACAATTCAAATACAAAAATAATTTTCAAACGAAGGAATTTTATCCACTAATCTCAGTCCTTAATAATTTGATCATCAATGGGATTGATGCCATTGATGATGTTGGTGTGATAAGTATTGAGCAGAACGTGGATCAAGGAAAGTGTAATATCAGTATTAAAGACACAGGTAAGGGCATTAACGGTGATGATTTGGATTTAATTTTTGAGCCGGGCTTTTCAACCAAGTTTAATGAGGAAACTGGCGAAATGTCAACAGGGATAGGACTGACCCATGTTAAGCATATCATCGAGAATCATTTCCAAGGAAATATTTCGGTAGCGTCGGAAACAGAAAAAGGAACTAAGTTTACGATTTCGATTCCATTATCGACCATTATGTATAGGAAGTGGTAAAATGAATTCTAATTTTTATATTATTGATGATGACAAGGGCATAAGAAGAGTTCTAAAGAACATCATTTCACAATATGATTTAGGGGATGTGATCGGTGAAGCTGATAATGGAACAGATGCTGTCAGGGAAATCCATGTATTGAATCCCGATATTGTCCTGGTGGATCTACTGCTTCCGGGTATGGATGGGATATCTATCGTCACAGAAGTAAAGAAGATGAATGTTAATGCGACCTTTATCATGATTTCAGAGGTTTCATCAAAGGATATGGTTTCTAAAGCATATACAAAGGGAATCGAATTTTATATTAACAAGCCCATCAATGTTATTGAAGTGCTATCTGTAATCAATAAGGTTCGAGAGAAGATGAATATGCAAGAAGTAATACAGTCTTTCGAAAAAGCTATTCATAGTATGAACGTATTTAAGGAATATGTTGGTGTTAAGGAAGCATCACCTTCAACGGATAAGGATAAGATTAAAAGAGTGTTGTCTCAATTGGGGATTATCGGGGAGTCAGGCAGTAATGATATCGTTGAAATGATTCTTCTGCTTTTTGAACAGGATCATGAAACGAGGGAAAGACTTCTCGGTCAAAAGATGTCTGAGCTGTATGAGATGCTCAATGAACGGTATAAGCGGGAATATGATGTTACGTATAATGTTGGCGCAACGGAGCAGAGAATTCGTAGAACCATCAACAAAGCATTAAGAAACATCGCCAACTTGGGTATCGAAGACTACAGCAATGATGTTTTCGTAAAATACTCCAATACCGTTTTTGATTTTAAGGAAGTCAGAAAACAAATGAATTATGCCCGGGATAAGTCCAACTATGGCGGAAAAATCAGTGTGAAGAAATTTATAGAAGGTATCATGATCGAAGTGAAAAATGAATCATAGCATGCAATTGTTCGAAAAATTGCAATGTTCAGACTGGAACTGTATGTTTCAGTTTTTTTTTGTATTTTTCTGTAGGAAAATTATTAAGCTTACATCAAGAATGTTACGCATTCTAAAAATAATTATTAAGGAGGAATCATATGAGCAGCAAGAAAATGGGTTTGACAACCAAAATCTTTATCGGTCTAATCTTAGGTCTTATTACTGGTCTTATCCTTAACAAAATGGGGGCTTCCTACTTCAGAGATGATATTCTGATTGGAGGCGTATTCACCCTTGTAGGTAATGTCTTCCTAAATGCTATCAAAATGATGGTTGTTCCATTAGTTTTTGTTTCAATTGCGAATGGTGCAGCTTCTATTTCAGACATCAAAAAGCTGGGTAGAGTAGGCAGTAAAACGTTAGGTTTTTACCTAGTTACAACAGCTGTAGCTATTACTATTGCGATTCTTTTATCCATGGTGGTACAACCTGGTATCGGCCTAGACATGTCAGCCTTGGTAAAATCTGAGCCAACCATCAAAGAAGCTAAGCCATTGGTACAAGTTTTCACAGACATGATACCAACAAATCCTGTGGCAGCAATGGTAAATGGTGAGATGCTGCAAATCATTGTATTTGCCTTATTGGTAGGTGTTGGTCTAGCATCTCTAGGCAGCAAGGTAAAACAAGTAGTTGATATCTTTGAGCAATTAAATGAGCTTATGATGAAATTAGTAGGTATGGTTATGCTGATCGCTCCATACGGAGTATTTGCATTGATCGCTAAGACATTCTCAGGACTTGGATTCTCTGCCATGATTCCATTGGCAAAGTATATGTTCTGTGTATTGTTTGCCTTAGTATTGCATGCAGGATTTACTTATACGGGAATGTTGGTCGCCTTTACAAAATTGAATCCAATTCAATTCTTTAAAAAGTTCTGGCCTGCAATGGGCGTTGCTTTCTCAACAGCAAGCTCCAATGCAACACTTCCAGTAACATTAGAAACAGTTGAAGAGGGATTAGGTGTCAATAAGAGTATTGCATCCTTTACCATTCCTTTGGGAGCTACCATTAATATGGACGGTACAGCGATTATGCAAGGTGCTGCAACCATCTTTATTTCACAGTTATACGGATTACCGCTTTCTTTCAGTGCTATCTTAACAGTTATCGCGACAGCTACATTGGCTTCTATCGGTACTGCTGGCGTACCTGGTGTTGGATTAATCATGCTTTCCATGGTACTTCAAGCAGTTGGGTTACCAATCGAAGGTATCGCGTTGATTATCGGTATTGACAGAATCCTTGATATGTGCAGAACTGCTATTAATATCACAGGTGATGCTGTTTGTACAGTGATCGTTGCAAAATCAGAAGGAGAATTTAACGAAGCAGTTTATAATGCTGCACCAAAGGAAAAAGCTGTAGCGTAATATATGATATGTGGGGATGCATGACTTGCATCCCTGTCTTTTTAGTATAAAAGCTTGGAGGGTTAGGGGATTTGTTGATGATATAGCCTTCCTTTAGAAATGGATCTGAAGTAATCATTTATTATTAAACAAAAGAATAGGAGGATAGCCATCGGTTATCCTCCTATTCTATTTGAATAACATGGAATATAAAGAAGAAATTACAAGTTCCAAATAGCCTGATTTTGGCCAAAATTTTGACGATTTGACCATTTAAATTATTTTTCCGTATTCTTTCGTTGTTTTGTGTAGGAATCTGTAGGAAATCGTTTATCATTACATTACCGTAATAATTTTTACAATAATTATAAAAGGAGGATAAAGCATGAGCAGTAAAAAAATGGGTCTTACGACCAAAATTTTTATCGGACTTATCTTAGGTCTTATTACAGGTCTGATTCTTAACAAAATGGGGGCTTCCTACTTCAGAGACGATATTCTGGTAGGCGGAGTTTTCACCCTTGTAGGTAGTGTATTCCTAAATGCCATCAAAATGATGGTTGTTCCATTGGTATTCGTATCTATTGCAAATGGAGCTGCTTCCATTTCAGACATCAAAAAGCTGGGTAGAGTAGGTTCAAAAACCTTAGCCTTCTATCTAGTTACAACAGCTATAGCTATTACCATCGCTATTCTTTTATCCATGGTGGTACAACCAGGTATCGGTCTAGACATGTCAGCCTTGGTAAAATCTGAGCCAACCATCAAAGAAGCTAAACCATTAGTACAGGTTATTACGGATATGGTACCAACAAATCCAGTGGCTGCAATGGCTAGTGGTGAAATGCTGCAAATTATCGTATTTGCCCTACTGGTGGGTGTAGGTTTAGCAGCCCTTGGCAGCAAGGTAAAACAAATTGTCGATATTTTTGACCAGCTAAATGAGCTGATGATGAAATTAGTTGGTTTGGTTATGCTTCTTGCTCCATATGGGGTATTTGCATTGATTGCTAAAACATTTACAGGACTTGGATTCTCTGCAATGATTCCATTGGCAAAATATATGTTCTGTGTATTATTTGCATTAGTTTTACATGCAGTCATTACCTACTCCGGTATGTTAACAGTATTTGCGAGAGTAAGTCCAATTCAGTTCTTCAAGAAGTTCTGGCCTGCAATGGGGGTTGCTTTCTCAACAGCCAGCTCCAGTGCAACACTACCTGTGACATTAGAAACGGTGGAAGAAAAACTGGGTGTTAGTAAGAGTATT
Source organism: Bacillota bacterium (assembly GCA_049324315.1). GTDB lineage: Bacteria > Bacillota > Clostridia > Peptostreptococcales > Thermotaleaceae > JBMOKU01. The sequence goes on along the minus strand of JBMOKU010000055.1, from coordinate 148,844 downwards.
GCATCCTTCACTATCCCTCTAGGTGCTACCATTAATATGGACGGTACAGCGATCATGCAAGGTGCTGCAACCATCTTTATTTCACAGTTATACGGATTGCCGCTTTCCTTTAGTGCTATTCTAACAGTTATCACGACAGCAACATTGGCTTCTATCGGTACTGCAGGAGTTCCTGGTGTTGGATTAATCATGCTTTCCATGGTACTTCAAGCTGTTGGATTACCGATTGAAGGTATTGCATTGATCATTGGTATCGACAGAATCCTTGACATGTGTAGAACAGCTGTAAATATTACTGGTGATGCAATGTGTACAATCATCGTTGCGAAATCAGAAGGTGAATTTGATCAAGATGTATACTACTCAAATTAGAAGAAAACCAGTTGCATAATCATAAATAACGAAAAGGAGATGACGAAAATCATCTCCTTTTTTATCTTAAAATCTACTATAGAAACTTTTCTTTTGCCTTATTCCAGAAATCATAGTTTTTCAATCGAAGAAGCTTTGCCTTGATGGTGGATAATCTCAGGCTAACTTCCGTTATTTCGTTATATTTATGCTCCATGCCATCCGTTACGATAATAATGGAATTCTCATAGGTATATTCCGGATGAACCTTGATATTGGTGTCCTTCGGGACAATTACGCTGGAGGTAAAGGAGCGATAGGCCGTGGTATTAATCGGTGAGATAGGTGTAATCTGAAGCAAATCTAATCTGGGATCGACGATGCTGCCTCCCAGAGAATAATTATAGGCAGTGCTGCCTGCAGGCGTGGACACCAAAACACCATCACCACTAAATCGTTCAAGAAAACTGTCATCCAAGGAAATATTTAAATGAACGGTTCTAGATTTATCAGCCTTGATGACAATTTCATTGATTCCCATAATTTCTATACAGCTTGTGCGGGTGCATATGGAAGCCTCAACAGGGTGGAGATCCTGAATAATGTAATCACCCTTTTCATATCGATAAATGAATTCGTCCAACTGATATGGAGAAATCTCTTGGAAAAAGCCAAGGTGTCCTGTATTGATGCCAATAATCGGGACTTCGGGAAAATTAAAATTATGCAGCGTCCGAAGAAAGGAGCCATCACCGCCGATACATACGATTAGCTCAGCCTCATAGTGATAGCTTTCCGTAACGAGAAAACCTTGTTTCTCCAATTTGAGCTTTAGTATTCTACCGGTTTCCTTTGAGATAGGTCGATCGTTGGATATAATGCTAATTACCCGTGTTCTCTGTTCAGACATCAAACTCTCTCCGTTTCCATGAATTTCAAATCTTTCACTATTGTAACATAAATAGTATACGGTCGAAAGCATGAAAAAAATTCTTTCATTCTTGAATGAATTCACAAAAAAGGTGTAAAAGCACAGCGTAGATGGTAATATTATTAAGTGTAGACTAATAATAGGAGATGAGGACATATGCTCCCTCTAATTGTAACTGCCGGTATTATGAGGAGAGGTCATAAGATATTGATTGCCCAGAGATATGTAAAAACAGAACATGCGCTGAAATGGGAATTTCCCGGAGGTAAGCTGGAGGAAGGAGAGACCCCTGAGAGCTGCTTGATAAGGGAAATCAAAGAAGAGTTGAATCTTACCATACTTGTCGATGATATATTCAGTGTGGTATATCATGCATATGAAGATAAGACGGTCCTTTTGTTGTGCTACCTATGTACGTATGTTTCTGGAGAAGGTAAGGCCCTGGAGTGCAATGACTTTCATTGGATTGATCTACAGGAAATGGATAATTATGAGTTTGTAGAAGCAGATCTACAAATTGTGGACAAGATCAATCGACAGGGGAACAAGCTATTTGAATTGACGGTATAGATAGAAAGAACTATAATAGTAAATGAATTTTTCATGCGGTAGGTGTAGAAAATGGATAAACAGAAAAAGGTGAGTGGTTCTAATAAATTGGTTTTTGTCGTAGATGAAGATCATGTTGATTTAGAACTAAAAGAGATACTATACGATCAAATGGGCCTGTCTAGCAGACTGGTTAGAAGATCAAAACGAAGTAAAAACATCCTGGTGAATGGACACAAAATTCCCTTCCATGCAAAAATGAGAAAAGGGGACAGGATAGAAGTTATCATGGAAGATGAGCCCAACCAATTTGAACCGGAAGATATTCCGTTGGATATTGCATATGAAGATATGGATCTGTTGATTATCAACAAACAACCAGGTCTTGTGGTACATCCTACAAAGGGACATCCTACCGGGACTTTGGCGAATGCCATTGTATATTATATGGAGAAAACAAATCAGCAGTTTAAAATCAGATTCATCAATCGATTGGATAGGGACACTTCAGGTCTGGTTATGGTGGCTAAAAATCCATATACACAGCAAGAATTGTCAAAGCAGATGATTGATAATCAGGTGGAAAAGATCTATCTAGCTGTCGTAAAGGGACAAATGGATGAAGAACAGGGCACCGTTGATGCGCCCATCGGGAGACCGGACCCTGAGGATATCCTAAGAAGGGTTTATGAGGAAGGACAGCCTTCGGTGACCCATTATCAGGTAGTGGAAAGGCTGGAAGATGCCACCGTTATCAAGGTCAAGCTTGAAACAGGTAGAACCCATCAAATAAGGGTACATATGTCCCATATAGGATACCCCTTGTTCGGTGATGAACTGTACGGGTATGTAAATAAAGACCTAATCGAAAGGCAAGCACTCCATGCTGAAAGTCTTACTTTTCATCAGCCGAGAACCGGGGAAGAAATCCGGGTGAAAGCCAAAACTCCTGAAGATATTCAGCAATTGATTGAGAAGCTAAAGTCTAAGAATTGGGCTTGACAATCCAACTATAAATCATTAAAATAATATTATGTGAATCAGGGGCATTAGCGCAGCTGGGAGCGCACCACACTGGCAGTGTGGGGGTCAGGGGTTCGAATCCCCTATGCTCCACCATATTAGTGTATAGTAGAAGCACGAGTTTGCTAAATTGGCAAATTTATGCTTCTTTTTTATTTTTACAACTTATGCCTCCTTAAAGAGTGCAGATACTTTAAAACCCTATTTAAGCACTAGCATTTAGATCATAAGAGTCGTTTTAGATGGTGAAAAGTTAAGATAATTGTTATATAATGGAATTACAGTGTAAAAGTAAAAACATTTAAGCGAGGGATAAACAATGGCAAATGTTAAAACAAATGCTATGCGCATTCTTGATAAAGCAGGAATTTCATATAAAACATATGTTTATGATCATGGCGACGGCTTGGTAGATGGTATTTCGGTTGCTGCAAAAATAGGACAGCCTGTTGAAAAGTTTTATAAAACCCTTGTTACACAGGGAACAAGCAGGGAATATTATGTTTTTATTATTCCCGTTGCGGATGAGCTTGACTTAAAAGCAGCTGCAAGATCAGTAAATGAAAAAGCCGTGGAGATGATTAAGGTCACTGATATCAATAAGGTTACAGGCTATATTCGTGGGGGATGCTCGCCTATAGGTATGAAAAAGGAGTATAAGACCGTATTGGATAGCTCCTGCCAAGTATTGGACACATTGATTGTGAGTGCAGGAAGAATAGGACATCAAATTGAGTTGGCACCTAATGCTTTGATCAGGCTCCTTCATTGCAAGACAGAGAGTATTACTATGCAAAATAAATAATGTGCTAATCAGTAACTGCTAAGTCTCACTGTTCATACAATGTAGCTCTACACAAACCGTGGAGAGGACTGCCCCTTTGGGTTCTTTGTGGTTTCTTTAGAAATAAAAAAAAGAGCTGTCGAAACAGCTCTTCGGTTAATGAACATCAGGTTTACACTATTATTATAAGCACCTGTAACCGTATGATAAAGATTTGACTGGACTTAGGTCTCATTAATTATTATAGCTTTTTCAAAATCGGTATCCATATTTCGCTTCTAAAGGTTGGTGAAGCGATATCGTTATTTTCATTCCACAAAATTTCCGGCCCTTCTGTTTGTTCATAGTTTGAGGATGGAAACCATTCGGAATAGATGCGCCCCCAGATATTTTGAAGCGTATCGGGAAATGGTCCCGCGGATTCGAATACAGCCCATGTTGAGGCAGGAACTTCAAGCTGCGTCAGGTTATCTGGACACTCCTTTGTTGTTGCCACGCCTATATAATGATCAAGCTCTCCTTTTTCCTCCATTCGGCCTTCAGAAAAGTTCGTGGATGCTTGAAGCAGTCCCAAAGGCTCTACATTAGAAAGATTCTTAAGTTCATTTATCGTCTCGGCATTTAAAGATTTCCACATAGAGACAATCTCTGGATTCATCCCGTTAAAAATTATGGGAACCCTTTTCATGATGCCAACAATGCGAAATGCCTCTTTTTCTTCAATACGATAGTTCATTTCACTTCCTCCTTTAATTGATAATTGAAAGGTCATGGGTGGATAGGCTTTTAGTGATTGACCACTACTTCTGGCTTCTGACGGTGTTATGCCGTGCAAGCTTTGAAAAGCTCTTGTGAAAGAGTCTGGTGAGTTGTATTCATACTTAATCGCAATATCAATGATCCTTACGTTACGATTATTAAGCTCAAATGCTGCAAGCGTAAGGCGTCTGCGGCGGATGTACTCTGACAGCGTAACACCTGCAAGGAAAGAAAACATTCTTTTAAAATGATATTCCGAGCAGAAAGCCAGTCTCGCTACCTCTTTAAAGTCAATATCATTGGTAAGATTTTCTTCGATATAGTGTAACGCTCTATTCATTTTTTCAAGCAAATCCATTTATATAACCTCCCTTTCATCAATAGAATAGCAGAAATTATAGGTATCCATCCGACATTTCGTGCACAGTTATGTAGGATTAATTCATTTTCATACGTATAATGAGACAACACACAGCCAGAAGAAATTAGAGAGTAAGAAAGCATCTCTAATAGTATATCGACAGGACGATTTATCTAATATATATGTTTTAGTTTTAGATGGGAAAAATGCAAAATAAATTAGGTTGTATAAAAATAATAACCAAATATGACATACTGTTGTCATATAGTCTAGTTTATAATGAAAGAAAAACATGGGGTGAACGAGACTGTTTATGACGGATAAAATGAATGACTTTTCCATAAATCTAATTCCTGCCAAAACAATAATTAGCCGAACACCACATAACGACGGTTGGTTTGGGTATGACTACAATATGAATATTTATAAAGGATGCTGTCATGGCTGTATTTACTGTGATTCCCGTAGTGTGTGCTATGGGATTGAAAACTTTGATGAAGTAAAGGCAAAAGAAAATGCCCTTGCGATTATTGAACGAGAATTAAAATCAAAACGTAAAACGGGGGTTATTGGTACGGGGGCAATGGGTGACCCTTATAATCCTTTTGAGGTAGAACATAAGCTGACAAGGGGAGCATTAGAGCTTATTCATAAATATGGTTTTGGAGTAAATATGCTGACAAAAAGTCCCCTTGTGACAAGGGATATCGACTTGTATGAAAGAATTGCCGCACATTCTCCGGTCTGTGTGAAGCTGACGATAACTACCTTTGACGATGACTTGTGTAAAAAAATTGAACAAAATGTTGAAGCAACGTCAAAGCGCTTTGAAGCCATAAAGGAGCTTTCAAAGGCGGGTCTTTTCACAGGCATTTTGATAATGCCCTTGCTGCCGTTTATCAATGACACAGAAGAAAATCTTGTGTCTATTGTCCAAGTGGCCGTCGAAGCGGGAGCAAAATTTATCTATCCGGCTTTTGGCGTAACATTAAGACAAAATCAAAGAGATTATTTCTATCAACAGTTAGATAGACTATTCCCGGAGATGAAACAAAATTATATTAAAACCTTTGGTTACAGCTACCAATGTGTGTCTCCAAATGCAAAAAGACTATGGCAGGTGTTTATTCCCCTTTGTCACAAATACGGTATTCTCTACAAAATGCAAGATATTATTTCAGCTTATAAACAGGGATATGGTGATAAACAAATATCACTATTCTAAAAATTATGAAAAAATGTTGACAAATCGGTTTGTAATTAGTATTATATTATACAATATACGAAAAGTAATGATTGGAAGTAGTAGAAATCGGGGAAATTTTCAGAGAGCCGGAGGTTGGTGTGATTCGGTAATTTTCAGATTTTGAACTCGTCCATGAACTGCAGCCCGAAAATGTAGGGTGTGCCGGAGTTCCACCGTTAACAGGATAGATGGTGATTTGCCATTGAACAAGGGGATTCATTTTTGAATCAATTAGAGTGGTACCGCGAGTTAACCTCGTCTCTATTGTTATATAGAGGCGGGGTTTTTTATTTGATGGCTAAAGTCCGGGTTTAGTCATTCAATAAAACATGGGAAATCACCTTTACTTTGAGATAAGCATTGAAAAGAATGAAACGAAAAAATTGAAAACACGGAAAATGGAGGTATAGTCAATGAGTAGAAAAATATGGGTGTTTGATACGACGTTAAGAGATGGCGAGCAGATACCTGGAGCAAAGCTGAATATCTATGAGAAAGTGGAGATTGCCCATCAGCTAAAAGCGTTGAATGTAGATATTATTGAGGCTGGTTTTCCTGCTTCCTCTTCAGGGGATTTTCATGCAGTGAAGGAAATTGCCACGAAAATCGGAAGGGGAGACGGACCTATGATAACGGCTCTGGCCAGAGCTGTAAAAAGCGATATTGATGCTGTGTATGAAAGTGTAAAGTATGCAGAACGACCTTTGATTCACATGGTGTTGGGAACGTCTGCAGTCCATGTAGAGAAAAAATTTAATCGTTCAAAGGATGAAATTCTTCGGATGGGTGTAGATGCAGTGAAATATGCAAAGTCCCTACTTCCTGATGTGCAGTACTCTACTGAGGATGCTTCCAGAACAGATTTTGAATATCTATGGAAAACTATCGAAGCTGTGGTGAAAGCAGGAGCAACCATGATTAATATTCCCGATACTGTAGGGTATGCTGTTCCGGAGGAATTCGGAGAATTAATCAGAAAGATCAATTATCGTCTTAAAAATCTGAATGATAAGGTGCTGTTAAGTGTGCACTGTCATAATGATCTGGGGTTAGCAACGGCCAATACATTGATTGCAGTGAAAAACGGGGCTGACAAGGTGGAATGTACGATTAATGGACTGGGAGAAAGGGCTGGCAACGCAGCATTAGAGGAAGTGATAATGGGAATCAAACAGCGTCATGATTACTATGATGCCTATACAAATATCATCACAAAGGAGATTTATAAGACTTCTAAATTGGTCAGCAGTCTGACCGGTTTGGATATACAGGTAAATAAGGCGCTGACAGGAGACAACGCATTTGCCCATTCCTCCGGCATTCATCAGGATGGTTTGTTAAAATCCAGAGAGGTTTATGAGATTATCTGTCCTGAGGATGTAGGTGTAGAGGACATGGAGATTGTTCTGACGGCAAGGTCTGGGCGTCATGCTTTTAAAAACGCAGTAGAGAAATTTGGGTATCAGTTTAAGGAAGAAGATGAGTTTGAACAGCTTTTTGAGAGATTTCTTCAATTGGCGGATACGAAAAAGGAAGTTTTCTATCACGATGTATACTATCTTATTGAAAAATTCAATCAAGAGAAGGCTGTAGGTGAAAAACTGGTAAGTCAACTACCGAGCTGTGAATTATATGAATTGATTTCCCTTCAGGTAATCAGTAATGATATACTTCCAACGGCAACGGTAAAAATTAAAAAAGGAAATTGTATTTACAAGGATAGTGCCGTTGGGGACGGACCCATCGATGCGCTTTATACAGCAATAAAAAATATTGTCAACATGGATATACAATTGAAGGAGTATAAGATAAACAGCATGTCAAGAGGCAAAGAGGCCCTTGGAAGGGTAAACATTAAGATTACCTGCGGCAGTGAAAAGATTTATTCAGGTCGTGCAGCAGATACAGATATCATCAAAGCTAGTGCGTTGGCTTTTGTCAACGGAATTAACACGATTATCCTGGAAAAAATGATGGAAAAAGAAGGTGTAATGGCAGTAAGCTGATGGTTTGTGTGGTATTTAATTCGTAGGGAACGACGAGGGGTGTCGTTCCCTATGAAAGAAAATATCTTCTATTTGGGAAGTGTAGAATTATATTCTCTGCAGCAGCCACTTAATCAAAAAGGGCTTCTTTGAAATTTATATATTTCAAAGAAGCCTTTTTATATAGAAGGAGGCTTTGCGATTATTTATAATTTTTATGGTTTATTATTAGCTATTATAGATTATGTGTTTTGCCGGAAATATGTTCATAATATCTTCTGTGAAAAAAAATATGGACTTTCAATATATTGATGTTTTTTTGCGGTCCGTGAAATATACATAATATAGATTGAAATGTATATGGGAGTAGATCGTATGAACCGAATAAAAAATCTGTGGAAAAGACATGCATATATTATTTTAGTTCTCATAATTACGGGTGGGTTCATTAGGCGTGAGGCGGCGCTTGGAGCTATCGTTTGTATGACAGCACCGATTATACTTGCTGGATTAGGGATGAAACGTTATTGGTGCAAAAATCTTTGTCCAAGAGGCAGTTTTTTTGATTGTATCATGACTAAGCATTCTAAAAGAAGAACAATACCCATGATTTTCAAACAACTGCTAACACGAATTATCATCGTTATCCTTATATTTAGCGGATTTGGTTGGAGTATATGGAGGTTGCGACCAGGGATAGAAGCCTTGGGAGGGATATTTCATAAAATGGTTATCTTAACTACCTTTATCGGAATCATACTGGCCCTTCGGTTCAGTCCAAGGACCTGGTGCAGCATATGTCCCATGGGCAGTATTGCAGCATTTATTACATACCTAAAGAGCCAAAGAAGCCATTGATAAGTAATGGTAAAATGAAATGAACGGCATCTTATTTTGAGTGTGTTGAATAATCATTATGACTGCTATACATCTCCACACTATAGAGGATGGAGATTTCCGTAGATTTATGTTAAAATTTATAGGGCTGCTCTTATAGAGTAGTTCTTATTTTTAGTTTGAAAAATCACCTACATGAAAAAAGTAAGAATGAAATATCTACAAAAAGAAAACAATTCATATATGATAATGAAATAGATAAAACCGAAAGGGAAAATTCTTCTTCATCATTTTGAAAAAGGAGCTGTAAAATGGTGCTTGGCAATATTCGGGAAAAGGAATTTAAGCTCTTGGATATCTTAAAAAGCAGTTGGTTTGTGTATTGGCACACGATTCCTTCTATTATACCTATTGTTTTGATTATTCATTTGCCTAGAAATATCTTACAAAGTTACATAGCATTTTTGACGCTCCAAAGTCGAATGCGCGGTCTTAATAAAGGATTGTTGATGCTGCCAGAAGCAATATATCTATTGGTATTTGGCATACTTCCGGCAATTGCAATTGCTTTTATTGTTAAAGAGCGTTTCGATAATCGCGTGTTAACCTTTGGACAGGCATTGAAGAAAGCTGTATCCAGATGGATAAGCGGACTTGGTACCCATATCATCCAGATATTAATTTTGGCCGGGTTGACATTGCTTCTTGTCATACCTGGACTTGTTTGGCTTGTTTATTACATTTTCGCTATGCCCGTTGTAGCACTTAAAGGCATTGGCGGCAAGACGGCACTTAATTACAGTAAATCGTTGGTTAAAGGAAGATGGTGGAAGACCTTCGGACTCATGATCCTGTTCGGCATTTTCCAAGCAATCATGACGAAGAGTATACAAATAGCTTTTGATATATTGTTGGGGAATGTTGTGGGTGACATACTGGCCGCTGTGATGGTTAACATAGTATCTGCTTATTCGATTGTGGCTATTGTTGTGTACTTTTTGAATCTGGATTATCTGAAGAATCGAGAGTCAGATTTTATTGATAATAGTAAAGATCGTAGCTGATAGGAAATGTAAATAAAGTGATTGGATAAATTTGGACATCAAAAAGTAGAAATATGTCGATTACATGCTTGAATAAGAATCATGAAAAATGCTAAGATATGGATAAGAGAGGGGAGTTGGATTCATGGAGAAAATCATCATTAAAGAAATGACGCCTGAAGCCGCAAAGGAATTAGGTGTCCACACATGGAACAAATGGAATTGCGAACCCAGTAGATTTGCATGGGAATATGAAGATCAAGAAACCGCATATATCTACGAAGGCGATGTTATTGTTACCTCTGGAGATGAATCTGTTCATATTACAGAAAACATGTTGGTATCTTTTCCAAAAGGAATGAAATGTATTTGGGACGTGCGTAAAACGATAAAAAAAGTATATACCTTTAATTTTGAGATAAAGTAATAGACATCGGACAATTATATATTGTCGTTATACAAATATACTGGTAGAATATTGTTGAGTAAGAACGAAAAATGTAAAGGCAAATCTATCGAAAGGTAGAGACGCAAAGCCATGGGTCTACGGATTTTTTCTATGATTGCCAGGTTGCTGTTGTATAATGATCATAAGAGAGCAGCCGTTGGCTGCTCGTTGTTTTTGGTTAAAGATCATATTAAGAAAAAGTGTATTGACTTGCTGAGGGCGGGATGATGCAATCATTGATTATCCCTAAGAATGGGCGAAAACTTTTAAAAGGCAGGTAATGGGCGTGAGAAAATCCTATCACGATAAATATGAAGTGATGAAAGTCTTTCAAACGGGTTTAAAACAGGATATCTATATTGGAAGAAAAAAAGGTAAAGATGAGGGCTTTGTAATTATCAACTTTATTAAGGATGGTCAAGTGTTATCAAAGAGCATGAAGAAGTCCATTATGCAATCATTATCAAATCTCTTGCATTTTGAGGTAATGGATGATGGCATTCTGCTGGTGACCAATTATCTTCAAGGACTAAATTTGCATGAGTATCTTGAATCCTATGGGCTTGAAGGGAATGATCGACTACATATTATTTACCAATATCTAAAGCATATTGTTCGATACGATGGTGTAAGTCATCGCATGAAGGCTATCCTTGTGGATTCCTCGCAGCTTGCCTTTGTTAACAGAGAGCTGCTGTTTAATGAATTGGTTATTGAAAATAGTGAAGCGGAAGACAACATTGATTTTAATCATGTTGTCGGGAAAATAGCAAATACCCTGGAAATCTTAATGAACGAAAATAGTGGTGAAAGTAGTAATTTGCAAGACTTGCAGCATAGATACAATGGGTTTTTCGAAGGCTTGAAAGATAATCAGCATGGATATAAGTGTATCGAAGAGATATTTTACAGCTTTAAAGGTGTGTATTTTGGTTTTTCTACCGAAGGCAGACGAAGTAACGGGAAGGGCCTTTCTGTGGCTGAAAGTACCGAAAAAAATAGTACGAAGAGCGTCATGCTGAAGTCTTTGGCAGGTAGTATACTTATAGGAATTCTGGTGTATGCAGGAGCTGGGTTTTGGAATGATCGTGTCGACCCAGAAATAAAAAGCCCTACAGCATATTTTGAGAAAGTAGAAATGGCTGATCGGTGGGAGTTTGTTAACAAGAGTACAACAGAGGGAAAGGATAATGAAATTGTAGAATCTGTTTGGGAGGTAAGTAAAGATCAGCAAGTTGTTCTGACGGACAAGGCCAGGAATCTCATGCTTCTTCCTCAAAAAGCAGGTAAATATAAAATTGCACTTAAAGTTATGGATAAATACAATCAATGGAGCAACGTCTATGAAGAAGAGATGGTGTTATCGGAAGTCTCTCCTTTAGCAGACATATCTGCATTGGCAACAGGAACGGAAGTGAATACTCCTGAGAAGCTTGATGACATGAATATTACACTGGGTGACTCAAGCAATGTTCTATTTGACCCAGGCAGATATAGAAGTGGTAAATATTCTATACAATGTAAACCTGGGGAGGATTACGGGCAAAGAAGTTTCAGTATCAAAGGAATAAAATTAAACCCCTATCCTGCCATGTCACTCTGGGTCATGTACGAAGGGATGGATGAAATAAATCTACATGTTGAAGGATATAGGGAACAGGCTTTACAGTATGACAAGTTGGCTGCATATAAGCCTACTGGTGCATTGACATGGGAAATGATTGATTTCGGACAGCTGCCGGAGGCTTTGGATAGTATGAAAATCACCATTTCCGGTCATTCTTCTTCTGTGTGGATAGATGATATTGTTTTTGATAGTTTTAAATAGTTATCATTACATATAAATGATCATAGCAAAAAGAATTGAGCCATCGATGCTCAATTCTTTTTGCCATGATCATTATGTTTTTACATGGTGCAGCAGACATCATCTTTCTTAGCATGTGCCTAAGAAGTATGGCCCACAGAAAAGAATTACTAACAATAAGAAGAAGAATAACAAGCTGTCATTATCTCCAAAACCGCATCCTTGACCTAAGAATGGACCACCGAACAAAATTACCAGCAGTAAAAAGAAGAATAATAGGCTGTCATTGTCGCCAAAACCCAAGAAACCTTTTTTAGCTTCACTCATTAAAGCACACCTCCTTTTCTGTGCATAGAAGTCTATTGTAATTTGTACAATATCCCTTTCCTACTATAAAATATGCGGAAACCATAAAATGTGTTACACCTTAGTGGTCTGCTAAGTCTGAAAGTATTGATGAATTCGCGAGGGTTTTTCCGCAAGGCAAGGCGGAGGAGGCGCGCATATCGAGAATATGTAAGCCGACGACAACGCAGCATTGCGCAAAAAGACCGCGAAGGCATTTATGTTTTTAGGCTTAACAGACCACTAGTACGGTTACCATTCGAATGAAATAGAAAGAAAAAAATAAAAAAATATAATGGTATACAATTTACAAAATTGCATACATGTATTATAATATATTTAGATACTAACTTGAGAAAAGTAGGAGGGATCGTTATGACAACGAATAATAAAAATAGAGAAAACAATCATAATGCAGAGGTAATGAACAATTTGATGGAGTGTGGTGTTATCACTTGTATCCATAATGCTGCGGGATACTGTGGAAACTGTAAGGGTTGCGAATTGTATGAAAGAGTGTTTATACAAGAACACTAAGATCATAAAGGGACAAAAAAACAGGATGCAAGAATCCTGTTTTTTTATTTCAATTTTGATACAATTTATGCTGAATGTGAAAAATTAAAAAAATTGAAAAAATTTCAAAAACGTTATTGACTTCATCCAATTATGATAGTACAATAGGTTTAATCATTGATGAAGTAAATATGAAAAAAGTAATGAAGGAGAGAAAAATACCATTCCTTTAACCACAGAGAGTCGATCGTTGGTGAGAGTCGACGTTAAAGCGGTATAGAATAATCACTCCAGAACTGCTGAGTCGAAAGGTAGCTGAGTAGATGAAGCCGGTATTCTACCATAGGGTAGAAATGTCACCGTTATATGACTAGGGTTAATGATATGTACATTGACCTGAAGAGGCGATTCGTGTGAACGAATTGCGAATTAGGGTGGTAACACGGGAAAATCTCTCGTCCCTAGGATACAATCATTTGTGTCTTAGGGATGGGAGATTTTTGTATATAACTACGATGAAGAAGAGGAGGATAGATAATGGATAAGACTTTACTTGCTGTGGTCAACAATGAACCTGAGGTTTTAATGCGGATTACTGCGCTGCTGCGAAGGGGCGGCTGGAGTATGAGAAAGATTAGTATGGAAGAGACCGTCGATCCGTCATTAGCGCTTCTTTCTATGACGATTGCCCATCAACAGGGAAGTATTCAGAGAACCATCAGCCAAATTGAAAAATTCGTTGATGTCCACGAAATTAGAGAAATAGAGCAGTATATACCCAGTGAAGAATTGGCTTTGAGTTCGTTATTCACAAAAACAAAAGACGTATGGGCATAGAATACTGAAGGCAAAAACATATAAGTTAAAATGTTTAAAATATACATTATACAATATACAAAAAGGAGAGATTTATTATGGCAAAAATGTATTATGAAAAGGATGCAAACTTAGAAGTATTTGAAGGTAAAAAGGTAGCTGTTATTGGATTTGGCAGTCAAGGACACGCCCACGCCCTAAATCTTAAAGAAAGTGGCGTTGACGTCGTAGTCGGTCTATATAAAGGCAGTAAATCATGGGGAAAAGCTGGAGAAAGCGGTTTGGCTGTTATGGAAGTAGCTGAAGCGGTGAAAGCAAGCAACGTAGTGATGATGCTTGTACCGGACGAAAAGCAAGGAAAACTTTATAAAGAAGCTGTAGAACCTTATCTAAACGAGGGAGATGCTCTGGCCTTTGCCCATGGATTTAACATTCACTTTACGCAAATCGTTCCGCCTCAAAATGTCGATGTTTTCATGGTAGCACCCAAAGGACCTGGACATTTGGTAAGAAGGGTATATGAGGAAGGCAAGGGTGTACCTGCATTATATGCAGTTTACCAAGATTATACCGGTAAGGCGACAGAGTTAGCCCTTGCTTATGCTAAAGGGGTTGGTGCCACAAGAGCTGGCGTTATCCAAACGACCTTCCAAGAAGAAACCGAAACAGATTTATTTGGTGAGCAAACCGTATTATGCGGCGGTGTAACTGAACTAATCAAGGCAGGCTTTGATACATTGGTTGAGGCCGGATACCAAAAAGAAATCGCATATTTTGAATGCCTTCACGAATTAAAGCTGATTGTAGACCTATTATATGAAGGCGGATTTGAAAGAATGAGATACAGCGTTAGTGACACTGCAGAATATGGGGACTACATGGTAGGCAGAAGAATGATCACCGAAGAAACAAGAAAAGAAATGAAGAAGGTATTGCATGAAATTCAAACAGGTCAATTTGCAAAGGATTGGCTATCTGAAAATATGATGAACAGACCTATGTTCAATGCAGTGCGAAGAAGAGAGTTAGAACATCCGATCGTAGAAGTAGGAAAAGAACTAAGAGGAATGATGGAATGGCTTAAAAAGTAGGAGGAAGGGTTATGAGAAGCAATCATGTAAAGCAAGGTGTAGAGAAAGCACCCCATCGCTCTTTGTTTAAAGCCTTGGGACTTACAGACGAAGAAATTAGGAAACCCTTTATTGGGGTGGTAAATTCCTTTAATGAGGTTGTGCCTGGACATAAGCACCTTCGTGAAATAACAGAAGCTGTTAAAAAGGGGATTTTAATGGAGGGTGGTACACCCTTAGAATTTCCAACGATTGCTGTATGTGACGGTATTGCCATGAACCATGAAGGAATGAAATACTCCCTTGCCAGTAGAGAACTGATCGCGGATAGTATAGAGATTATGACAAAGGCCCATGGCTTTGATGGACTGGTGTTGGTGACCAGTTGTGATAAAGTGGTGCCTGGAATGCTTATGGCTGCAGCCCGGATTAATATTCCTGCCATTGTTATTAGTGGAGGACCGATGCTGGCAGGAAAAATTGGAGATAAAAAGGTTAGCTTAAGCAACGTATTTGAAGGTGTGGGTGCTGTCAAGGGTGGAAGGATGACAGAAGCAGAGCTCTTTGAACTGGAAGATAAGGCTTGCCCTGGCTGTGGATCCTGTGCCGGTATGTTTACAGCCAATTCAATGAATTGCATGACAGAAGCCCTTGGAATGGCACTGCCGGGAAATGGGACCATTCCAGCAGTATATGCAGAAAGGATCAGACTGGCAAAATACACCGGAATGAAAATCATGGAATTGGTCAGAGAGCAAATACTACCAAAGGATATTCTCACGGAAAAGACCTTTGAAAATGCTTTGACCGTTGATATGGCCCTAGGATGTTCTACCAATACTGTGCTGCACTTAAGTGCAGTTGCTCATGAGGCTGGAATTCCTATGGATCTGGATAAAATTAATAATGTGAGCAGCAGAACCCCAAATCTATGCAGACTAAGTCCGGCAGGACCGAATCACATCGAGGATCTGTATGAGGCTGGCGGCATCATGGCGGTGATGAATGAATTAAGTAAGAAGAACCTGCTGCATCCTGAACCACTGACTGTTGCCAATAGAACCATTGGAGAATTATATAAGGGCAAAGAGGTAGGAAGAAGGGATATCGTTGCTTCTGTGGAGCAGCCATACAGTCAATCAGGAGGAATTGCGGTACTGAAGGGCAGTTTGGCACCTGATGGTGCCGTTGTAAAAAAATCAGCTGTCGTAGAAGAAATGCTGCAGCATACTGGTCCAGCCAGAGTATTTGATGGGGAAGAAGAAGCTGTTGAAGCGATTATGGCTGGAACCATCAAAAAAGGTGAAGTGGTGGTTATTCGATATGAAGGTCCAAAGGGTGGCCCTGGAATGAGAGAGATGCTTACACCCACATCTGCCTTAGCCGGTATGGGGCTTGACAAAGAGGTGGCGTTGATTACCGATGGTAGATTTTCTGGGGCAACGAGGGGAGCAGCCATCGGCCATGTATCACCGGAAGCCAGTGATGGTGGACCTATCGCTTTCGTACAAAATGGAGATATGATTGAAATTGATATGATCCAGGGCAAACTGAATGTGATGGTAGATGATACCGATATGGAGGAGCGCCGCAAAACGACGAAGCTCCAAGAACGGGAGAATACAGGGTATTTGGCAAAATATGCAAAAATTGTAACGTCTGCGTCCACTGGAGCAGTATGTCAGAAATAGATAGTATGGCAGAAGTAATGAAAGAAGGTGAAGGAATGGAACGTAACGGAGCTCAAATTGTATTGGAATGCTTGTTGGAGCAGGGCGTAGACACCATTTTTGGCTATCCCGGAGGCGCTGTCATTCCTTTGTATGATGCTTTGTATTCCAATAAAGACCGTTTTACCCATATACTAACGGCCCATGAACAAGGTGCTGTCCATGGTGCTGATGGTTATGCCAGAGCTACAGGTAGAGTAGGGGTTTGCTTTGCCACTTCAGGACCAGGAGCAACCAATACTGTAACCGGCATTGCCACAGCATATATGGATTCTGTACCAATCATCGTATTTACCGGTCAGGTTTCTTCAGGATTGATTGGAAGAGACTCCTTTCAGGAAATAGATATTACAGGGATCACACTGCCTATAACAAAGCACAATTATCTGGTAAGGGATGTAAATCAATTGGCGGATAGTATCCGTGAAGCCTTTGAGATAGCCAGGAGCGGGCGGCCTGGTCCTGTGCTGATTGATATACCAAAAGATGTTTTTATGGCAAAGACGGAATACCAGGCAAAGGATGGAGAGCTTTCTACAAAACCTGAAATCAATGGTCCGAATTACGAACAAGAGATCAAAGAGATCGTAGAAAGGATTAATCAGGCGGAGAGACCTATCATCTATGCGGGCGGCGGCGTGATTCATTCTGAAGCTGCAAAAGAATTATATGAATTTGCCGTAAAAGGTGACATACCCGTTGTTAATACACTGATGGGATTAGGCGGTTTCTCGGGAAAACATAGATTGTTCCTGGGAATGGTGGGCATGCATGGACAAAAACAAGCAAATCTGGCAGTAACCCACAGCGATCTTGTGATTGCCGTAGGTGCCAGATTCAGTGATCGGGTAATTGGAGATGCCAACAAATTCGCTCCTAAAGCAAAAGTCATTCAGATCGATATTGATCGTGCTGAAATAGGGAAGAATAAAGTGGTAGACTATTGGCTCCTTGGAGATGTGAAGGAAATTCTCCAGGAGATATGCCAGCATATCCATAAAAAGGATCGAAAAAGCTGGTATGAGGAAATCAATCAATGGCGGATACCTGAAAAAGCTGATGAAAGTGAATTCCATCCGAGGAACATTTTAAAAGTTGCACAGTCAATATTAGAAGAGGATGCTATCGTTGTAACCGAAGTAGGGCAAAACCAGATGTGGACAGCCCAATACTGGAAGTTTGAAACGCCTAGAACCTTCCTATCATCAGGAGGTTTGGGTACCATGGGATATGGTCTGGGCGCGGCTATAGGAGCCAGTCTCGCATTCCCTGAAAGAAGAATCCTTCACATAGCGGGAGACGGATGCTTTAGAATGAATTGCAATGAACTTGCCACTGTAGCAAAATATAAAATACCTTTGATCACTTTACTCCTAAACAACGGTACGTTAGGCATGGTAAGACAGTGGCAAAAACTATTTCATGATGGACGATATGCTGAGACGGATATCACTCAGGAAGTAGATTATGTCAAGCTGGCAGAAGCTTTCGGTCTTTGTGGGTCCAGGGTAGATACATTGGAAGGACTGGAAGAGGCATTGAAAAAAGCGAAAGAATCTCGAACAGCCACAGTTATTGAATGTGTCATTTCCAAAGATGATTGTGTTTTTCCTATCGTTCCTCCAGGTAAACCGATTACGGATATTATTCTAGAATGATGAAAAGCTAAGGATATAAACTCGTTGAGTTTATGTTCTTAGCTTTTTCTGTCATTAAGGAGCATGCCCGGCAAAACTTCTGTAAATAACTTGGCTGTAGGGGCGAACATTGTTCGCCTGTATTATTTGCTACCAGGGCATGTTATCATAGCGATCCCCACGAAAGATGGGGATTAGCTTATTTCTAAGGGTTTCCGGAACTTCTTTTAATGTTAGTCCATCGACTTTTGTGATTTCAATGCTGTCACATTTAAGGAGCTGAGCCAGTTCTTTTGCGGTAAAGCCTCCGGCTTTTCTTAACTCGCTTATCTTTTTATTCCTGTTTAACCAGTAAAACAACATACAATCACCCTTTTCGCAGTTCTATCCAATGATATTTAGAGACAATTTGATGATAAAAGAGACAGATATCAAAATAAAAATCGGCTTGATCAGTCGCTTTCCGTTTTGAATAGCCATTTTTGTTCCCACAATGGCTCCTAGAATCATTGAAATGGCAAAGGGGATGCCTACCGAGTAAATGATTTTATCATTTATAGCAAATACAATAAAGGAAGTTATGGCACTTACTGTATTGAGTACCTTAGCGTTACCACAGCTGTATAGAAAGTCAAAGCCCAGAAAGGTAATAAAGGAAAAAATCAGGAAAGAACCTGTTCCTGGACCAAAGAAACCGTCATAGAACCCTAGGGTGAAAGCAATGATGCAGCCAATGACAATATTTCGTCTGTTCATACCGGAAAAACGATCCTCATCTCCCATATCCTTTTTAAAGATGGTGTAGATGGAAACTGTAAACAAAAGAATAAGTACCAGTCCATTAAGATATTTCTGATTGATCATAAGTACGGTATTAACACCTAACGCTGCACCAATAGCGGCACAGGGCACTAAATATTTCAACATAGGTATATGCACTTTTTTTGATTTTACAAATCCTATTGTGCTGGATACAGTACCAAACATGGCGCCAAACTTGTTGGTACCTAAAGCGAAATGAGGGGAGATACCAAAGGCCATAAGGGCAGGTATGCTAATGAGACCTCCGCCACCGGCGATGGAATCAATAAACTGAGCCAGAAAACCGAACATACATAAAAGAATAAGCTTCGTATCCATGGATGATTGACCTCCGAACGTTCATTTTACATAATCATTGTAACCCATTCAAATATAAAAGTCATTAAATATTTCTGGTGTCAAAATAATTCGTGACGATAAGTAAAAGTTTATATATAAGTAACCAAATATATTGAATTTCTTGAATTGTGAAATGGGTTGCTTAAATAAGAGTAGGCTTTTTTTATTTACTGCAACATAAGCACGGTTTTGATAACACAGTAATGAAAATAGGAAATGAAGTGTTTAAATGTGTCCTACAATAATCAGAACAATGTCGCAAAAAACCTAAAAAGTATAACACATTTATATAAATATGACGCAAAAATAACTTTTATTTGCTTTTAAAATATGTTAGAATAGCCACGTAGATCATATAAAAGCAACTTTTTGGTGTGAAAAATCAGCAGATTAGATAATTAGGAGGGATCTTTGTGGCATCACATGCAGCGATTCAAAGAGAACATATGGCAAGCAATCATAGAATGATTTCTAAGATCAGGACGACGATACAAACAGCATTTTACGGTAATAATGTGGTACCGGTTGATTCGCTGAAGCATGCATATCAGTTGGCAGCCCATTCACCGGGAACCATCATCACTGACATGCCTGTCTATAAACCGGAAGAAATAGGCTTAGATTCCGATACAAAGGTACTGCTATTTAACGATGGAGCAGTGACAGGAAGATGCGCTGCTGCAAGGAAAATCATCGGTGAAGCAGGTGTAGAGACTGAAGAATATGCAGCTATATTAAGAGAAGCTGTTTATCATACAAGACAACGAAAACTGCACTATACGCAGTCCTATATAGGGTTGGATAGAGACTTTATGGTACGAGCGCATTTGCTCATTCCTGAAGGACACGAAAATATTCTTTACAACTGGATGTTGAATTTTCAGTATATTAACGAGCAGTATCGAAAAATGTATGACGAATCGAAGCTCATAGAAGGGGAAGGCGATATATTTATTTTCTCTGATCCGGATTGGAAAGATGAAAACTATCCTTTTGGCCTTACGTTGTTTGATCCTATGCACAATTGTGCAGCCATTTTAGGTATGCGATATTTTGGAGAACATAAAAAAGGGACACTGACGCTAGCCTGGGGCATTGCCAACAGAAATGGTTATGCGTCCTGTCATGGAGGATTGAAATGTTACAATCTTGACGGAAAGAAAAAATATGTGGCAGGAGTTTTTGGTTTATCCGGGTCAGGGAAATCCACGTTGACCCATGAAAAGCATGGAGGAAAATATGAAACTTCCGTACTCCATGATGATGCCTTTATCATATCCACATATGATGGTTCAACCGTAGCCTTAGAGCCTTCTTATTTTGATAAGACGCAGGATTATCCTACAGATTCACCGGATAACAAATTCTTATTGACAGCACAAAACTGTGGCGTCATGATGGACGAAGACGGGAAAAGAGTCTTGGTTACGGAAGATATCCGTAATGGAAATGGAAGAGCCATCAAATCGAAGCTTTGGGCAGCAAATAGAGTTGATAAACTGGATGACCCCATTAATGCAATCATATGGCTAATGAAAGACCCGACCCTTCCTCCGGTAGTGAAGATCAATAATCCTGAATTAGCAGCAGTCATGGGTGCTACACTGGCTACAAAGAGAACAACAGCAGAGAGGTTGACAAAAGATGTGGATATGAATGCATTGGTCATAGAACCCTATGCAAATCCGTTCAGAACATATCCCCTTAGCAATGATTACAGCAAGTTTAAGGAGCTGTTTGAGAAGGGTAACGTGGCATGCTATATTTTTAATACCGGTTCCTTCTTAAACATGAAAATTCCAAAGGAGGTTACCATCAGCGTATTGGAACAGATCGTAGAAGGTGCTGGATGTTTCCAACAGTGGGAGGGGTTTTCGGATATGGAGATTTTAGAAGTGGAAGGATATATTCCTGACATGGAGGACCAGGTTTATCTGGAACAGTTGAGAGCGAGTATAAGCGGAAGAATTCAATATCTAGAGTCCTTACATACATTCAAGGATGGCAGAGACAAATTACCGAAAGAAGCAACAGCGGTATTGGAAAAACTCCTGTATGAGATATCTGAAACGGAACCAGTGGTTTCCTATAATAAAGTTAGAAGAATTAAGTAATGCCGCATATAAGGGCAAAGATATTAGCTGAACTGTAGGGAGGGCTGACTACAGCCACCCGAGAAACTTAGTATGATTTATATAGAAATAGCGGAGCTATGGAGACGGTTCTTAAAGGGGTCAATCGAAAGTTTTGCCCGTGAAAAAGGCTCAACAGTCAGTTGTTTACTGGTTGTTGGGCCTTAATAATGCCTGTGCACAAAATTTTCGATTGCCTCAGAAGAATGAAGTCGCGGTCTATGGGGGTTCAATCTTTCGGCTTTGTATTTTTAATTTTTGGCTAGAAATCAATAAAAAAGTAAAGAAACATTGACGTGAACCTAAAGATATATTATAAATAAGACAAAGATATAAGGATATGAGGTCTGAACGATAGCCATAACACGATTGTATATATTGATGGGGAGGTGTATCAATTGTTGGAGGCATTAGAAAAAGAGTTACATATAGATATTAATGAGAAAAGCCGGAAGAAAATTATTGAAGTCTTTGAATTGGCGAAAGCGATTCAATTACCTGTTGTTGATGATAAAAAAGTAGTAGGAATCTTAGATTTATTTGTATTTTTAAATAATATCAATAGAAATGTCAACATAGTAGAACTTATGGAAAAAGATATTATCGTTGCCGGCGAAAATAAAAACGTATTCACATTTAAAAACTCGAAACAAGAGATACTACCTTTTGTTGATGAAGAAGGAAACTTTTTAGGTTTTGTAAACAAGCTTTTTCAGAAATGTTATCTACCAAGCAAAGAGTATATGCAGGTGGTTGAAAAAAGCCTTGATGGTATTATAGATAATGATACCAATGTAAATTATGAGAAATTAGTAAGTCGTTTTGATGCAATATTTGAGTCCAACTATGATGGCATATATATTACGGTTGATAAAGGGACAACTTTAAGTATTAACAATAAATGTAAATATGCTGAAGGACTCACCTCTGAAGATATATCAATTGATGAAAGCAGCATCAATGTTTCTTTTGAAGACCATACGATAAAAAATGAAACCGTAAATATTATTCAAAATATACAAAAGAGAAATGAAGTAAGTGTGTCGGATGATATTATTTCAGATGGTGGAATAATCAGAATTATTAACAATATTAAAGACTTTGATAAAATAAAGAATGAACTGACAGAAACACAAAAACTTGCAGTAAAATATCAAAATGAATTAGAATTCTTACGATGGGAGCAATCAAAGACAGAAGAAATAGTAGCAAAAAGCCCTGAAATGAAGAAAGTAATTAATCTAGCCGTAAGAGTTGCTAAAGTAGATTCAACCGTTCTCATTCAAGGGCAATCAGGTGTTGGGAAAGGGGTATTGAGCAAATTAATTCATAATAGCAGTGATCGTAAAGAAGGTCCTTTTATTAAAATTGATTGCGGATCTATACCGGAAAATCTGTTGGAATCGGAGCTTTTCGGATACGAGAGAGGTTCCTTTACCGGCGCCGAAAAAGGCGGCAAGATAGGTTTAATTGAATTAGCAAATAATGGGACACTCTTCTTGGACGAAATAGGAGAACTACCTCTAAATTTACAAACCAAACTGCTGCGTGTGCTTCAGGACAAAGAAATTTTTCGAGTGGGTGGAAAAGAAGCCATCCCTGTAGATATCAGGATCATAGCTGCAACCAATAGAAACTTAGAGGAAATGGTTGAACAAAAAAATTTCCGGAAAGATTTATATTATAGGTTAAATGTTGTACCTATAAAAATACTTCCGTTACAAGAAAGAAGAGAGGATATAAAGCCTTTAATTGAAGACTGCTTAAATAGATTTAATAAAAAATATCACTTGAATAAACAAATTGAACCTACGGCATTGAGAAATCTGATAGATTATCATTGGCCGGGAAATGTAAGAGAATTGGAGAATATAATTGAGTATTTAATCGTAACAACCAACTCCGATATGATTACGAAAGAGAATCTGCCTGAAAACATAGTAGAGTATAGACATAATAATGATCTTGAAGTAATATCTGTTGATAATATTTCATCCCTAAAAGAAGCAGTTGATTTGGTAGAAAAAAAATTACTAATAGAAGTAATGCATAAGTCGAAAAGCACTGAGGAGATGGCTAAAACTTTAAAGGTAGATAGAAGTACGGTCATTAGAAAACTTCAAAAACATAGAATAAAAACACACTTTTAGCAGCTTTATGCAATTTGGAATATCTTGTGCAAACTTGCACAAAGCGGTAAAAACTGTACAATCCATATCTTGAAGCTGATAGAAGCTTAAGCTTATGCAAAATTGCACAAGTTTTAATAAAAAACGGGCTTATAATTTGATCATCAAATTATAGGCCCGTTTTTTATTAATTTAATAATATTCAAAAAATTCATAAAAAATCAATAGTTCAAGGGATTGTTTAAACATTAACAATGAAAAACGCAACGATTGGCATGGCATTTGCGTAATGATGTGTCGAACAAAGAAGAAAGGAGGAATGCACCATGTGTCTAAGGGTTGAAGATCATATTGTTCTTGGAAAGACAAAGCCAGGGAAAACAGTAGAAATCATAGTAGACGGTAAAAAAATGGAGGCTATGGAAGGTGAGAAAATATTAGCTGTTCTATTAGCAAATGGAATTATCGTCAATAGATATACTGTGAAAAGGAAGGAACCCCGAGGTCTGTTTTGTGGAATAGGACAATGTACTGACTGTGCGATGATTGTGAATGGGAAGCCAAATGTCCGAACTTGTGTTACTTCCGTCAAAGAAGGCATGGTTATTGAAACTCAATATGGAGTAGGAAGAAGAGGTGATACAAGTGACTAAGAAGGAAGTAGTCGTGATTGGCGGGGGACCTTCAGGCTTGGCTGCAGCTATTGAAGCAGCAAAAAGAGGTGCCGAGGTTTTAGTGCTGGATGCAAATGAAAAGGCAGGGGGCCAACTATTTAAGCAGATACATAAATTTTTTGGTTCCAGTGCCCACCGCGCTGGTATCAGAGGCATCGAGATCGGAGAAGAACTTTTAAAGGAAGCAAAAGATTATAATGTGGAAATATGGCTGAATAGTGTTGCGATAGGGTTGTTTAAAGAAAAAACCATAGCTGTAGAAATTGGAACGGATGATACGGACAAGAAAGTAGAAATTGTTGAAGCAGAAAAGATCGTCATTGCTGCCGGTGCATCAGAAAACGTTGTCCGCTTTAAAGGTTGGACACTACCAGGTGTAATGGGAGCTGGCGCTGCTCAGACCATGGTAAATACCAATCGCGTGCTGCCGGGCAAAAAAATACTGATGATTGGTTCAGGAAACGTTGGACTCATTGTATCGTATCAGTTAATGCAAGGTGGTGCGGATGTTGTTGCATTGGTAGAAGCGGCACCCAAAATAGGTGGCTATGCAGTACATGCTTCAAAGATTACAAGGGCAGGAGTACCTATATTTACTAGACATACCATTTTAGAAGCCAGAGGAGATAATCGTGTTGAAGAGGCTGTAATCTGTGAAGTAGATGATAAATGGCAGCCTATTAAAGGGACAGAAAAAGTATTCGAAGTGGATACGATTGCGATTGCGGCAGGTCTAAAACCATTAGCAGAATTGGCTATCATGCATGATTGTAAAACGGAGTTTGATCCTGTTTTAGGAGGTTGGGTCCCAGTACATGATAGAAATATGGAATCAACATGCCCGGGGATTTATGTGGTTGGCGATATTACAGGGGTTGAAGAAGCAAATACAGCATTAGAAGAAGGTAGATTATCAGGGGTTGCCATTGCAGAAGCACTGGGGAAAATAACTAAAGAAGAAGCATCCAGGACGAAAGAGGAAATCTGGACAAGGCTTAATGGGTTAAGATTAGGACCTCATGGAGAAGCGAGGATGCAGGCAAAAGAAAGGCAAATAAGTAATTTTGAAAAACTAGTAAGCATGTAAGATCTGAAAAATAGGGAGGTGAAAAGATGGCATTAGCACAAAAAGGCTTTCTAACACTGGAAGAGTTGAAAGCGTCCACAAAATACCCCTCTGAAAAGCGTTTAAAAAAAGGACCTGTAGCAATCATTGAGTGTATACAAGAAATACCATGTAACCCTTGTGAAGCATCGTGCAAATTTAAGGCAATAAAGTTAGGAGAGCCTATAACAAACTTGCCATATCTGGATGATGAGAAATGCATTGGTTGTGGTATTTGTGTGGCTCAGTGTCCAGGGCTGGCTATTTTTATCGTAGACAAATCTTATTCTGATATAGAAGGAACTGTAGCATTTCCATATGAATATTTCCCACTGCCTGAAAAAGATCAAGAAGTTGAAGCCGTTGATAGAAGTGGCAGGATAATATGCAAGGGAGTAGTAGTAAAAGTTCAGAATCCAAAGAGCTTTGACAGGACACCGGTTATAACGATTTCAGTACCTATAGATAAAACGGAAGAGGTAAGAGGTATTAAAGTGTCTTAAATGATTAATGAAAACAACCGCTATCTTAGATTCTTAACTGGAGAAGGGGGGAGAAAAGTGAGTAATTACAATGATGATGATATGTTAGTATGCAGATGTGAAGAAGTTACAGTGGGAGAAATAAAAGAAGCGATAAGACAAGGTGCACGAGATGTTACAGGTATTAAAAGACGAACTAGGGCCGGAATGGGATTATGTCAAGGACGTACATGTGAGAAATTGGTGCAACAAATTTTAAAACAAGAATTGGGAAATGATCCTGAAGAAATAAGTGCAGGAACACCGCGACCTCCTGTACGACCTATTACATTTGGTGCTTTGGGAGGAGGAAAAAGATGAAAAGTTTTGATGTCGTTGTAATAGGAGCAGGTGCTATTGGTTCAAGTGTAGCTTATCATCTGACAAAAAAAGGATTAGACGTAGCGCTGGTTGAAAGAGGTGATGTTGCCAACGGCACCTCAAGCAGATGTGATGCAGTTGCACTAATTTGTGATAAAAAACCAGGCATAGATACAGAGATGGGCTATGCAAGTATTCAAGTATTTAAGCAATTGGCAAAAGAGTTTTCCTATGATTTTGAATTCAGACAACGTGGAAGCTTATATGTTTGTGAAACTGATCAGGAATTAGAAGTAGCAAAAGAGTATGTCAAACAGCAACAGGCAGACGGTTATGACATGCGTATGGTTGACAATTATGAAATGCAAGAAATGGAACCTTATTTGGCAAAAGATTTAGTAGGCGGCATATGGACTGAACCTGACTCATCCATGAGTCCTTATAAATTATGCTTTGCTTTCGTTGAAGAAGCAAAAAAACGTGGATTAAAGGTCTTTGACCGTCATTCGGTAACAGATATTAAATTAGATGAAAAAGGTGCTGTAGAAAGTGTTGTTACAGACAGAGGCGAGATCAAAACAAAAAGAGTAGTTAACTGTGGGGGTGCCTGGTCACCTGCACTTGGAAAAATGGTAGGGATAGATATTCCTATTAAGCCGAGAAAAGGTGTTATCTTGATTTCTGAGAAAACTTTTAAGATCGTGAACCAAAAAGTTCATGAGTTTGGCTATATGCTTTCCAAATTTGAAGATATAAACTTCAAAAGAAATGTAAGTGAACTGGTAGAAAAACACAATGTTGCTTTTAATATAGAACCTACAGAAGCGGATAATTTTTTGTTAGGAGGACATCGAGAATTCAAAGGTTTTGACACCAGTACAGAAATCGAAGTTATACAGGCAATCGCTGAAAGGGGCATGCGCTTCTTTCCCATCATAAAAGAAATCAACTGTATCAGAGCTTACGCGGGCGTTAGACCTTACTGTGAAGATCATTTGCCAATTGTATCAGAGGTCGAGGAAGTACCGGGCTACTATATAGCAGCCGGGCACGAAGGTGATGGAATCAGCTTGTCCGGAATAACCGGCAGAATGATGACACAGATCATCACCGGAGAAGAGACAGATTTTAATATTGATAAATTGAAATTCTCGAGATATAAAAAATCTAAATTCATTGATTATGATAAGGTATCGATCAGCTGAGGTTCTATAGATCAAAGCTGTAACAAATTGTACATGTAATATGAAAATAGAAAGTGAGGAATTAAAATGAGTAAAGCACCAAAAGGAATATACGTTCCATTAATTACACCGTTTAATGATGATGAAAGCATTGATTTTCCATCTTGTAAGAAAGTAATTGATTTTGTAATTGAAAATGGCGTGCATGGTCTTCTGGTTGGAGGTACCACTGGAGAATACCATGTGATGTCATTAGAAGAAAGAAAGAGTCTAATCAAAGCCGGCTGTGAATACGCTGCTGGAAGAGTTCCGGTAATGGCGGGTGTTGGTTGTTTTACTGCTAAGGAAACAATTGAACTTGCCAATTATGCCGCAGAATGTGGTGCTGAATTTGGATTAGTTCTACCTCCATATTACCATCATACGACGGATGAAGGCGTTGTAGCGTTTTACAAAGAAATAGCTGCAAATTCAAAAGTCGGAATTGTAATTTACAATTATCCGGGAGCAACCAGTGTAGATATGCCGCCTGAAATGATTTATGCGTTAAGTCAGGAA
Organism: Bacillota bacterium; assembly: GCA_049324315.1. Classification (GTDB taxonomy): domain Bacteria; phylum Bacillota; class Clostridia; order Peptostreptococcales; family Thermotaleaceae; genus JBMOKU01. Next base: position 120,821 of record JBMOKU010000055.1, on the reverse strand, counting down.
GAAAATATTGTAAGTGTAAAAGAGTCTGCTGACTTTGGTCATTTATGTCAGGTTGTTACTTTAACAAAGGATGTTGATAACTTTACTGTATTTACCGGTGAAGAACATTTTATCCTCCCTACTTTTGCAGTTGGAGGACAAGGGGCTTTTGGAATCTTAATTAATTTGCTTCCGAAAGAAATTGTAGAGCTTTATAATCTAGCAATGAAAAATGATTTGAATGCTGCCCGTGAATTAAACAGTAAAATATCAGGTATTTATGGCTTGATGGAAATAGAAGGCAACCCGTACCCAGGTCCAGTAAAAGCAGGTATGGATATGATCGGAATTAAGGGTGGAAGAGTAAGAAAGCCTTTAACACAGCCTACGGATGCTCTTAAAGCAAAAATGAAAGCTGAGTTAATAAAAATAGGTTATTCAGTTAAATAGTGTTGTTTACTTAGTTAGAAACTGAGTGTATGAAAATTAAGAAGAATAATACAAATGAATTTCACCCGGGTACACTCAGTTTTTTAAATAATTCAATAGGAGTCACAAAATCATTTTTTAATCCTAATGGATGTATTGCGAATTTAAATGAAAGGGGGTTATACATGAAAAAACAATGATTCGTTAACAGATAATCTATAACAAACTCATATTTCGGTATATTGTTAAGTGATTCCTTATTGAAATTAAGTCAGAGACCTATTGTAGTTATCAAAAAAGAAGGACAGTTAAGATTTTGTAAGCATAACCCCGCTAAAATTATGTTTACTACAATGCCCTTCTCTTCAAGAATATTTTAATATAAAAACTGATCATTTGGAACAATTAATCCTTAATATATTTTTGGAGCAAGGGTAAGTCAAATTAAAGGTTATCTTGTTTAGATTCAGATTTTCTTAAGGTCCAAACTATTATTAAGGAGGAAACGTATGGATAATAAAAGTGTTGGAAGAGAAAGTTGGGGTTCAAGATTTGGCGCTTTAATGGCAATGGCCGGAATGGCTATTGGACTTGGAAATGTATGGAGGTTCCCATATTTGGTTGGTGCAAATGGTGGTGGTGCGTTTGTATTTGCGTATTTGGTAGTTATAGCTCTTATCGTTATACCACTTGCTATTATTGAAGCTGGAATAGGTAAAGGTGTTGGAAAAGGCGTTATTGATACGTACACACATATCTTTAAAAACAAGAATATGGGAAATATCATAGGTGGTGCAAGTGCTCTATTGTACTTTGCAATGAACTTCTTCTTTATAGCAATAATGGGAGTAAGCTTATATTTCATTTATGTTTCAGCAGTTGGACTATGGGGAAGTGTTCCGCCTGATCAGATCTACGATCAAGTAATGGCAAATAAAAATGTGTTAGTATTTTTATTTATGGTTTTATGTTTATTCATTTCCTATGTCGTATATAAAGGCGTAAGTGATGGTATAGAAAAGGTTAGTAAGATAATGGTTCCAGGAATATTTGTATGCTTTGCTATTACAATCATATATGGTGTAGTTAAAATGCCAAATATTGCAGATGGTTATAATTTTTATTTAGATCCTGATTTTTCCCAGCTGGGTTCATTTAAACTATGGCTTACTGCTTTGGGGCAAGCTTTATTCTCAATTGGTGTAGGTCCTGGATGTATACTTGTTTATGGAAGTCATTTAAAGAAAACTGATGATGTTTCACTGAATGTTACTACTATGTGTTTTGTTGACTTAGCAGCTGCAATTATTGCAGGTATGGCAATTATTCCTGCTACGATAGCATTAGGCTTAAATCCAGAAGCAGGATCCAAACTTATATTTGTAGTTTTACCTACACTTTTTGCCCAAATTCCTTTCGGAAATATCCTAGGTATACTAGTTTTTACGGCTATATTCTTTGCAGGAATAACATCAGCTTTTGCACAGCTTGAAGTACCTGTTACAACCTTTATGGATGCCTTCCGCTGGTCTAGAGGAAAAACAGTGTTAATATTTACAATCATTACAATCGTATGTTCAGTGCCCGCTGTTTATAGTCAAGAAATACTTGATTTCTGGAGTAATCTTGCAGGTAACTATGGATTTATTGTTACAGCAGGGATAGGTGCTATCGCTTGGGTTTATGTTTATGGTGTACGTAAGATTAGAGAGGAATATATTAATCCAACCAGCGATTTAATTCTTCCCTCATGGTTTGATGGATTAGTTAAATTTATTGCAACGCCAGTAATGATAGTTATACTTGTAAACTCAATATTCCCATTCTTATAAAGTAGAAGTGTATTTTTGAGAGTAAAAGGATATTGGCAATAAATACTTTATTAAAATCTTTATAATGATAAGGAGGTATTATTGTGACAAGTGGAACGATTGCAATGTTATTATTTATCATAGTAGTTGTATTTGGGGGAACAGGGTATCTTTTAAATTGGACTATGAAAACTGAAAAAAAAGATTCACATTTAAATACTGAAAATAACTGCTAAAAACAAATCTGTGGGTGCGGTTACACTTTGTAAAATAAGCGCACCCAATTAAATATTCTCAATATTTAGAAAATCACATGACTAAATAAAGAAAGAAGTGATTCTGGATGGATAAAAGACTTCATGGAAGGCAGTATGGTTATCTTACATCAAATAATGATAGTAGATTTGTTCGTGCAGTTGGGCGACAGCAGGTAGCAGGATACTCAGTAGGAATTGTATATATTGAAAATGTACATTATCCTATGGTACCAGGTAATGTTGTGAATGCATACACATATGATTTTCCTGTCAGAATGAAAGCTGTGCCTAATCTTACGAATGATAGGTTGTTCAATGCAGATCCAACGATAGCTGACGATATTATAGCTACTGCAAGGCATATGGTAGAGAATGAAGGTGTTCGAGCAATATGCTCAGCATGTGGTTTCTTCGGAAATTTTCATCAAAAGGTAGCAGAGGCAGTTGATGTTCCGGTTGCACTATCAAGCTTGGTACAGCTCCCTTGGATCAAGAGCATGATCAAACCGAACCAAAAAGTCGGTATTTTAACTGCAAATGCATCGGCTATGACGCCGGAATTATTTAAAAACTGTTGTGTTGAAGATTACAGCAATATTGTCATTAAAGATATGATGCATTCAGAAAATTTCGCAGCTGTTGTCGATATGAGAGGACACTTTGATAACGGAAAAGCAAGAGACGAAGTGGTTAATGCCGCTCTTGAACTGTTTGAAGGAGATAATGACATAGGAGCAATACTGCTTGAGTGCAGCGATATGCCTCCTTATGCGGCTGCAATACAGGAAGCAACGCAATTGCCTGTATTTGATTTTATTACCCTGATTAAATGGCTTCATAACGGAACAACACAGAGACCATATTCAGGTTGGATTTAGATTATTGATAAAGGAGCTTGTATATGCAAAATACTTTTCCTAAAGCAAAAATACTGGAAATTGATCTAACTGACCATAAAATGGAAACCAGGATACTGGATGGGGAAATATACCGTCTTTATCCAGGTGGGTCTGCATTGGGGATGTATTTGATGCTCCAAGAAATGAAACCCGGTATAGACCCACTATCACCGGAAAATATGCTGATATTTTCAGTTTCAGCTGTTACCGGGCTGCCTATCAGTGGTCAGAGCAGAATGGTCATAACAACGAAGAGTCCGCTGACAGGAACTGCAGGGGACAGCCAGGCGGGCGGATATATGCCTGCTCATATTAAAGCCAACGGATATGATTCCATCATTTTTCGCGGAAGATCTGAAAAGCCTGTGTATGTATATATAGATGGGGATCGGATAGAATTTAGAGACGCTAAAAATGTATGGGGCAAAGTAACCGGTGAAGCAGAAGCTATCATCAAACAGGAACTTGGAGAAGACAGAGTGGAAATAGCACAAATCGGACCAGGTGGAGAGAATCTGGTAAAATACGCTTGCATTTTAAATATGTGCAACCGGGCTAATGGTCGGAACGGGGTAGGAGCTGTAATGGGCTCCAAAAACCTAAAGGCATTGGTTGTAAAAAAAGGGAAGGCAATGAAACCTGCCGATCCAGAGAATTTTAAAACACTAACCAAAGATGTGAAAGATAGAATAGCTCATAATGTAGCGATTGAAGGGCTCGGAAAACATGGAACCGATGGAGAACTGGAAGGAACAAACCATGAAGGGTATCTAATTACTGATAATTGGAAAAAAGGATATTTTCCGGATGCCCAAAAAATTACCGGTACAACGATGTCGGAAAGCATATTGATAGGAAGGGAGACCTGCTATGCTTGTGCTATACGATGCAAGAGGGTTGTAGAAGTGCAGGGCAAGGTCGACCCGTTCTATGGCGGACCTGAGTATGAAACATGCGCAACGTTTGGCTCTTACTGCGGAAATTCAAATTTGGAAAGTATTGCCCTGGCTAACCAGCTTTGCAACATGTATGGCATAGATACAATTTCCTGTGGCGCAACCATATCTTTTGCAATGGAGTGTTATGAAAAAGGACTGCTCACTGAGAAAGACACAGGAGGGTTAGAAATTAAATTTGGAAACAGCGACGTTATTTCAATCCTGATAGAGAAGATTGCAAAACGTGAGGGAATAGGAGATTTATTAGCGGAAGGCAGCTATAGAGCTGCACAAAAAATTGGAAAAGGTGCCCAGGCACTCAGTATGTCCGTAAAAGGCCAGGAAATGCCTGCGCATAACCCCCAATTCAAGCAAAGTCTTGCCGTTATATACGCTGTCAACCCATTTGGAGCAGATCATCAATCCAGTGAGCATGATGTATTTCTAATGATGCCGACTGACAGCCCTGAACGAAAAAGGCTTGGTCTGATCGGCTGTACGGAAGGCTATGATGATTATAGCGTATTGGATGACGGCAAGGTTTTACTTGCTGTCAATTCACAGAGATTCTATTCTGCCTTGGATACATTATGCTTGTGTCAATTTGTATGGGGTCCTGCATGGCAGCTTTATGGACCTGAAGAGCTCCTGCAAATGTGCAGGTTCGGTATTGGCTGGGATATTTCTCTTAATGAATTAATGCGTATTGGAGAGCGAAGAATTAATCTGATGAGATACTTTAATGCCCGTGAAGGGTTTTCATCAAAGGACGATCAACTGCCGGAAAGATTGTTTGAACCGCTGCCTGATGGACCTGCAAAAGGAGCACATGTAGATAAAGAGAAATTCGAAGCGGCGAAAAAGAAATACTATGAACTTGCCGGTTGGGGTCATGGAACAGGGAATCCTACTGTGTCAACCTTAAAGAATCTGCAGCTTGAGTGGTTGCTGGAAAAGTAACAGACTTCGTTACGATGAGAATCGCATTCTTATTACATTGTAAATCTGGCATAAGAAAATTTTGATTAATGGAAAACCTGTATTCTTTGGGGTGAGAAAATGATTATTAAAGCAAACAACAATACGATTCATGTGCCGGCAAGCATTACTGTAAGAGCACTACTGAAGGAACTGAATTACAAAGAACCGGTTGCCGTATGGATTAATGGGGAACAGGTTTTTTTGCAGGATTATGATGCAAGATTAGTAAAACAAAATGACAGCGTGCGACTGGTCAGGATAATTAGTGGAGGTTAATGTTATAAATTTTACTTGGACGTTTAAAATATTTTTTTATTATGGAGGAGAGGAAAAATGGCTCAAACGGTAATAGACTATGGAAAAAAGGTAAAAGAAGATGACTTGTCCTACAACTTGCACTCATGGAGTGCCCAGAGCGCATTGAGTCCGATTGTTGTCATAAAGGCGGAGGGAGTCTATTTTTGGGATGCGGACGGAAAAAGGTATACAGATATGTCCTCACAGCTGGTCAATGTTAACATTGGTCACGGCAACAAAAGGGTAATCGATGCGATCAAGGAACAGGCTGAAAAAATGCCCTTCATGGGACCGGCCTTTGCCTTTGATGTCAAATCGGAAGCGGCAAGGAAGATCATTGAGGTCAGCCCCGACAACATGGGCAAGGTGTTTTTCGTCAATGCTGGTGCGGAAGCCAACGAAAACGCGATAAAGATAGCCCGTATGTATACAGGTAAAAACAAAGTATTTTCAAGATATCGTTCCTACCATGGTGCCAGCTACGGTGCTGCAAACCTTACGGGTGAGCAGAGAAGGTTCCCAAGCGAACCTGGTATTCCTGGTTTTGTAAAATTTTTTGATCCGTATTTATACAGAGCGCCCTTCCCGTTCAAGGATGAGAAGGAAGCAACAAAATATTATATCGGGCAGCTACGAGAGCAGATCCTGTATGAGGGACCGGAGCATGTAGCTGCAATATTCCTGGAAACGGTTACCGGAAGCAACGGCATCATCATTCCACCGGACGGATATTTGCAGGGGGTAAGGGACCTTTGTGACGAGTTCAATATCGTGATGGTCTGCGACGAAGTTATGGCGGGCTGGGGAAGAACCGGCGAATGGTTTGCAGTCAACCATTGGAATGTTAAGCCGGACCTGATTACTTTTGCAAAAGGCTCCACCTGCGGCTATGTACCGCTGGGCGGCGTTATCGTCAGTAAAGAAATCTCAAAGCACTTTGACGATAACACACTGTGGTGCGGTCTGACATACAGCGGACACCCCATGGGCTGCGCTGCGGCATGTGCTACAATCGATGCCTACAAAGAAGAAAATCTGATTGAGAATTCGAGAAATATGGGAAGGGTGCTGGGAGAGATACTGGAAGGTTTGAAAGAAAAGCACGCAAGTGTTGGGGATGTAAGGTATATCGGACTCTTTGCCGGTATTGAGCTGGTAAAGGATAAAGCGACGAAAGCACCGATTGTGGAGTATGGCAAGGATCCGGAAAAGATCATGAAGAATATACTGAAAATGCTGGTCGCTGAAGGGTTCTGGACCTATAGTCATGAAAATATCCTCATCGTAGCGCCACCACTCACCATTAACGACGAGCAGCTTCGCGAAGCCATGGTAATCATGGATAGGGTACTTGACCAAGTTGATGGCATGATTGCTAAAAAGTAAAGGGAAAAGAAGCCTAATGATTTCCTGTAATATGATAACAGACTTTTAAAAATAGGAGGGCTCAATTATGAATGAGCAATATCAAAAAAACCCGCAAGAATATGTTGCCGATTTGATTAAAAGAGCACAGAGAGCCCAGATGATAGCTGATTCGTACACCCAGGAACAAGTCGATGAATTGGTAGCGGCTATCTGCTGGGATATTGTGAAAGATGGTCCTGCCCAGGAAATTTCCAGGATGGCAGTAGAAGAATCAAATATGGGTAACTATGAAAGCAAATACGCCAAGCTGATGGTAAAACTTAAAGGCGCTTTATATGACATGAAAGGTGAAAAATCTGTTGGCGTCATTGAAACAGACGAAAAGAAAGGATTAATAAAAGTAGCAAAGCCTGTAGGTGTCGTAGGAGCAATAATACCATGCACCAACCCGGAAGCTACCCCGGTATTAAAAGCCATGATGGGGATAAAAGGACGAAACGCAGTAATCTTTGCGCCTCACCCCCGAACTAAAAGGACAAATACATATATCGTAAATACCATGAGGAGGACTCTTAAAAGATATGGAGCCCCGGAAGATTTGTTAATAGCTATAGAAGAACCTACTTTGGAAACAACCACAGAATTGATGAAACAATGTGACCTCATATTGGCGACAGGTGGAGGCGCTTTGGTTAAAGCTGCCTATTCCTCAGGTACACCGGCTTATGGCGTGGGGCAGGGTAATGCGGTGGTGGTAATTGATGAAACCGCAGATATAAAAGATGCCGCCAATAAAATCATGCGCAGTAAAACCTTTGATTTTGCCACCAGTTGCTCTACAGAAAATTCCCTGGTGGTACATGAAAGCGTTTATGACACGCTGATAGAAAGCCTCAAAAACGAAGGCGGTTATCTTGTTAACGCTTCTGAAAAGGTCCAGCTTCAAAAAGGGATGTGGGTAGATGGGCACTTAAATGCTGAAATTATTGCCCAGCCTCTTTCAAAGATTGCCAAAGAGGCGGATCTTAATATTCCCGCTGACAGGAAGTTCTTCATGGTGGAAGAGACAGGAATAGGCCAGGAATATCCTTTCTCAGGTGAAAAATTATCCATGGTGGTAACTATTTTCAAGTATAAAGATTTCCAGGAAGCTGTTGATAAAGTAAACGCCATAACCAACTACCATGGCAAAGGCCATTCCTGTGGGATACATTCCTTTAATGAGGAGCATATTCTCCAATTGTCTTTGCAGACCAAAACCAGCCGCATAATGGTCCGTCAGCCCCAATGTCTTGCCAACAGCGGAGCCTGGACAAACGGTATGCCTATGACCCTGAGCCTTGGTTGCGGTACCTGGGGAAGAAATGCTTCTTCAGACAATATCACCTGGCGTAAACTTGTCAACGTGACGTGGGTTTCAAAGCCAATTGTACGAAACATTCCTACGGATGAGGAACTGTTTGGGGAGATAATGAATAGAAATTTAGTATGACTTATATAGAAACAAATCATAATAAAAGCAATCACCTATATGAAAAGTGTGATTGCTTTTTCTCATGTTATCCAATTTACCAAGCCCCCAAAATATGATAGACTTTTACTACTGCAAAAAAATATGAGAGCTACATAAATTTATAAAACGGAGCCACGGGAACGGTTAGATCCATGTAGGGGTGGCTGCCCACAGCCACCCGGGCAAATGATGGAACTGCCCATGGCGAAGTGCAAAGGATGTGTAAACGATGAACTATATGAATCTACTGCCAAAATCACTTCGAGAAAAATCTATTTCTAATGAAAAAATTGTTTTACCATATACTGATGTCCTAGAAGCGATTGAAATTTTGAATCGACAAAACTGGGCTGTGACCGCCTGGGAAGGCTGGATCAAATATCCTGCCGGGATGATCAGTCGTTCTTTCGAGTTTCCCGGTATTGACGCTGTCACGCGACACCAAGATGAGTGCTGGTCAGATTACATAGAAAGAGCAGCAGCTTTCTGTAAGCAGACTATACGTGACAGCCAAGATATGTGGAACGAAAAATGCTCAAAATGCGAGACAGCCTTATTTTTCTATATTACAGCTGTTGAACAGTCTTAAAATAGAATATTTCTGTGTTACCGTTTACCGGTATAGATTTTTAGTCCTTTTTCTAATAAAGGCCGAAACTTGCGGGCCATATCCTGTGTAAATCCTGAGTCGGTGAGTATAATGTGATTGGATTCAACAGGGGCCACAGTAACCAAGGATTCCTCCGAGAACTTACTGCTGTCTGCCATGAAGAACACGTTTCTGGCTGCCTTAATCATGGCCTCCTTGACGGGGGCTTCCTCAATTAAAGTGGTTCCGAAGCCTTTCGTAGGAGATAGTGTGCATGTGCCGATAAAGGCTTTATCAACATGCAGTTTTTGAAGGGCTTGTATGGCTTCATAACTTATAGTATTAGAACTTGGTTGATGTACCAGTCCGCCAATGACAAACAGCTTCATATTGCCAGGTGTCTGCGTGATATCATGGGCAATGGTAATGGAGTTCGTAATAATCGTAAGGTTTTTAAATTCATATAAAAATGGTACTAATTTAGATACTGTGGTAGAGCCATCCATCAATATGGCATCACCATCTTCAATAAATGTGGACGCCAACTGGGCTATTTCACATTTTTCTTTTTTGTGCAGCTTTGTTCTTGTGGCATATGATGCAAAGGCTACTGCTTTATTGGGTAGGATAGCACCCCCGTGGGTTCTGGATAATATCCCTTTCTTCTCCATAATGCGCAAATCTCTCCGAATGGTATCCTGGGATACCTGAAAACGTTCACTTAGTGAAAGGACTTCGACCCGTTCATTTTTCTTAAGCAGCTCCAAGATTTTTTCGTGTCGTTCTTCTGTAAACATCTTTGTGCATACCTCCTTGACAATAAAAGAAGATTCTAAGTTATTCCGAAATATTAATGAATGTTAAAGAATTTGCATGAATGTGCTTGATATTTCCGATAACCGTGTTATAATTATTATACAATCTTCTATTGATTATGTATATGATTTAATAAGAGTCATTCTAAATATATAAGTATATATATTTTATGGAAAGATGGTGCATGCATGGATCAGAGGTTAAGACAATTTAAAAGGATGTATTTCTTTTTTTACTTCACGATAGCGATTTTTTGGGCCTTCATCGTTCCTTATCTTAACAGTCTCAAGATCAGCAATACACAGATAGGTATGATTATGTCACTAATGATTTTTTCTGGTGTAATAGGCCAGTTTTTCACAGGATATCTATGTGATGTCAAAGGAACGATCAAAAGGATATTTATTCTGTGGATGATATTGCTTTGTATGGGCGTTGTCCTGTTTTTTCAATCGCAAAATATGGTGTATATGGTAGTCTTAATTTCCATCATCGGTTTTTTTCAATCTTCCGTAATGGCTTTAAGTGACAGCTGGGTTTTAGAAAGCAATGCACAGACAAAAGAAAACTTTGGTGCTATACGGGCGTTGGGGTCTGCCGGATGGGGAATTTCTGCCGTTGTCGTAGGAAAGATTATTGATCAAACGGGATGGCATATGATTTATATACTATATATTGTATTTGCGGTATTGTTGTATCTGATGGTTCGAAGGATGCAGGATGGGAAGCAGGCAGAAAATGCCGGGGCTGATTCTGTCAAGCTGCAAGACATAAAGGCTCTGTTTTCAAATAAACAGTATGTACAGCTTTTGCTTATTTTCTTTTTATTATTTGCGTCACTGCAGGCCATAGGTATGTTTGCACCGATCATTATTAACAGCTATGGAGGAACAAAGTTCCATGTTGGTTTGTACTTTTTTGTAGCGGCAATCAGTGAAATCCCCATATTGTTTTATGCCAGACTATTGATGAATAAGTTTAGACTAAGTCAATTACTGATTTTTGCTGCCTTTGCATTGATGATCAGGATGATTTTGGTTGCATCTAGTAAAACCATCTTTACCCTTATTCTGTCGGGTGCGCTGCAAATCGTTACATTTTCCATTATTGTTTTTACTTCCAAATATCTCATTGATGAAGTAACGCCACCGAATTTGAAAACCACATCACAAATGGTAGGAATGGGCGTTTATACAGGACTGGGCGGGATTTTTGCCACAACACTATCCGGTTGGTTGGCGGATAACATCGGGATAAAGAATATGCTGCTGGCCCAAGGAGGACTATGCCTTATCGCCCTGTTATTAAGCGTAATTTACCATTTTTCATACTGCTCAAAAATGAAAGTGCGCTATTCCTAGTTTTCGTAGATATAAAAAATGACAAATTATTTATTTTCATAAAAAATATAAAGATCTACGCTCCTAGAACAGAATGTATTTTCTTTTGTAGGGGACGGTCTCCGTGCCGTCCCGCAGAGCTAAATACTATTTTAAAGGTGTAAATCTATAAAGCTGCTAAGCGGAAATGGAGGATTTTAATGAAACTAATAGCGGTAGATATGGATGGAACATTATTGAATCACTGGAAGGAAATCAGCGAAGAGAATATTCAGGCTATTAAAAAGGCACAAAGCATGGGGATAGAAATTGTTATCGCCACAGGAAGGGCATATTTTGACGCCAAAAAAATCTGTGAAAAAGCTGGGTTAAACCTTCATATCATTAGTGATAATGGCGCATTGATTCATACGAAGAATGGAGAGCAAATTTCTTCTATTACCATGGAAAAGAAAGATGTAAAGAGAATCATTACGGAGTTGGAGGAACAGAATTTTTATTATGAAGTATTTGCAAATCGAGGGATATACACAACCTACAGCAGAAAGAAAGCATTAGAAGAGGCTGCCAAGACTTGTCATGACGATCTTTTAGCAGAAAAATTTCAATATGCCGTAAACATTCAGTTTGGTCAAACCGGAATCAGATTCATGGAAAGTAATGAAGCTATTTTAGGCGAAGAAGAAAAGATTTATAGTGTTTTTGCCCTTTCCTTTGATGAAAAGAGACTGAAAGATGGAATAAAGCACTTTGGGCAGATGGATCATTTATCCATGATTTCCTCAGCAGACAATAACTTTGAATTGGCAAATAAGCTGACTTCAAAGGGAAATGCACTGGAGAAATTAGCAAGGGTGTTAAATATATCCCTTGATTACACTGCAGCCGTAGGTGACAGCTATAATGACATATCGATGTTGGAAAAGGCAAACCTTGGCGTTGCCATGGGGAATGCACATGATGACATTAAAGCATTGTGTGATACTGTCACACGCACCAATGATGAAAATGGTGTAGCGTATATCATTAACCAAATCATCGACAAAGAAATTGTACATCAAATACAGTTTTCCAATATATCACTGGCGTAACTTTCGGCGTTACGGTGTTTTAAGGACAGGATAGAACCTGTCCTTAGCTATTTATGATAATCGTAGAAACCTTTCTTTGTCTTCCTGCCTAATAGGTTGCCGCGAACCATTTTCCTCAAAAGTGGGTGAGGTCGGTATTTAGAATCAGCAAATTCTTGATATAATACTTCCATGATAGCCAGGGTGATATCATTTCCAATCAAATCCGATAAGGCTAAAGGTCCGATGGGATGGTTAGCACCCAGCTTCATGGCTCTATCGATATCCTCGGCGGATGCTATCCCATCAGCCAAGATACTGATGGCCTCATTGATCATGGGAACAAGAATACGATTGACCACAAATCCAGGGGCTTCATTTACTTGAACCGGCATTTTATTTAAACTCCTGGCCATCTCCGTGATTTTTCCATGGGTCTCGTCGGAAGTGGCAATACCGCGGATGATTTCAATTAATTCCATCACGGGTACTGGATTGAAAAAATGCATACCTACAACTTTATCAGGTCTTCCGGTAGCGCTGGCGATTTCTGTGATGGAGAGAGAAGACGTGTTGGTAGCCAGTATGGTATGAGGACTGCATATTTCGTCCAGTTCTGCAAAAATTTTTTTCTTGATGGACATGTTCTCTACAGCGGCTTCAATAACTAAATCAACATCTCTCAGTTCTCCCAATTCTGTTGTTTGATGAATCCGTGAAAGAATGTCATTTTTCTCTTCTGAAGCTAGTTTTTCTTTTAAAACTATCCTTTCAAGATTCTTTTCAATTATGGAGAATCCTCGCTGTACATATGATTCATCAATATCTCGTAATACAACGGTGTAGCCGGACTGTGCAAAGACCTGTGCAATACCACTTCCCATGGTTCCTGCCCCTAAGATTCCAATTTTCATAGTTCATCCTCCTTGTATAATTAGCTTTAGTAGAGAATAAAGCAAAAATCGTACCACAGGAAGAATGGCGTAAAATCAATAGATTATTAAATCATGTGTCCACTATGTTTACAAAATCATGTAAAGATAGTGGACACATGGCTGTGTTCTGGGATGAGTCCCTTATATAGACACAATGAGTGTAAAAAAAATGGGCATCTATCTGTATTTGCCAGGGTCTAAGGCGAAATGCAGATATGCCCTTATGTTATTTGGATTCTTCTGATCGAAAATATGTGTCAATGATTTTTTCCGCCAGTCTTTTTTGTGCATGGGCTTGGGCCACCAGCATGATGACAACCAAGAACCATTCTGCCAATTCCTGCTCCTTTTTTTGTTCATCTGTATGTTGAATATTGATATGTTTTGTTTTCTCCTGAACCGCGTTTAAGTTTTTTGACAATGTACTATAGAACCCTTGCAGCTCATCATTTCTCAGTTCTACGAAAATGGAATAGATATCTTCCAATGGAATGACATCATCTTCGGTGGTGGACATATCCTTCAAAATGGCTTTGAAGATCTTTCTGATATCATCTAAGGACAGGATTTGCTTCAGATAAAACAACAGTACCATCAAAATCATATGCTGCTTGGTATACTGCTTACTTTTTGTGGGCTTCATCAGTAATTGATCTTTTGTATAGTTGTTAATCATGGTGGCGGTCAAAATCTTATCATCCTCAGATCTTTTCAAATGGCTCAGCTTGTCTTCTAAAAAATTCTGCACTTGTCCAATGTATAAATGGATGTCTGGTATTTCGGAAAGCTTTATTTCGTCAGTAAGGGATAAATCATTGATTAATTGCTGAAGGTCTTTTTCATTGATCATCGTATCACCTCAACTATAGTATATGGTATTAAAAACTATATATCAAGGTATGAAAAATATAAATAGAGATATTGATAGATATTGTAAGAAATAAGCAATAAGAGAAAGATATTCTGAAATAACCATGGATTATGGGCTTTTGTAATGATGTTTGGAAATTGAAGTATAAATAACCGAGTGGTAATATATAAACATAACAACATGCGGTTATAAAAACCGTATGACATAATAATGACTAACATGACCAAAAGGGTCGAAGGGGGAAATAAATCTATGAAGTTTTATCAAGGTCTATCAACAGCTGAGGTGGAAAGCTCGCGGGCTAAACACGGTACGAACCAGCTTACGCCCCAGCAGGGAGAAACATTCTTTGACAAGCTAAAGGGAAACTTAGGTGATCCTATTATAAAGATCCTAATTGTTGCACTGGTACTCAATGTCGTATTTGCCTTTATGGGAAAAACAGAGTGGTATGAATCTGTAGGGATTGCCATTGCAGTATTGTTAGCGACACTGATTTCTACATGGTCAGAATATAGCAATGAATCTTCGTTTCAGAAGCTGCAGGAAGATGCCTCGAAAATTAAGGTGAAAGTATATCGTAATGGAAAAACAGAAGAAATCTTCATTGATGATGTTGTTGTAGGAGATTTAATTGTACTACAATCCGGAGATAAAATTCCTGCTGATGGAAAACTGATTGAAGGATTCCTAAAAGTAGATCAAGCGGTATTAAACGGAGAATCAAAAGAAGCAGCAAAGTGTGTAATGCCAAGTGATTATCAAGAATCTGAAACAATAGACTTTTTAGATGAATATAAACTATTTAGAGGTACCGTGGTTGTATCTGGTGAAGGTATCCTGGAAGTAACCTCTGTAGGGGATAAAACCTTCTATGGTCAACTTGCACAAGAAATGAAAACAGAAGAGCGGGAATCTCCGCTGAAGGTAAAATTGGCAAACCTTGCCGATGGTATCAGTAAGTTTGGCTATATTGGTGGTGTTTTGATTGCCGTTGCCTTCTTATTTCAACAGATTGTTATCAATAATGGATTTGATGGTGCACAGATCATGCAGTATCTATCTGATTGGACCAATCCGGTGAATGCTTTTGTAGAAGCTTTAATACTGGCGGTTATCATTATCGTGGTGGCAGTTCCGGAAGGTCTTCCCATGATGATTGCCATGGTTCTCTCCATGAATATGAGAAAAATGTTAAATGACAATGTATTAGTCCGAAAACTGGTAGGTATTGAGACGGCAGGATCATTAAATATTCTTTTCTCTGATAAAACAGGAACCATCACGAAAGGACAGCTGGAGGTTGTTACCTTTGTCAATGGACAAAACAAAGAGTTCACAAGCTATAACGATATTCCGACTGCTTTACAAAAGATAGCAAATCTATCAATCACAAAAAACACCAATGCCCTAGTAGGAGAAAAGGACAGTAAGGGTCGATATCAAATCATTGGTGGAAATGCAACAGAAAAGGCGGTATTGGGATTCATTAATCACAATCAAGCATCAAATTTTGACGTGGAGACCGTAAAGAGTATTCCATTTAATAGTGAGAACAAATTTTCAGCTGCACAAGTCCGGGGAGATTACAATCTAACCTTGATAAAGGGTGCTCCGGAGAGATTAATCGAGAAATGTGATTTCTTTTATGATGAACATGGGCAAAAACAGGCTTTCTCAAAAGGGGATAGGGAATCTTTAATAAAGAAAATGGACGATTTGGCAAAGAAGGCAATTCGTATCTTGGCCCTGACAACTTCAGAAGAAGAACTGGTTGAGGGGAAAACCTTCGAAAAATTAACGTTAGTCGGTATTTTAGGTATTCGTGATGATGTGAGGCCGGAAGCCGTTCAGGCTATCAAAAAGGTTCAAGAAGCAGGCGTTCAAGTTGTTATGATTACCGGTGACCGTAAGGAAACAGCCATTGCCATTGCAAAAGACTCAGGGCTGCTTACATCCAAGGATCAAATTGTATTGACGTCTGAAGAACTGCAAAAATTATCGGATGAAGAACTCAAAAGGATTCTGCCGCAAATCCGGGTGATTGCTCGGGCATTACCGACCGACAAATCTCGATTGGTCAAAATATCACAGGAATTGAATCTCGTAGTGGGTATGACCGGTGACGGTGTGAACGACGCACCTGCCCTAAAGAAAGCAGACGTTGGATTTGCC
Organism: Bacillota bacterium; assembly: GCA_049324315.1. Taxonomy (GTDB): domain Bacteria; phylum Bacillota; class Clostridia; order Peptostreptococcales; family Thermotaleaceae; genus JBMOKU01. The sequence continues at coordinate 104,553 of JBMOKU010000055.1, read as the reverse complement.
ATGGGCTCTGGAACAGAAGTAGCCAAAGAAGCAGGAGACATTGTGATTCTTGATGATAACTTTAACTCCATAGCAAAAGCTGTATTGTATGGTAGAACCATTTATCACAGCATAAGAAAATTCATCATATTCCAATTAACGATTAATGTGAGTGCGGTGCTTATTTCCTTGATTGGTCCATTTATTGGAATCGACCATCCGCTATCTATTACACAGATGCTTTGGATTAATCTAATCATGGATACGTTAGCTGCCCTGGCCTTTGGTGGAGAACCGGCACTAGACAGATACATGCAAGAAAAACCTAAGCAAAGAGATGAAAACATTGTTAGCAAGGATATGTGGAGTGCTATTCTTACAAGCGGTATTTTCACAACAGTTATGGGCTTATTCTTCTTAAAGTCTGACATGATTCAGTCACTATTTAGAGCTTCAGAAGAATCATTAAGTGTATATCTATTGACAGGTTTCTTCTCATTCTTTGTCATGACGGCTGTAGCCAATGGATTTAATGCAAGGACGGAGAGCATCAATATCTTTGACAATATCGGAAGAAATCCTGGTTTCTTAAGAGTTATGGGATTGATCGTAGGCGTTCAGATTGTAATGACTTTCTTCGGAGGAGAAGTCCTTCGGGTAGAAGCCCTTACGCTTCAAGAGTGGGCTGCGGTATTTGCACTATCCATCATCGTTATTCCAATCAATATGCTTCGAAAAAGTATCTTTACAAAGAAAGAGACTGTAAAAGTCCATGAAGTCGTTCGAGAGAGTGCAGCCTAAGAGAGAAGATAAAAAACGGGATTAGCGAGAGCTAATCTCGTTTTTTTATTTAAGGGAATAGCTTGTGCAAACCTTCTGTGGAAAGCATAATCGTAGAGGCGAACAGTGTTCGCCCGTTTTGTTTTCTACATAAAACTGTTGTAAAAGAGAGGGAGATGGAATATAATCATAATATCGAAAAGCGATATCTAAATGCGATATAAAGTGAAACACCAGCTGAATGAAGGTTCACTTTATGTGTAGAGGGGGATAGCATCATGATTGTAAATTCTTTTCAACTGCCTGAGGATGATCCCTTGAGGCTTGCATCCTATTTGAAAAAGTATAAAAAGCAGTTTACTATCCAAGCCATAGGAGGTATTCTTTATAATACAGTCATTGTAACAGGACCGATTTTGCTTGGAAAGGCTCTGGACGCAGCTGCGATACTGGAAAAACGTGGAGCAACCCGTGAAAATATTAGGGCGCTGGTATTTTACTGCATTCTATTGGTAGCAGTAACAATCTTTTTTCAGTATGCACGATATGTAAAACGGTGGTACCTAAGAGATATGAGCAATCGGATAGCTTGCGATATGAGGGCTGGACTTCTTTCAAGAACCTTGGGACAATCAATGGAACAATTGGAGAGGGAATCCGTAGGTGATTTGATGTCCAGAACCGTGGGAGATGTGGATCAAATTGTTTCTACCATGCAGTCTACAATTAACGAGGCTTGGGATACGTGGTTATTGATGCTTTCTTACTATGTAGTATTGATGTATTATGATCCTGCCATTACGCTGATATGTTCTATACCAATACCCATTGCAGTCTATACAGCTCAGGCAGTAAGACATCCTCTTTACCGATTTTCAACGAATTCCAGGAAAGCAGCTTCTGTTGTTAACTCTCATTTGCAGAAAACTCTAAATGGAATCACAACGCTGAGGCTTTTTGGGCGGGAAGAAATCGAAAATGAGAGATTAAAAGAATATTGTAAAAACCAAATGAGATGGAACATAAAGACCAGTTTGCTTCAAACAGGGATGATGCCGGTATATGCAACACTTGCTTCTTTAGGGATTATTGGTGTGATCGGATTGGGCGGCAGCCGAGTTATAAGCGAACGTTGGTCTTTAGGACAGTTTACAGCATTTTTAACAATGTTTATTGCCATGTCCACCAGAACATGGGTAGCAGCAAGGGTGTTCAATCAATTTCATGCTGCCAAAGCGTCATGGGATCGAATTAAAGAGAAATTAAGATTTTCTAGTGATGTGGAAGAGGTTCCTGTTAGAGCTGAAAGTAAAAAAACAGATGCTGCAAATACGGATGTGGTTTTTCAAGATATGAGATTTACGTATGTAAATAGTCACCGAGAAGTATTAAGTAATATTTGTTTTACTGCGCATAAAGGCATGATCATCGGGATTACAGGTCCTGTGGGGGCAGGGAAGAGTGCATTGGCCACAGTATTGACAGGGCTCTATTCATATGGGGGAAGCATCAAAGTTTTTGGAGAGGAATTGAGGGATTTTAGTAAGGCAAAACGGATGGATACCATTGCTTACTCCGGACAGGAGGCATTCTTGTTTTCATCAACCATAGAAGAAAACATTACACTTTGCCCCCGCGATAAATATTCATCAGAGCATGAAAAGTTAGAGAAAATGTTGTATATCACTGCATTAAGTGATGATATGGCGCTGTTTCCAAAAGGGATACATACTGTTGTAGGAGAAAAAGGAGTTAGAGTATCAGGAGGTCAGAGACAGAGAATTTCAGTAGCAAGGGCTCTATATGCAGACGCTCCGATTATTGTCCTGGATGATCCCTTTTCGGCTGTAGATATAGGTACAGAACAGAGAATGATATCAAGGATTCGAAAGGAATTAAAAAATAAAACCATATTTCTATTCTCCCATCGCTTAGATGCATTTAAAGACGTAGACAAAATACTGGTATTGGATAAGGGAAGACTTGTGGAGCAAGGTACCCATAATGAATTAATGGTTTTGGATGGTATCTATCAAAAGATATATAACGCTCAAAACTGGATGGAGTGTGAGAAAAATGACTTGGGAGCAAATTAAAGGTAAGAAACAGCACCCGTTCACAGTTGCTCTTCATGTTGTGAAAGGTACATGGCATAAATTACGGTTTCTTTATGTATTATTAATATTTACGGCCGTATCCCTCACTTTTCTTGAATTGCTGCCGCCGATCCTTTTAAAAGGGATATTGGATATCCATTTAAAACAGGGAGCATTAGATCAAGTATGGCTGGCAGCGGTTTACTATCTTGCAGCTTCCATGGGCAGCAGCATCTTAAGCTTTTCACAGACATATATAACGACCTATATCGGACAGAATATTCTTATGGATTTGAGACTTTTGATGGCAGAACATATTGCAAAGCTTCCCATGAGCTATTATAATAAAACACCCATTGGTGAAATTATGAGTTATATGAGTTCAGATGTTGACTCGGTGAATGCCCTCTTCTCATCGGGGTTAATCAGTGGATTTACAGACCTAATGAAGGTTTTTGGAATAGCTGCTGCTATGTATACCATAAGCCCTACACTGTCCTTCATTGCATTAATTGCGATTCCTATTTTATTCATCGTTGCAAATTATTTTCGTAAGAACATCTTAAAGGCACAGGTGGAAATCCGCAAAGCGGTAGGAAATATTAATACATTTTTACAAGAGCTTTTCAATGGTATGAGAATTGTTAAATTTTATGGAAAAGAAAATGAATATGAAGAACGATTTCAAAATCCTCTACGAGGACATTTAAAGGCCATTGGACATGCAGCTGTTTTTGATTCCTATTTTCCCTGTGTAATGCAGACCATAAGGGCCTTGACCATTGCCGCCGTCGTTTTGCTGGGTGCGAAGACCAGCAGCTTTGATATGACGGTTGTTACTGTTGGAAGTCTTGCTGCTTTTGCAGATTTAGTCGGTAGACTGCTAAGCCCCATCGAGGCTTTGAGCCAAGAATTCCAGACCATACAGCAGGCCGTAGCCGGGCTGAAGCGAATAACGGAATTTTTAGGTGAAGAGATTGAAGATAAAGGTGAAATACAATATCTTAGGAATCAATCAATGACAGATGGGGAAAAAATTAAAATAACGATTCGAAATGTGGGTTTCGGCTATACAGCGGAAAAACCTATTTTAAGGGATGTTTCCATGGAAATTGCGGAAGGGAAGAAAATTGCAATCGTAGGCAGAACAGGAGCGGGAAAAACCAGCCTGATGAATTTAATTGCCGGACTCTATAAGCCGGATGGAGGAGAAATCAATATTTCAGGTATTGCTCCTTATCGCCTGCATGCTGTGGATCGAAGAAAACTCATTGGAATTGTACCTCAAAACATCCATATCTTTGAAGGAACCATACGAGAAAACATAACTTTACGGGATCATACGATAACGAAAGAAGAAGTAGAAAAAGCAGCAAAAATTGTGGGTTTGCATCATTTTCTAACCACACTTCCTGATGGATATGATACGATTATAGGGGTATTAGGTACGCAATTGTCCTATGGGCAATTGCAGTTATTATCCCTGACAAGAGCGATTGTTTCCGATCCGCCTATTTTGCTCCTTGATGAACCTACTTCCGGTATGGATGCATTGACAGAGAATATGATCTTTAGTGCTTTTCGCGCCATAGGCAGCAAGAGAACCATTATTACCATCAGTCATCGTCTTTCAGGTATTATCGATGCTGATGAGGTCTATATTATGGCTTCCGGTAGAATTGTACAATCAGGAAAGCCCGATAAGCTGGCAGGAGAAAAGGGCTGGTACAGCGTATTTAAACAACTAGAGGATCTAGGATGGAGTGTAGACGGGTAGAGGAGGAGTCATATGCATCTATATAGAGGAAATCAATATATACTTTTATTCTTTGTCTATGGACTGGCTTTCTATTCTATGGGCATTTCGGCATTGATTCAAAATACAAAGGGAGATAGTAATTTTCCACTTTTGAAATCTATTAAATATCTTGGATATTTTGGAATTATTCATGGCATGGCAGAATGGATTCTAATGATTATGATCGCCCAAATATATCCTGAATTTGATGTCATGTTCATTGAATTAGCGATTATAGCTAATGCTATATCTTTTACGTTTCTCTGTGTTTTCGGTATTAAGCTTTTGGAATACAATGAAAGAATAAATAGGATTATTAAATTAATACCTTGGTACGTATTTTTTCTATGGCTAGGCAGTTATTCTATGATACCTTTGTTTCATCGTGGAGATGTACTGTCAAAATTATGGGTTCAAAGTGCTACCAGCAGATATTTTATTGGATTTCCCGCCAGCGTGATAACAGCAATTGCTTTGTATAGAAATGCAAAGACAATACGCAATATGGATTTAACAAGGTTGGCATTGAAAGTTAGAGCAATGGCTTTGCTTTTTGCAGTTTACGCTGTGCTAGCTGGAATCATTGTGAAGAGAGTAAATTTTTTCCCGGCCAATATTATCAATAAAGAATTGTTTTATCAAGTTTTTAATTTTCCTGTTGAGTTTGGAAGAACCGTGGTTGCAGCAGCTATAACCCTTTTATTTATAGGAATCATTGCTATTTTTCAGTGGGAAACGAATAAGAAGATAGCCATACTAACGGAACAGCAGGCAGCCAGTAGAGAAAGACGGAGATTGGGTCAAGAACTGCATGATGTGATTTTACAAGACCTTTTTGTCGTTGGATTGCAATTGGAGAATATGATAGAAGATAATAATTGCTCCACCATGCGGCAAAGCTTACTGGATATAAAGGACATCTTAAATAGCACCATTCACAATATACGCGGTTTTATAGGGAAAGTATCCTCTAGAAAAATGGAAATAGAAGATTTAAAATATAGGATCTTCGAACTTGTCCATAATTTTGAGAAAACCTATGATGTACACATAGCACTGCATTATGAGGTGCCGGATGTTACCTTAGGACATTTATCCTCTGAAAAATTGACGCAAATATATTATATTATTCAAGAAGCGATCAACAACGCCATGAAACATGCTCATGCTACAAAATTTTCTGTTACACTGAATACAACATTAAAATATGTAGTGGCAACCGTATATGATGATGGACAAGGATTTGACATAAGTACAATCAATGATGCAGGGGGCTATGGACTGTTCTCAATGAGAGAACGGGCTAAATCAGTACACGGCATATTGGAAATAGACAGCAGCCAGAAAGGGACTGTTATATCTTTAAGCATACCTTGGGAGGAGTATCATGATGGAAATGAAAAACATTAGCGTACTACTGGTGGATGATCATGCCGTCGTAAGGTGGGGTATGAGGACGTTAATCGAAAAAAAGCCTGAATTTAGTGTGTGTGGAGAAGCAGCAACACTGGCTGAAGCCTATGAAAAAGTAGAAACATTAAAGCCTGACATTGTACTCCTTGATGTAAAACTACCGGATGGGGATGGAGCCTCAGGCTGCCGGGAGATGAAAAAGATATCTCCGGATACAAAAATTATCATACTTACAGCCTATACCGATGATTTAATATTACTTGAAACAATAAGAGCTGGGGCAGACGGATATTTGTTAAAAAATATTGACAGCAAAGCAATTATTTCCGCTATTGAAAACGTGGCAAAGGGAATATCTATTCTTGATCCAAGCATGGTTGGCAGGGTAATGGAGGTAGTACGAGGCAGCAGGGAAGTTTCAGAAGAATTAACGATACAAGAGCGAAATATACTGGATTTGATTGGCTTAGGCAAGACAAATAAAGAGATTGCAGAGGAGTTATTTATAGCAGAGAAAACAGTGAGAAACTATGTTAGCAAAATTATGAAGAAAATTAATGTCACAAATAGAACGGAAGCCGCAATATTTTGGTCAAAACAAAAGTCCCTTAAATAAGGGACTTTTGTCCTTTTAATAGAGGACGTTTGACAAATATCATTATTAGAACTTCAATGGTATGATATTTTTATAACAATATCTTTCATGTCAATAGGAATGAAGGACGGGTTGGATAATACATAAAATCTGTAAGGAGGAGGACAAACCATGTTCAAGAAAAGCATAGCAATCATCGCAATACTTATCATGCTAGTCGCAATCAGTGTAGGATGCCAGTCTCAAAGTGCTTCGTCTACAAGCGCCGGAAAATATACCGATGGCACTTATACGGGTATCGGCGAAGGTAAGGAAGGGCCAATAAAGGTTGAGGTTGTCGTTGAAAAAGGCAATATAAAAGAGATAAAAACCTTAGAGCATAAGGAAACACCTGGACTATCTGATCCTGTATTTGAACAGATTATAAAATCCATTATTGAAAAGCAGACAACAGAAGTAGATGTTGTAAGTGGCGGAACGGTTACAAGTGAAGGAATTAAAGGAGCAGTTCAAGATGCATTAAAGGGTGCGGCAAAATAAACAGCACTTATATAACAAGAGTTAATCCTTTCATAGATTGGCGCCTTCATAGAATTTATTTTCTTTTGTAGGGAACGGTCTCTGTGCCGTCCCGCAGGACTAAATACCATTTCAAAGGCGTAACCCTCTAAAGCATTAATATTTTTAAAGCTTGTTAAAAAAACTAAAGGAGTGAAGTGAATGCGTCGTATAAGTATAGCTATGATGTTAATCTTAGCGTTAATTGCAACTGCATTAACAGGCTGCGCAACACCTGCCAGTCAGCCGCAACAAGCGCAACAAGAGAGCAAAGATGCTACAGCCGATGTATTGGTAATCGGAGGCGGTGGAGCAGGACTTGTATCAGCTATTACAGCAGCCGAGAATGGTGCAAACGTTATCTTGGTTGAAAAAATGCCTGCAGTTGGTGGAAATACGATTATTTCTGCTACTGGAATAACAGCTTCTGATACGAAAGTTCATGAAGAGGCTGGAATTTCTTATACAGTAGAAGATCATTTTAAGCAAACAATAGAAACTGGAAAAGGTTTTGCTGATGAGAAACTTGTAAGAGTTTTGGTTGAAAACAGCAGCGATGCAATTGATTGGTTACTTTCCCTTGGATTAAAATTGAAAGTAAAGAGTGCAGAAGAACCATTCTGGATTCTTCCGGTAGAAGGACATTATGGAGCACAACTAGTAAAAGCTTATCAGGCTGAGGCTGGCAAGTATAAAAATCTAGATATTAGAGTAAATACGAAAGCAACAGAATTAGTTGTAGAAGAAGGCAAAGTTGTTGGTGCAAAAGTTGAAGGAAAAGACGGGGAATATGTGATTAAAGCTAAGTCAGTTATATTAGCTACCGGTGGACTTAATAATGCTCCTGAAATGATTGCTGAGTACAATCCAAAGTATAAGGGCGTCCATACAGAAATGACGACACCAGGGCCAACGGGAGATGGTATCAGGATGGCTGTAGCCGTTGGTGCGCAGCTAAGAGATATGGAATATTTCCAAATGAGACCATTATCAGCCAATGGCCATTGGTACAAAGAGATTATTGTCAACGAAGAGGGCAAAGGTGGTATATTGGTTAACCAAAAAGCCGAAAGATTTGCAGATGAGACAATGAAGCCTTGGGATTTGGCTTCAGAAATACTGAAGCAAGAAGAGGGCATTGCATACATCGTGTTTGACACGGATGTATATAATACGAAAGATGGAAAGAAAGCTTTCGAACAAGGAAAGGGTGTAACAGCTGATACCATTGAAGAGCTTGCAGGTAAGCTTGGAATTGACCCTGTAAAGCTTAAGGAAACGGTTGATGCATACAATGCAGGACAAGATGCGTTTAATAGAAAGACAATGGGCAAGGTAAGCGTAGGTCCATTCTATGGCGTAAAAACATTGCCGTCCAGCCACTATACAATGGGTGGTGTGGCTATCAATGAAAATGCCCAGGTTTTAAATGAAGAAGGAACCGTCATCGAAGGCTTATATGCTGCTGGTGAAATCGTCGGAGGATTATATGGTGCAGGTCGTGTTGCCGGTAACAACACCTTAGATGATATTGTATTTGGTAAGATCGCAGGCAAGCATGCCATAGGAAAATAACTTAGAGCAGAACACGTTTATATTATAGTCAATACTCTCCCCTATAATTGTTATAGAAAGTGTTAATTACAAGTGCATACTCACAAACAAATGCGGACCTGGTAAACGGGTCTGTATTTGTTTTTTACTATAATTGCACAACTGATTGACAGAAAATAGACAATATTCTATAATTTAGATAAGTGAATATTCTCCGAGCTTACTATTCCTGTGGATAGAATGATCTATGGAGTTTAAGCCGACAGGGTATGAATGGAAACGTTCATGCCTCCCAATGTGGAAAGGAGACGATTAGCAGATGAGATTTTTTTGCACAAAGCGTAATCATACTTTATCGGCGGACAGCTCCTTCCAAAATGGGAAGGGGCTTTTTTGTTGGATTTTACCTGGGAAGGGGTGATATTTTCAAAACGCTATGGAAAATCTTCATAATTCTTTTTCTTATAGGTGGAATGTTCCTATGGATGGGAGGCGGAAAAAAGGAAATTCAAGTTGATTTAAGCAACTATGGATCGATTGTAGCATTAAGAAGATTTGAGACAGAGCGCATCTTAGAAGTATTTAAGGGCAAAGCGCGGTCCAATGAGGAAGAACATATTATTCAAGTGGTGGAAACAGAAGGATATAAAGGGAAAATTCAATTATTGGTCAGTATTGATGCAGCATCAGATCGGATTGTAAATGTTGTTGTACTAAACCATCATGAAACGGAAGAGTATGGTGGATACCTAACGGAGAACTGGTTCCTGGATAGGTTTAAAAATAAAGAAATCATCAAACCATTAAAGGTCGTCAAGGTAATTGCGGAGTCACCGGACGAAATTGTGGCGATTACCGGTGCTACAAAAACGAGTACAGCTGTTGTTGAGGGAATCAATACTTGCTTTGAAAATTACAAACGCATAAAGAAAGGGGGATAAGCAGTGAAATGGAGAAAGCGTAGAGGGTTTATCATTATAATGCTTATGTCAGTTATGCTGTTCATGATTTCTTGTACGGATCAAGCATCCCAGGAGGTTGGTGAAGAACAAGAAGAATCTTTTGTTATTTCCGGTCTAATAAATGATGAAATTACTGTGACGGTTGGTCAATTGAAACAAATAACGGCGGTTACCAGGGATGTTGTCTCAGTGAATTCAGCAGGAGAAAAGAATGGGTATACGGCGAAGGGTGCATTGCTGGAAGATGTTTTGAAACAATACGGAAAGTCTCAAAAAGATATCAATGGTATTCGGCTGATAGCCGGTGATGGGTATGCCATCGAGGTACCTGCAGAAGTTCTAAAAAACAGGGAAATCATTCTGGCCTACGAGATGGACGGTGAACCATTAGATGAAAAAACGAAACCGGTCAGAGTCGTTGTCCCGGAAGAAAGAGCAATGTACTGGGTTAGAAATTTGACAAGGATTGAAGCTTTGCAGGAGAAACAGACTGCAGAATTAAGCAAGATATATTTCTTGGAAACCGCTGTGACACAAATTCAACAGCAGGATTATACATACTATGAAAGTGTTGATAAAGCCGTTAAAGTTAAGGATTTATTAGCTGTTGTTGAAGAAAACGGCGTGGAAGCAGATATACATTTTAAAGCTGCCGATGGTTTAGAAAAAAATGAAGCATATGATATCTTCGTGAATGGCTTTTTCAAAATCACCGGGAAGGAAACGCCTGCCTTTCTTTCACCGGATATGCCAAAGGGTATGTATGTAAAGGATATCCTATGGTTCACCTGTGGAAAAAATGCAGTATTTTGCGTTGAGGAAGGGATCAATGTCATTCCAAAGCATACTCAGGGTGATAAGTCCGGTATTCTGCTAAGTGAAGTATTGAAAAATGCCGGACTGGTTTCTGCAGAGAAGTATATACTTACGGCAAAAGATGGTTATGAAGTAGAAATAGCAGCTGCAGATATGGATAGGGGATTGGTTTATATAAGCAAAGATGGTCTCGTGTGTACATATTTTGAAGGTTTGCAAAAAAATACGTCTGTAAAAGAGCTTCTTTCAATAGAGGCAATACAATAAAACTTGTGGAGGGATTCATATGAAAAGAGGAATACAAATTATTGGTATATGCTTGATGCTGATTTTCGTTATGGCTGCATGCAGCAGTCCTGCAGTTAAACAACAAGAAGCACAGCCTACGTGGAAAATTGCGATACAATTAACAGGTGATAAAACCATTGAGTTTACGGATTTGAATGTAGCAGCTATCGGCACAGCTGACATAAAAGCAACCTTAAAGAAAAAAGATGGAACCGCAAAAGAACAGCAGTGGACGGGCGTAGCGTTGAGCAAGGTATTAGAACATGTCGGTGTAAAAAGCTACAGTACAGTGGTCGTTGAAGCTGCTGACGGATATAACAAGGAATATACGCCGGATCTAGTTGATAGTCCCGGAACGGTGCTGGCAGTAGCTGCGGATGGTACGCCGTTGGATGCTGAATCAGGACCTGTGCAGCTAGTGGTTGACGGAAAAGGTGGAAACTGGTGGATTAAGCAAGTGGCAAAAATTACGGTGAATGAATAGATGGGGGTCGACAGACCATGTTTTTTAGGAAGTATTTAGAGGATTTTTCTATATTTCATTTGGTCATGATTGCAATGATGGCTGCGTTAGGCATTGCCACAAAACCCATTATCGTTCCCTTAGCCCATATTATTACAGGACCGTTATATATTCCGGGAGGAACCATTGCCGGGGGATTTTACATGATGTGGATTGTGCTGGGAGCCGGAATGATTGGAAAAAGAGGGACAGCTACCTTGATTGCTGTCGTACAGGCTATCATGGTTATCTCACTAGGCATATTCGGGACCCATGGAATCATGAGTGTGTTTACCTATATATTGCCGGGTATTGCTGTGGATGTTGTACTACTGCTTTTTAGACACCGAGGCTGCTGTCTCGGCTGTCTTTTTCTTTCTGGTGTGGCAGCAAATCTTAGCGGTACTTTCTTGGTTAATCTGGTGTTCTTTAAGCTGCCGCTGGTTCCTCTTTTGTTGAGTCTAAGCAGTGCTGCATTATCAGGGGGATTGGGCGGCATCATAGCGTATATCCTTTTGAAAAAATTTAGAGACTTTGATTTGTTCAATATTTCTACATAGGAGGTCTTCTTATGAAGCGTATACTCATACTCTTAGGAATAGCAGCCTCTATCGTTGGATTTCTCATGGGAAGACTGACCGTTTCTACCATGGGAAGTGACAATGGCTATGTGCCGCCATTGAGAATCGTAGGAGATATTGAAAACTGCATTACTTATCAAAATGTGGATAAAGGAATGCAGCGTTATAACATTCAATATGACAATAGCCGAATCAAAGCCATGAAGTTAGAGGATATGGTAGGTAAGGCAGTTCCTGTAACCCAGAACTATGATTTGCTGTTGGTAGGAGAAGACGGTTTAGTTTCACGTATTCCCGGCACAAATCTTGAAGAGTCCTATATTAGTTTCTCACCAGAACGTGGATGGGAGGCTATCAACCTCCGACACCCTATCAGCAGCAATATAAAGAGAATGAAAGAAATCATTGTCGTTTCAAATGAAAATTCATGGGAATATGGGTTGAATATTATCGAGCAAGATAAAAATATTTTAAATATTACACCTGGGCAGCTTTATTTTCAAAATATGTTGATGCATCCATATTTTGAAGGGAAGTCATCAAAAGAGCAAGACGGGCAGATTTATGAAACTAGTATTTTTACGTTGAGAAAAGTTATTTCAATCCATGATGTAGTAGAGGATATGCAAATAGATAAGATACTATTGATGGGAAAAGACGGAGATTATGGATATGATGATGGAACAGGCTTTTTGGAATGGAAGGATCATACCATTGATTATGTTTATTCGGATGGGAAGGGTAGAATCAAAAATGTTGCAGGGGTTTTAATCAATCCCCCCACAGAAACGGTTATGGATGCGTATTATGATGCCCTGCATTATCTGGAGAATGATGAAAAGGTCATGATTTTGTATTTGGACGGCTTCGGGTATCATCAGTATGAGTACGCCATGGATCATGGATATTTGCCATATCTTGGAGGGCTATCCAAAGCAAAAAAAGTGACCACTGTATATCAGCCTGTGACAAACGCGGGCTTTGCTGCCATGATTACAGGTAAGCCGCCATCTGAAAATGGTGTCTATTCACGAAAACAAAAAGATCTAAGAAGCACCTCCATATTTGGCAAAGTAAAGCAGCAGAACAAGGAGGGTGTGCTTATCGAAGGGGATATAGGGATTCTTAATACGGAAATTCCGCCAATATTGTGCAGTGATAGAAATGGTAATGGCAGTACAGATGATGAAATAATTGAAGCTGCGTTAGATAATTTACAACAAGGACACGACTTCATTTTTGTCCATTTCCATGGTATTGATGATTATGGACATACCTATGGAGATCTGGCAGAAGAAACGATGGATATGATCGGTACAACAGACGGATATGTGGAAAATCTCATCACTGATTGGGACGGTAAGGTTATTATTACATCTGATCATGGCATGCATCCCAATACTGATGGTGGAGGACATGGTTCATTTCGATACGAAGATTTAATGATACCCTATTGGGTGATTCAGGGGGAGGAAAGGCAATGAAGAAAATGGTGAGTGTCGTGGTAGTTGGATTGATCCTCGTATTGGCTGTAACTGCTTATCTGAACAAAGGAGCTGTAGCCCAAAAAGAGCGTATGCAGGAAAAAGCACAGGTGATCGTAAAAGCAAATGGAGCAGAAGTGAAAACATTGGATATGGAAACGATTCAAGGACTTGGTGAAAAAGGTTTTGAGGCAAACTTGAAGACAAATGGAAAAGAGGCAGAAAAACATACCTATACGGGTGTATCCCTAAGCCGTATACTAAACGAATGTGATATCAAGGTGGATGTGGATAACCAGGTTATAGCTAAGGCAATTGACGGATATACCGTTGCTTTGACAGGAGCAGAGGTTTTGGAGGAGGATAATGTTTATCTAGCCTACAAAATGGATGGAAAGCTATTGGGAAAGAAGGAGGACGGCGGTAAAGGGCCATATCAAGTAATCATTCGGAAAGATCAGTTCAGTCAGAGATGGTGTAAATTTGTGGTGGAGTTGGATGTGCAATGATTTATCCATTGGAGATCATGGATTTACATTTTAGGTATAGAGAGCATGATCGGGAAATACTGAAGGGTGTAAATGTAAAAGTTGATAGAGGGGAAGTTTTAGCTATTGTAGGATTAAGCGGCAGTGGAAAGAGCACCTTATGCTACTGTATGTGTGGTGTCGTACCTCATATTTACCATGGCAAAATGGATGGGCAAGTTAAAATTTTCGGCATACCGACAGATCAAATGAAAATGCCCGCGATTTCTACAAAGGTTGGAATTGTGTACCAGGACCCGGATACCCAATTGTTTTCACCAACGATAGAAGATGAAATAGCCTTCGGGCCGGAAAACTTATGCATTCATCCCCTAGAAATTGACCAGAGAATTCACAGAGCCCTTCAGCAAGTTGACATGGAGACATATCGCTTTGAGAACCCTAACCATTTATCGGGAGGGCAAAAACAATTGATCGCCATTGCCTCGGTCTTAAGTCTGGAACCGGATATTTTGATTTTTGACGAGATTATGTCCCAAATCGATGAAAAAGGGAAAGCAAGGATAAAGGAAACCATAAGCAGCTTAAAAAGAGATGGAAAGACCATTGTCATGATCGAACATGACTTGCATAACTTGGATATAGCCGACAGAACGATGATTCTAAAGAAGGGAAAGCTGGAGGAATTTACGGGAGAAATCGAATGAAGCAATGATCAATAAACAGGAGAGGGGGGAGAGCCAGCTGGATGCAATAACGCTTAACCGTGTAAGTTTTACTTACGGTAAAATAGAGAATGTGATACAAAATGTAGAAGTTTCAATACAGCAGAATGAGTTTACAGCCATCATCGGTGATAACGGCAGTGGTAAAACCACCCTGGGTAAGATCATGGCAGGAATCTTAAAGCCATCCAGCGGTAACACATTCATTTTCGACAAAAACAGCAGGGAAATGACCTTAGGTGAAATAGGGACGCGAATAGGATATCTATTTCAAAACCCCGAAAAACAATTGTTTGCTGCTTCCGTTGAAGCTGAAATCGGTTTTGCTTTGGAACTGAAGGGTTATACAAAAGAACAGATAAAAAGCATTGTAGACCATATGCTGGACCTATTCCAATTGAAGGATGTAAGACATTCCTTTCCATTCTATTTGAGCCAAGGCGAAAAGCAGCGATTAGCCCTGGCTGCTATACTGGCAGATTCTCCACGGTATTTGATATTGGATGAACCAACCACAGGATTGGATGTGCAGCGAAAAAAATATTATCAGGAATACTGGAAAGATTAACTGAGGAAGGTATTGGAATGGCTGTAATCAGCCATGATCGAGATTTTTTGGCCTATCATGCAGCAAGGACACTGGTGATTTCAAGGGGGGAGATCGTTGGAGATATGCGAAAAGAAAATCGATCCCAGATCTAAATTAGTCATTGTATTATGTATTTCAACGGCAGCAGTTTTGATGCAAAATGTCTATATCTTAAGTGCTGTACTTCTACTGACCATGGCTGTTTCCATACTATTCGGTAGTAATCCCATAAAGATGATTGTAAAGATCAAGAGACTTTTATGGGTGATCATCGCCATTGCCATCGTTCAAAGCATCTTTTCTCCCACGGGTAAGGACATTATTTCTTTCAGGATGATCCCAATTTTAACAACGGGCGGTGTAGTCAAAGGAATGGAGTTCGTTTTGAGAATGATGATTGTGGTAATATCTGCTTCCATCATTACTACTTCAAGCGCTAGAGAAATCATACAAGGATTGGTGCAGTGGAAAATACCTTATCAAATTGCATTTATGGCCTTTATCGGTATACGGTTTCTGCCAATTCTTACTGAAGAAATAAAAGATACAATGACAGCGATTCAGCTTAGAGGAATCCAGTTAGACAAAATACCCTTTGGTAAAAAACTAACCATATATTCCTATGTTTTTACGCCTGTGATTGCCGGTACCATCACAAAAGCCAAGAAATTATCCACTGCTTTAGAAACAAAGGCCTTTGGCGCCTATCCCTATCGCACTAGCTATCGGACATTGGAAATGACGGGCCTGGACTATGTCATGATTACAACCAGTCTTTGCGTAACTGCAGCAGCAATCATTCTGTATATTTGCTTTTTCTAATAAAGGGGTGAAAACAATGCGCGTATTTTCTGTTTTCGGCGTAACACAGTCAGGCAAAACGACGACTATAGAAAACATTATCCGTGAATTAAAAAGAAGAAAATATTCCGTTGGATCTGTCAAAGAGATACATTTTGAAGAATTTGCCATAGATCAGCATGGAAGCAATACCCACAGGCATAGACAGGCAGGGGCTGACTTGGTTACTGCAAGAGGTCACTATGAAACAGATATTCTCTTTCCTACGAAGCTTTCCGTTGAGGAAATTTTAAGGTTTTACGACCATGACTTTGTTCTTCTGGAAGGTGTTACGGACAGCAATGTGCCCAAGATCATTACTGCACACAGCGAAGAAGAAATACTTGAAAGACTGGATGGTACGGTTTTTGCTATTTCTGGAAGAATTGCCGAACATATCGAGGAATTTCAGAGAATACCGGTGCTAAACAGTGTAAATAACATTCAGGGGCTGGTAGATCTTATCGAGGAAAAAGTTTATGACAAGCTTCCAGAGTTTCCAAGGGCATGCTGTAATGCCTGCGGTTATGACTGTAGAGAACTAGGAGTCAAAATTCTAGAAGGAGAAGCAACACGGGAAGATTGTGTGGTCCATCGAGGGAATGTAAAACTATACATAAATGATATGGAGATAAAGATGGTGCCTTTTGTTCAAAAAATCCTGCAGAACGCTGTAATGGCAGTTGTTCAGGAATTGGAAGGTTATAAGAAAAATGCCGGTATTGTGATAAAGATTGGTGAATAGTATGGAGCATGAAAAGTTACTGTATCAAAATAAAGAAATCAAGAACTATCGGATAGAAGAGAAGTTTTACAGTAAGAAAAACTACGTATACAAGGTACGTATTTTCTACCATGATGACACGGAAGCAATGGGTGTGATAAAGGTCTATAATGACAATCGTGATGCTTTGTATAAAGAAGTGCAGATGCTTCGTAAGCTTAAGGAATATGGGATGAATGTCCCTGTTGTTCACTTTGTTGGAGAAGATTATCTGATAATGGAATATATAAACGGAAATACGTTGTTGGAAATCATTTCTCACTTAGAAGAAGGAAAAAGAATCAATCATAATGGTAGGCTGATAACAACTTCCTGTCTGGTGGTTGAAATTTGTAAATGGCTAAAGTCATTTTATGAAGCAGCAAAAGATTTCTCGAGAGAAGATGTCATATTTGGAGATACGCATCTAAGAAATTTCATTTTGGCAGATCAATTATACGGTATAGATTTTGAGAATTGTACAATCGGCAAGGGAGAATCAGATTGCGGAAAAATGTGCGCGTATATATTGACCTATGCGCCTGCCTTCACGCCATGGAAGCAGCAGTTTACAAAAGAATTAATTCGCGGTTTTACCGAATATCTATCCTTTCGTAGAGAGACCATTATTATGGAAATGAGAAAAGAAATTATCATATTAAAGGAAAGAAGGAATCGGTCAGCATCGGAAAGCATAGATGGAGAATCTATTATCAATTTACTATAACGCAACATGTTTACGATGATACGCAACGGATGAGCGCGTTTGAGAGAAGATTATAAAGAAATTTCTATATAATTTGTTTAAATCAAAGATAATATATTGGATAATTTAATATGTGATAAAGTGCTGTATTTGACCACAATATAGCATAGGTCTATAATTTAACATGATGCGCTTAGTTCCATACATATGGAAGCGGGGGACCCAAATCATGGGGCGAATTCCGAAAGGATAGGATAACTCTTTCAATCCGAGCCCGACAGCTAACCACGTAGGCGTTGGAAGAGGAGACCTAGGCTAGAAAAACCATAGATCTCTATGGTTTTTTTTGTTTCGTTGGCAATAATAAATAACAAGACACAGCTTTGAAGGTGAGATGATGAAAAAAGGAATTAAATTTAAGATTTTGGGTGTATACATACTTCTTTTAACAGTTTTGGCCATTAGTAGTATATGGTCTGTAACAACCTTTAACCGTCTGAGTAATTCTATTGAAAACATTATGGAATCCAACTATAAAAGTATTGTTGCTGCTCAAAACATGGTTGTAGCCCTGGAAAGACAGGACAGCGCCGAATTGGCCTATATGTTTTCTTCCGATCAAATAGCGTCTCAAAACTTTCGGGAAAATGAAATAGAATTTTTGAAATGGCTGTCAAGAGCTGAAGATAATATTACTGAGACTGGAGAAAAGGAAAATCTGGATCAGATTCATCAGTTATATACCAGGTATATTGATGAATTTACCATATTGGTTGATCTGCAGAATAAGGAAGGTGCCAGTGAAGCCAGAAGTTATTATTATAATGAGGTGCTTCCATTATTTGAAGAAACAAAGGATGCATGTAGAAGCCTTCAGAATTTAAATCAAAATGGGATGCTGCTGCGAAAAAATATGGCTCATGGCATTTCTACCAACGCATCCTATTCGACCATTTTTGTCTCAGGTGTAACGATACTTATTGGGTTATTCTTCGCTGTGTACTTAACCAACAAAATCGTAAATCCAATCTATAATTTGATCGAAAAGATCAAAAAAATTGCCGAGGGAGATTACAGCCATCAATTGGATATTACAGGGAAAGATGAAATTGCTGAACTGGCGCAGGAGTTTAATGTAATGACCAGAAAATTGCAATCTTTTGATAAGTATAACTTGAAAAAGTTGATGGAAGAGAAGCAAAAGGCTGAGGCTATTGTGGAAAGTATCAGTGATGGCATTATTGTTACCAATGAAGAACATAAGCTGTTACTAGTGAACAGAGCAGCAGAAACAGCTCTAAATATTAGAGAAAGAGAAGTTCTACATAAGCATTTTCTTGAGGTAATCAAAAGGGAAGATATATTTCAAGTTATTGATAAAGTTAAGGACAGAGAGAGCATCGATACCTATAAAAAATACACGGATATAACCATTGAAGGAGAAAGTGGTAAAAAGCACTATCGAATGAATGTAACGCCTATCAGAACAAGAGATGGAGAAAATATAGGGGTCGTTACGCTGCTTCAGGATATTACAAAAATGAAGGAAGTGGATCAGATAAAATCGGATTTTGTCTCTACGGTGTCCCATGAATTTAGAACGCCTTTGACTTCAATCGGTATGGGCGTCGGACTTCTACTGGACGGAACTCCAGGTAATATTAATGAGGACCAGAAGGAATTGCTGGAAGCAATTAAGGAAGACGGAGAAAGATTGAAGAACCTAGTCAGTGATTTACTGGATTTATCAAGAATTGAATCTGGCAAAATCCAGATGGACATTGAAAACCATAGTATGAAGGATATTGCGGAGAATGCCATAAAACCATTCAATATACAGGCAAAAGACAGAAATATAGATATTCAGATAGACGTAAGGGAGGAATTATCAAAAGTAAAAGCAGATTTCCATAAAATTTCACTGGTCTTGACCAATCTTATTGGGAATGCAATGAAGTATACGCCGACGGATGGAAGTGGAATTATTAAAATATCGGCGCGAGAAACTGCCAATAAAATGCTGGTCTCTGTTTCTGATAATGGAAGGGGCATACCAGAGGATTATCAACAGAAAATATTTGAGAAATTTATTCAAGTAAGAGATGACAATGGAGAAACGCCGGGTGGTACTGGGTTAGGTTTAGCCATTAGCAAGGAAATTGTTAATGCCCACGGTGGAGAGATATGGGTCAAGAGTCAGCTTGGCGAAGGCAGTACTTTCTACTTCACGTTGGATTTAGGGCGATAAATGTAAAGGGGTCATATTATGAAAAAGATACTTATTGTAGACGATGAAAAAAATATTATCCTTACCCTTAAAATGTATTTGCAGAAAAGTGGATACGATATTCAGGTGGCAGCCAACGGTATAGAGGCTATTGATATTGCCCAAGAATATTTGCCGGATCTTATTTTTTTAGATATTGTACTACCTAAAATGAATGGATATTTAGTTTGTGAGGCCCTTAGAGATGAGCCAACAACGAAGAATATTCCCATCGTTTTTATGAGTGCTAAAACACAAAAGGAGGATATTCAGAAGGCCTTGGCTGTGGGAGGCAATGATTATGTGGTGAAGCCTTTTACACCTGAACAAATAAAAGAAATATTGGATAAATACTTGAAGGAGGAACCCATACATGAATAAAAAAATACTGATCGTTGATGATGAAAAGAATATAAGAATGACATTAACACATTGTTTAAAGGATCAAGGACATGAACTTGATATTGCAGTCAACGGTGAAGAAGCACTGCAAAAAATCATGGAAACACGGTATGATCTTATTCTACTAGATATAAAAATGCCGGGACTTACAGGGATGCAGGTTCTGGAAAAGATCAGAGACAAGGGTAACAGAGTAGATGTGATCATGATGACTGCCTATGGTACCATTGAAAGGGCCGTTGAGGCTATGAAATTGGGGGCCATCGATTTCATTAGCAAGCCGTTCACTCCGGAAGAAATCAGAAATATTGTAAAGGATGTTTTAGACAGACGGACCTTACAGGAGGAAAAATTGGAGACCTTTAAGGATGTAATCGGTTTTGCCAAGAAATGCTTAATAGAAGGTTCGTATAGTAAGGCGGAAGAATTCTTGAAAAAGGCCATAGTCATGGAAGTAGAAGCACCGGAACCCCATAACTTATTAGGCATCCTAGCCGAGTATCGTAGAGAAATTCAGAAAGCACAAATGCATTATCGAGCCGCTCTGGCATTAGATCCAAGCTATGAGCCTGCCACCAAGAATTTGGAGAGAACTGCCCAGTGGAAATATACGCAAAAAGGTATGGCATTAGGAGATGACGAAAATGAAAATTAAGCAGGACAGGGACGAATATATCATCATCGTAGGCTGCGGTAGACTAGGTTCCCATTTGGCAAGATTACTTTCAAAAGCTAGAAAAAGCGTTGTGATCATCGATAAGGATGCCCATGCGTTTCATCGTCTATCTGATGATTTCAGCGGTTTTACTATTGAAGCCGACGCTGTTGAAATCGATACACTGGTTCGGGCTAAAATCGATAAAGCCGATATAGTAGTCACAACTACCAATGATGATAATACCAATGTTATGATTGCCCAGATCGCCAAGACAATCTACCATGTGCCAAAGGTTATTGCCCGTCTATTTGAGCCTTCGAGGCAGGAAATATATGAAGAGCTGGACATTGAAACCCTTTGTCCCACAATTCTTTCGGCAGAAGCATTAAAGAATAATATCATAGGAGAAGAAATGGGGGATTTAGAATGAATATTGTTATCGTAGGTGGTGGAAAACGGATGCACTTCCTGACGAAATCTTTTGTTTCAAAGGGATACCATGTTACCATTGTCAATCATGATGCAGATTATTGTAAAAAGCTGGCTCGGATGCATCAGGCAAACATTGTGCATGGGGATGGGACAAAACCCTATATTTTGGAAGATGCAGGAGCTGCCTATGCGGATATGGTGATTGCCCTGACAACAGAAGATCCGAATAATCTGGTAATTTGTCAGATTGCGGAAAAAATGTTTAAGGTCAAGAAGACCTTTGCCATGGTAAATGATCCTAAAAATATTGATATATTCAGACAATTGGGCGTTAATAATGTCATCAGTACAGCAGATATAATTTCTTCCTTTATAGAGCAAAAGATCTCCATCGATGATATCACCAATCTATTTCCTATTGAAGAGGGAAAGGTTGCAGCCATGGAAATTGAAATAAGTGGAGATTTCCCGACGGTTGGAAAGAAACTGATGGAAGTAGCACTGCCAAGGGAATCTATTGTGGGCTGCGTGATTCGAGGAGAGCAGGCGATCATCCCAAGGGGAGATACCGTGATAGAAGAGCATGATAAACTAATCTTTTTGTGCTTGCCCGCAGTGCAGTCGGATGTATTAAAAACAATCAGAGGAAGGACCGATTAAGGTGTTGTACATAGAACAGCTAAAAGATAGATACCAATTGATCATTGGTTATGTAGGAACGATTATAATGGGGATTGGCATTGCTCTGCTGCTGCCTTTGCTGCTGCTGCCCATTTACAGAACGGAAATAAATGAGATAGGGTACTTTATTGTACCTTCTTTAGCGGCTATCGTGCTAGGGTATGGCATGAAAAGGGTCATGAGGTATGGAGAAGACGCTACGCTGACCTTACATGAGGGCGGTGTCATTGTCTTATGGGCTTGGTTTAGCGCTTCCATATTTTCTGCCATGCCTTTTATTCTTTCAGGGAAGTTAAATTTTACGCAGGCTATGTTTGAGGCGGTCAGTGGACTGACAACTACGGGACTTTCCGTGGTCGATGTTACAAAGACTTCCCACTTATTTTTATTTTGGAGAAGTCTTATGCAGTTTATTGGTGGGGCAGGACTTGCCGTAATTATGTTGTCTGCTATTATAGGACCTCATGGGTTAGGGCTATATCATGCAGAGGGAAGATCAGATAAACTGCTGCCCAATGTGGCCAGGTCAACAAAACTAATTATGATTATCTATATAGGCTATATTGCTTCTGGTACCATTCTGTATATCCTTGCAGGTATGCCATGGTTTGATTCTATTAATCATTCGATTGCTGCTGTGTCAACGGGTGGGTTCTCAACAGAGCCTGCCAGTATTGGTGCCTACGAGAGCTTGCCTATTGAATTCATTACGCTTATCCTAATGCTTTTAGGAACAACAAACTTTGCTGCCCATTATGTGCTTTTAAAGGGAGAAATAAAAAGATTCTTTCAAATTGGAGAAATACGCTTTATGTTTCTAGCTTTAGCAATTGCAATACCATTTACAGCTTATTTCTCTCTTTTTAAATTATATGGCGCCGTAGGCAAAGGAATTCGTGTAGCTGTTTTTGAGCTAACATCAGCCTTGACCACAACGGGATTTTCAACGGTAGGCTATGGAGATTGGAATAGCTTTGGCATATTTATTATGATTATTCTCATGATAATTGGTGGAGGAGCAGGCTCAACGGCTGGAGGATTAAAGCAGTATAGAGTATATATCATGCTAAAATCCCTTATATGGAATATCAAAGGATACCTACTTCCTCAAAATGTGGTAAGGCAAAATTATGTTGTTCGACCGGAAGGAAAATACTATGTGTCCCAGGATCATGCGTTAGAGATATCTAACTTCGCTATGTTATACATGATTACTTATGCAGCAGGTGTGCTTGTCATGCTGGCTTATGGATATCCTTTGCAGGACTCAATGTTTGAATATGCCTCAAGCTTAGGTACGGTAGGGCTTTCAGTGGGTGTTACGGCCCCGGACGCACCTGGCGTGGTACTGTGGACGCAAACTGTTGGGATGATGCTGGGTAGACTGGAATTTTTGGTTGTATTCTTTGCAGGTTTGAAAATGATAAGAGATTTAAGATTTATTCGAAAGAAGAAATCTGTAGATGTGTCTATAAATAGGAAGAAATATCAGTGATAGAAGGTGGTTACAATAGGTTTTGATTTGGGATTTAAAGAACTCAAACTAAATCCTGCACAAATCCTAGTTGTGGGGTTCGCTGCAGTTATCTTAATTGGGGCCTTACTGTTAAGTTTACCGATGGCATCAAAAAATGGTGAGTCTGTAGGTTTTATCAATGCGCTTTTCACATCAACTTCAGCCGTTTGTGTTACAGGGCTGGTAGTTGTTGATACAGGAACCCATTGGACTGTGTTCGGACAGGTAGTTATTCTATTGTTAATCCAAGTAGGCGGCCTAGGCTTTATGACATTGACGACGCTAATTGCCTTTATTTTGGGTAAGAGAATCATGCTCAGAGAAAGACTCGTTATGCAAGAAGCATTGAATCAATTTAGTACTGCTGGTGTAGTAAGACTAACGCAATATGTGTTAATCACAACTTTTACCATAGAAGGTGTTGCTGCATTGCTGTTATCTATAAGATTTATTCCTGCTTATGGTGCAGCTAAGGGCATTGGATTTGGAATATTCCATGCCATATCTGCCTTTTGTAATGCAGGATTTGACCTAATGGGTGATTATAGGAGTTTAACATCCTATGTAGAAGATCCCTTGGTAAACCTCGTGATTGGGTTCTTGATTATTATTGGAGGATTAGGTTTTGCAGTTATTATGGAAATACTAACCAAGAGAAGATTCAAGAATTTTTCATTGCACACAAAACTGGTTCTACTTATAACAGGTATATTGCTTCTAGTGGGATTCATTGTAGTTTTCGTTTTAGAATATAGTAACCCTGAGACAATGGGGCCTTTAACGGTAAAAGGAAAATTATTGTCAGCAGCATTCCATTCTATAACACCTAGAACAGCAGGCTTTAATACGCTGGCAACCGACAAGCTTACAATGGCGTCAATATTTTTTACCATTGTACTGATGTTTATTGGAGGATCACCGGCAGGTACTGCAGGTGGTGTCAAAACAACAACGGCAGGTGTCCTTCTCTGGACGATTATATCGGAGATTAAAGGGAAGTCTGATACGGAAGTTTTCAAAAGAAGAATTCCCCGGGAAATTGTAGGTCGCTCTTTAGCAATCGTTGGTCTGGCTGGGGCACTGATTGTGATTGTTACAATGCTTCTGTCCATTACTGAGAAAGGACATAGTTTTTTAGAAATATTCTTTGAGGCAACTTCAGCATTTGGTACTGTCGGGTTATCCTTAGGAATAACACCAAGCCTAACAAGCATTGGCAAGATTCTAATATCATTTACCATGTTTGCTGGCAGGGTAGGACCATTGACAGTGGCACTGGCTCTGGCAAGTCGGCAGCTTAGGAATAAAGGAAATTACAGATATCCAGAAGAAAAAGTAATTGTAGGCTAGGGGGAGTAAAATGAAACAATATGCAGTAATTGGATGCGGGAGGTTTGGCTCGAGCGTAGCCAAAACACTATATGGATTAGGTTATGATGTACTAGCAGTAGATCAAGACGAAGATGTAATACAAGGGTTAGCTGATTCCGTTACCCATGCTGTGCAGCTAGATGCTACGGATGAAGCTTCCTTGAGATCTTTGGGGATTAGAAATTTTGATGTAGCTGTGATTACCATTGGTTCGGACATACAATCATCTATTTTGATTACACTGTTAACGAAAGAATTAGGCGTGAAGTATGTTGTTGCCAAGGCACAAAATGAGCTCCATGCAAAGATTCTCTATAAGACGGGGGCAGACCGTGTTGTGCTTCCTGAAAGAGATATGGGTATGAGGGTAGCGCACAATCTTGTTTCCACGAATATTCTTGACTATATTGAACTTGCACCTGATTATAGTATTGTTGAAATAACCCCATTAAAAGAATGGGTAGGCAAGAGTCTGGTGGACATCAATATGAGGGGAAGATATGGCGTCAATGTTATGGCGATAAAACATGGTTCGGATATAAACATTTCGCCAAATGCCCAAGATAAAATTTCCTACGAAGATGTGCTAGTCGTTGTGGGACATAATGATGACTTGCAGAAGATAGAGAAGAAGATATAACAAAAGCAAAAAAAATTCCTGTGTCAGGACACTAGGAATTTTTTTTGTGTATATATTCATATAAAGTTTTAAGATTAACCTTGATTTTTAAATAATTTGTGGATGTCAGCAAAGCGCTTAGCTTCTTCAATGTTTCCCATAAGTTGATATGTCTTGGATAGTAAAGTATAGGTGCAGCCATTGGTAGGATCAATAGAAAGAGCTTTCTTTAAAATAGTTAGTGCGCTTTCAAGATTGCCTTGGGAGAGTTTTTCAGAACCTAATTTGATGAACTGATCAATGGAGTCGCTGGTATTCTCTATTTCTGTGACTTCTTCAAGAACTTGTTTTATTCGATTTGTTGTAAAAGGCTTCTGTAAATAAGCAACGGCTCCCAACTGCGTACATTCAACAGCATTTTTGATGGTTGCAAAAGCTGTAATAATGATTATAGGAGTCTGTATTCCTAGCTTTCGGATTTGACGTAGAACTTCTGTACCACTAATCTTTGGCATTTTGATATCTAAGAATGCCAGGTCAAAGTCATCCTTATGAAAGGCTTCTAAAGCCTCCTCGCCATTCTCCACATCTACAACGATAAAGCCTTCATGTTCAAGGCAGGTTTTCAGTAGGCTTCTGATATTTTTTGTATCATCTGCTATGAGCACTTTCTTCATAAAATTATCACCTCAATTGATATTCAACTTTTCTCTTTAGAAATTTTGTGTGTATATTGGAAGTGTGAAAGTGAAGCGGCTGCCTTCAGTCAATGTGCTTTCACACCATATTTCACCGCCATGGGCTGTAACGATTTCTTTTGCAATGGATAGACCAAGGCCTGTCCCCCTAATTTCTAAATCCGAGTTTTCAACTTGTACAAACTGTTCAAAAATCTTATCGATATATTCTTCAGGGATACCTATTCCCGTATCTTCTACCGAAATATATACACGATCATCTTGAGATTGAACTTGTATTGAAATTTTATCACCTGCCTTTGTGTACTTGAGAGCATTCACGATCAAGTTGTTAAGAACCCAGGTAATCCTTGCTTTGTCCGCATATACTTTAGGCAGTTTTTCTTCAAAACAATAAAATAGTTTGATTTTTTTATTCTCAGCTTGTGCATAAAATGGCTTGATTGTATTTTCAATAATGATGTCCAGTTCTATGGGCTCAAAATCATAGATATATTTGGTGGATTCCAGTTTAGATAGATGTAATAAATCATCTACTAAATTAGCCAACCGTTGACAGTCCTCTTCCACAGAAGATAGGACATTTTTCTGTGCCGAATTGAGATCACCTATGGTGCAGTCAGCTAATAGACTTGTTCCCATCATAATGGATGTTAATGGTGTTTTAAATTCATGAGAAACTGTAGAGATAAAATTCGTTTTCATTCTTTCCAACTCTTTTAACTCAGTTACATTTTGAAAGAGGACAACAATGCCGCTCATTTCAGATTCAGTATCTTTAACCTCTGTAATGATTACATTGAAGTAATAGTGCTCTTTTCCAATTTCGAAATAAAAAATGTTTTCTTTATGATGAACATTATTTCCGGACAGAAGTGATGTTATATAATCATACAAGTCACTTAATCTTACAACTTCAAGAAAGTGTTTTTTTAAAGCTTGCTCCTCTTGTGTCTGAAAGACATGCTCAAAAGCTTTGTTTACAAGTATAATTTTGCAGTTGTTATCTAAAACCATTAAAGGATCGGCTATACTTTTTACAATAGCTAAAGACTTGCTTTTTTCCATCATTACCTTACCTAAAGTACTTTGTTCAAATAGCAGAAGTCTTCCTGTCATCTTATTAAACTCTATCGACAACTGACCGATTTCATCATTGGATGAAACCTCAATCTGTTTGTTAAGATTGCCGGTCTGAATTTCTTTCATGGATTCTATTAACTGCTCAACAGGTCGGGTAAATTTGTTGGCAAAGAATCGTGATATGAAAAAACCACCTACCACTGCAGTCAACGAGAGAGACAGAATTAAATAGGTTGAGGTTCGAGCGTTTTCAGTTGTTCGCGTTTTCCCTCGAAACATAGCGGCTTCATTCATATTCCATAGCAGTTTTAGATCATCCTTAAGCAGCAAAAAATTCGGATGAATGGTAGACTCATAGTATTCCATAATTTGTTCTTGGCTTTGTCGATCTACCATATCAGTCAATTGATCAAAGGAATTAAGATATTTCATATAATTCACCTTTATTTGAGCAACCAACTCTTTTTCGCCAGCCTCTGAAATATTATTTTGTTCTTCATAATACCACATAAGAAATTTATCCAGATTTGCATTGAAATTTTTTATACCAAGTTCACGATTTCCACTGGTATAAGCCAATATGGCACTGTCCTGTCGCTCTAAGGCTTCAATCATGTTATTGATCATTTTAAGGCTATTATAATTATCTGTCATGAGTCCATCAATGGTTTTTGTAAGTCCGTAGAAACTAAATACAGAAACAGCCCCAACACAGCCAATCATAATGACCAGACAAAGATAGATGAGAGAAAATTTTTGCCGTAAACTTTTCATTATTCCACCTGCTTATGATAAAAGATGCTTTAAACTAAGTATATATGAATTGTGCCCGCACTTCAAATCTGTAAATTTATGAAGAAGAAAACATGTTTGGAATGTTTTGCTAAGACATTTGTAATTGTTGTCCTAAACGCACTAAATTTAAAACATTTCAAAAACATAAAAAACAGTTAATCGATTGGTTAACAATCAATTAACTGTTTTTTCAACATGTACAGATTTCTTAATTTTAAAAGCCGAAACTAAGTAACTACTTTACTTCAGTAACTCCGGTTACTTTACCTTCGTTTTCAGTTTTAAATGTAGATTTGAATTCTTCGCTGGCAAAATATACGTTTCCTTCTACTACAGCGTCTACTACAGAAAATCCGTTGGCTTCAACATATACATCACCAACAAAAGTACCACCTTGAATTCTAGCATTTTCGCTCTTAACAACCAGCTTTGGTGCTGTTAATGTGTAAGTTGCTGTTTTATTTCTATCAGCATCCTGAGCATAAAGCGCTAACTTACGAGCTGGCTGATCTTTATTTGTAAATACACCTTCTAATACAAGCTCTTTGTCAGTAGTGAAGTCCTCTGTTAAGACAACAATCCAAGTGCCATCTTTACTTACTGCATTAAGTAAGGAAGCTTCGTCTGTTACCACTGAGGCTGTTGTTACTACGTCAGCCGCAGCTTCTGGTGCAGTAGTCTCTGCAGCAGGTGGCTCTGCTGGAGCAGGAGCAGGAGTTTCTTTAGGTGCGCATCCTACAAATAAGCTAGCTGATACTGCTAATGATAATGCAAGTACTTTGATTTTCATAACATTCCTCCCTAAAATTGTTTTGCGTCGTATAGCATTTTTCGACAATTTTAGTATAACATACCGTGTCAGGAAAATACAAGCATTCCGATGTGTTTAATTAAATATGAAAAATAATAGGAGAAAAACAGTATTGAAATGAACCTCTGTTTCTGAAATACCAGTTAAAATGCAAAAAAATAATGAACCCCTGCGATAAAAAAGCAGGAGTCCAAAAATATTAAAGGGGCAAAGTTTAATTTATTTGTATCATATCAGAAAAATATTACCAAAGTATGTAGAAACGATTAAGAATTTATTACAGATTGATTAAGGAATATACCCATTAAGAGAAGTATTGTAGTATAATCATATTTGTGACGTAATAGGGGGGACAGCAAATGACAGGAAAGACGCATCTTCAGATAGGGGTGTTATCTTATGCTCTTGTTTCAACGATACCGATTTTTTCATCTCAGACCAATATAGATCAACCGAATGGATTAAGTATTGCCGGCATGATTGTGGCTGCAGCTGCAGCATTGCTTCCCGATGCTGATTGCTATAACAGCAAGATCAATCATATGAATCCTGTAATGGAAACTGCCAGTGGTGTAGTAGACTTCATTCGTAAAATTATCGTAACGATTCTAAATCTATTGTTTACCCTTGGTGTGGGAACTTTGATTCTACTATACAGAAATCCGATAATACAGGCACTTTCTAAACTCGAATATACGAAAGACTATCCTATACCCATAACCTATGGAACTGCAGCACTGTTTTTCTTTCTAGGTTTTGCGGGAAGGAAAGGCGTATCTTTTCTTAGGGTTATCCCGATTGTAGGGAACTTGTATAATATCATACTCAAGATGATTTATAGAGGTGGGAACTTTTTAAAAAAGACCTTAATAAAGATGATCTATGTATTATCAGGCTTGTGGCTGATGTGGTACAACTATATGTACATCCACGATCCTTATTTATATATGATAGGTGTGTTATTTATATTTACAGGAATATTTCCCCATCGAACCTTCTTGCACGCCTTAGAAGGATTTATGATGTTTCAGCTGGCCTTTGGGTATGTGGCTGGTAAATTAGGCTATGAGAATTTAAAGCTTGCATTTTTTATAGGATATTTCAGTCACTTGTATTTAACGGATTTGTTGACAAAACAAGGGGTCCCATTATCTGCAATTCCATTGCTTCTCCACAAGCTTGGTATTCGGAAAAAATTGAAGAAGTACAAATGGTACCGTGCAATGGATAAGGTGCTAAGTGTCAGACTAAAGCTGCCGATAATGAGTACCGGCACAACCTGGGGAAACCTATTTGAAGGCTGCTATACGTTGATATTTTTCATAGCTTTTGCTGTATATTTTGTTAAGAGCAAAAGCAATATTGTTATCATGTAAATAAACAGTTGGATGAATATGTGTAAGTAGGAAATAAAGCTTCTAACGGAAAGGTTAGGAGCTTTTCTATTTATGAAAAAAACTAAAGGACATTGGCGCAGGCTATTTTAAACAATAGCTATATAAATAACACTTAGTATATTATAGTCAGCTACAAAGCAGCGGCGCCATGGGGACGGTTCGAGCGCTGTAGGGGTGGCTGCCTACAGCCACCCGGAAAAACGGATGTATAAAGATAAATCTGTTAAAAATTAGAAAAAATACACAAAAATACATTTACAAAAATAAAGTTATAACATATAATCAAAATATAATATTAAACGTTATAAAGGAGATGTAAAATGAAAATCGTACTGAGAAAGAAGGATAGTGTAACAAGCATCATTTTGTTCATTTTTAACGTATATAGCGAAATAACTGGAAGATATTCGATTCGATTGGCAGAACTCATTAAAATGATGATGAACTTTGATAAGAATGAGACGGCCATAAGAATGGGATTATCAAGAATGGTTAAGGCAGGTGTATTAGTCAATAAAACGATTCAGGATGATGTTTATTACCAAATAACCGAAGAAGGTTTAGCGTTTATTCATACATGGAACACAGGGTTAAAGAGATTTTTCAACAGATATGAAAATAGACATAAAAACTGGGATGAAAGATGGTTTTGCATAAATCTGTTGGACTTTAGCAAAACAGAGGAAGAAAATCAATGGGTTGTTGAAGAACTTAGGGAACTAGGAATGACGGAAATCAATAGTGGCACATGGATAGCCCCTTTTGATGCAAAAACAGAGATTGAAGAGATACTTTCGAAGACAAAGTCCACGTATTTGATAATTCATGGAAGTATTGAAACGAATGGAGACATAAAGCTTTTGATAAGTGATCTTTATGATATGAAGCTTTTAAGAAAAAAATACGATGACTTTGTTCAGTTTGCAAAAGAGACAGAGAACAAACTCGACAATCTTAAGGTGAATGTAGGAGGCTGTCTTCCAGCATTATTTGAATTGGGGTGGAAATATTATGATGCTGCAGTAATAGATCCAGCTTTACCTATTCAATTTTTTGATGAGTGGGAAGGTGACAGGGCTTTTAGCAGCTTTGTAAAATTGAGGAGTTTGCTCATCGATGGTGTAAAGACGTATATAAAGGATTTATAAATGGAAGGAGATAGGGAGAATATTATGTTTGAAATATTGGGTTACACGATGATTGGGATATTTGGTTTAAGCGCAATGGTGTTTACAATTCTTACGGTTAAATTTCTCCATGATAAAAAAATTGAGGAGAAAGAATGGGAAAGCTTTATCGTAAAAAAGATAGACAATATTGGTACCGTTGAAGATCTGACGATATTGCCATTAGCGGATTATTATGCTAAAGAGGATGCTTTTATAACAGAAACAGGGGTCTCCTATTTGATAAAAGCAGATGATAAAAAGATTCTTTTTGATGTAGGTTTTAATGTGAAGAACGAGCACCCTTCGCCTTTGCTGAGAAATATGGAAAAACTCAAAATAGATATAGAGGATATAAATGCCATTTTTATATCGCACCTACATCCTGATCATGTGGGAGGACTAAAGGCAAAGGGAAATAGGACATTTGCTTTGTCTAGGGAACAGATAGATTTAAAAGGTCTGAGGGCCTATGTTCCAGTAGAAATGACTCACAGCAGTGCAAACATTCAAGTAGTAGAAGAACCGATAAAAATCGCTGAAGGTATTGTAAATATAGGAAGAATCAGCAGAGCAATTTGGGGGATGGGGCTAGTCTATGAACAAGGGATAGCTATTAATGTAAGAAACAAAGGGCTTGTGCTAATCGTAGGATGCGGCCATCAAACTACCGAAAAGGTATTAGAAAGAGCCAATGCCCTGGTTGATATACCTGTATATGGGATCATTGGAGGACTTCACTTTCCTGTGACCAAGAGGAACGATAAGATATTTAATGCCAGAAGGATACTGGGCACTGGAAAGCTGCCTTGGCGTAACGTGGATGAGAAAGATGTGGAATATACCATTCGTAATATTATTAAACAAAATATAGAAGTCATCGGTATCTCACCCCATGATAGCTGTGATTGGACGTTAGAAGCGTTTAGAAAAGCTTTTGGAGAAAAATATAGGGAAATCCTGGTGGGAGAAGAAATAAAGATCTCTGACAGGCGTGATGTACTGGTTGAAATCTTGTAATTGTATACGAGAGAAGATATTATAAAACAAGGAATGAAGGTGAGAATGATATATTGACATTCATGGAAATGTTTAGTAAAATATGGATAATTTAGTGAGTATATCTGAACAATTATGAAATGTATAATTGTGAGCGGTATAGGGAGAGATCCTACACGCAGTGAAATGACCCTGCGGAGTCACTGACCAGGTGACTCTGCGGGGTTTTATCTTTATTTCAATCGAAACGTCAAGGGGGTGAAATACAATGAGGTTAAATGAATTAGAGCAATACATAACAAGTTTGTTCGATACAAGAGATAATGAACATTTTCAAGAGGAAAGTGGAGTCACTGTAAGAGGTGCGGAAGAGATTAAGAGAATCGGATATTGTACGAATTTGACCATGGAGACCATCGAGGAAGCAAGGAAGAATAATATAGACTTGATCATAACCCATCATGATGCTTGGGAGTCTCTATTTGGGCTTAAAGAAGCTTGCAAACAGAAGCTTCTAGCGTATAATATTTCACATTATTTTAATCACCTCCCTTTAGATGATTGTGAGTTTGGGACGAATAACGCCTTAGTTGAACGACTGGGACTAAGGATCGTGAAGAAGTCTCATCTGGAAGATGGATTTTACTGTGGGAGAATAGCAGAATTTGAAGAAGAAATCCCTTTCGAGGAACTTGTTCAAAAACTGGAGACCATATTAGAAGAGCCCGTAAAGGCATGGCGGTTTAAAAACGGAAATATAAAAAGGGTTGGAGTAGTTTGTGGCGGTGGAGGATTAACGCCGGATGTAAAGATTGCAGTAGAAGAAGATTGTGATGTATATATTACAGGGGAAAAAATTTTATATACAATCGAGTATGCCCAGTTTGCAAAAATCAACCTGATCATAGGAAGCCATACATTTACAGAAGTATTCGGTATTGAAGGCCTGGCAAAAAAGATAAATGAAAAGTTCAATGATGTAGAGATTATCCGATTGAAAGAAGCACACTTGGAAGTCTTAGAGCTGGAAAGGGGTGAGAAGCATGCTGCAGCACAAGGGAACAATTGAAGTCGAAACAGAGAGACTATTGCTGCGACGATTTGCAATCAATGATGCAGAAGAGATGTTTACGAATTGGGCAAATGATCGTGATGTATGTAAATATCTGAGATGGGCGCAACACGAGGACCTAGAAGAAACGAAGGCCGTGATTAATCGTTGGCTTGATTCTTACGATAAATCATCTTTTTACCTATGGGCCATTACATCAAAGGAAAATGGAGAGCTTATAGGTTCCATAGGTCTTTTTGTTGTTAATGAAAGTGATCTTTGTGGTGATGTCGGATATTGCATAGGAAAAAAATATTGGGGACGAGGGATTGCTGCTGAAGCGCTTAAAGCAGTATTGAATTTTGCATTTATTAATGTCGGATTTAATAGAATAGAAACTTACCACTCTGTGAATAATCCTGCTTCTGGTCGAGTCATGCAAAAGTGCGGCATGACATTCGAGGGTCTCGCAAAGCAGAAATACAAAAGTACCGTAGGTTTTGAGGACAGTAACATGTATGCCATACTAAAAGTGGAGTACAAACAATAAGTATTTACTTATGCAATACCTTTATAGACATACGCTTCCAGAACAGAATGTATTTTCTTTCGTAGGGGACGGTCTCTGTGCCGTCCCGCAAAACAAAATATCAGCTTAAAGATGCAACACGATAAAGAATATATTGATGATTTCAAAATATTTACATATAATATAAATAATTTACAAAACAGCATACGATAACTCGATGAACCGGAAGAGTACCAGTTATCACTTATTCCAGCGAGTCAGGACAGAGTGGAAGCCTGATAATAATATAGGTGGGAAAAGGACCGGGGAGAATTCTCTTGAAGTAACAGTATGGAGAACGTACACCTGCGATAAAGGTTTTGAGTGGGCATTATGCCAACAAGAGTGGTACCGCGAACGCTTCGTCTCTTTTTTGAGATGAGGCGTTTTTATTTTACTACCAAGGAGGTAAACTGTATGCAAAAGTATTCAAAGGAATTGGCATCTGTTATATCCGAAGCTTTATCAGTAAGGGATGTCATTCTGACCACACCCCCAAAATCTGATATGGGAGATTTAGCGCTGCCTTGTTTTACTG
The DNA here is from genome assembly GCA_049324315.1 of Bacillota bacterium. Lineage (GTDB taxonomy): Bacteria > Bacillota > Clostridia > Peptostreptococcales > Thermotaleaceae > JBMOKU01. Next base: position 69,985 of record JBMOKU010000055.1, on the reverse strand, counting down.
CAGCAAAAGAATTGAAAAGGAACCCCATTGAAATTGCAAGAGAACTTAGGGAAAAAATAAGGGATCATGAGTATATTGAGAGGATTGAATTGCAGGGTGCATACCTGAACATTTATCTAAGAAGGGCAATGGTGATAGAGGACACTTTAACGGAAATAGCCTTAAAAGGAGATCATTATGGCTCGTCCATGGAGGGAAGAGGCCAAAAGGCGCTGATAGAACATACAAGCATTAATCCCAATGCTTCTCCTCATGTGGGAAGAGCCAGAAATGCCCTCATAGGCGATTGCTTGGTAAGGCTATTAAAATTTGAAGGGTATGAAGTCGATACCCAGTACTTTGTTAATGATGTAGGAAAACAAATCGCCATGCTTGTGTTAGGGGCACGTGACCGAGAACAGATTACTTTTAATGATCTATTGGATATCTATATAGAGATAAATAAGAGAGTAGCTGAAAACCCAGATTTGGAGAAGGATGTTTTCGACCTGCTTTATCAGTTTGAAAATGGCAATGAGTCAGTAAGAGAAAAATTCCGAACGGTCGTAGATATTTGCATCAAAGGGCAGACTGGGATCTTAAATGAGATTGGAATCAAATATGATACCTTCCAATATGAATCCGATTATATCTTTCATAAAAGAACGGATGAAATATTAGAATTACTACAAGATACAGGAAGACTTTCTGAGGACTCGGAAGGACGCTATGTCCTAAACCAAGAAGGCTATGACCTTACGATGAAATCACCCTATTTGGTTTTAACAAGACAAGATAAAACGTCCCTTTATCCCCTTAGAGATATAGCATATACCCTGGATAAAGTAAGAACAAACGCTGCTAGAAATATTATCGTGCTTGGAGAGGATCAAAAGCTTTACTTCAAGCAAGTTGCTGCAGCCTTAGATATACTTGGATATCCATCTCCACAGGTTGTTCATTATTCCTTTGTTCTTCTATCGGGTGGAAAAATGTCTACCCGTAAGGGTACCGTTGTACTATTGGAGGACTTCATGGATGAAGCAAAGGAGAAGGTCTCTCAATATATGCTTAAAAATGGAGCAGAAATGAATGAAGACATCATAAAAGCCATTGCCTATGGAGCTGTTAAGTATGCAATGTTAAAGGTAGATAATGAAAAGAATGTAACCTTTGATTGGGACACGGCACTAAGCTTTGAGGGAGATACGGGTCCATATATACAATATAGCTATGCCAGAATTAATTCTATATTTAATAAATATGGAGATAATCTTCCACAGAGCTTTAACCCTGAAGCTTTGAGCAGCGATATTGAATTTGAATTAGTAAAAGAACTGAGTTATTTTAATGCTGTTGTGCAAAAAGCGTTACAAGAATTTCGTCCTAGTGTTTTGGCTTCCTATGCCTTTAAAATCGCAAAGCTTTTTTCCCGCTTCTACCATGAATGCCCTGTATTAAATGCGGAGAATCAGGAAATAAAGGATGCAAGACTTAAGCTGTTGGATGGAACCCGACAGGTGATAAAGAATAGTCTTCAACTATTGGGAATAGACGTTGTAGAATATATGTAAATTCAAATAAAGACTACACTTCTAGAGAGGAATGTATTTTCTTTTGTAGGGGACGCCGACCTCGGAGACTGCTGAGAAACTCAAGTTATTTGAGCAGAAAGGGCAAGACTTGGGGACTGGTACGCTGTCCGGTGTGTTTTTCCCCGGACTGGGGCCCTGTCCCCATGTGTTGCCCTGGACGATGAAGTACTTTTTCAGTGGCCTCCGCCTCGGCGTACCGCAGCGATTAAATAATGCTTCAAAGGCACAAATCTATAACTTAGTGACAAATTTACTCTTAGTAAGCTGCTTGATCTTCGTCAAGTACAATTTCAGTGAGTCAAAAAGGAAGCTCTATGGCCTATTTTAACGCCTAGGCTTCTTTTATTTTTACGATCCCATGTATTATTTTGGCAGAAATGATGAATTTTATATTTACTTGATTTTAATCACATCTTTGATTTTAGATGTATCCTATAATGAGTGTAAAGGACATTAAAACGGAGTAACTGAAAATCGATAAAGGATCTGATTCTTTGATAAGAAAGGTAGGTTTGATATGTTAAACATATTTAAAAGAAATGCATCGACAGGATTAGAACAACCATTAAAGACAAATGATAATCCGCCCACGAAGCCATCATTAGAAAATGAATATATGGTTTTCTTAAAGAATGTACATAAGCAAATACAGACTGTCATTACCCAGCACCATCGCGTTAATGACGAACATGAAGTATTGGCAAATTTAGCACAGCAAGTAGAACGAGAAATAATAAAGGTATCTGATTTGAGTAACAGAACAAACCAGTCAATGGATGTGCTGGATGCGAAAAGCAATGAATTGTTAAAAACAACGAAAGAAACTGTTTCCAAGTCTTCTGAGGGAAAAGAGTCCATTGAAAGTATTGCCCAAATTATATCATCTTTAGAAGTTGAAACCCAGGAAACCTATAGGGGTTTAGAAAGCTTAAGTCAAGAAATAGCTGAAATTGGAGAAATCGTTGCTGTTATCACCGGCATAGCAAGACAGACGAACTTGTTAGCGTTAAATGCTGCCATTGAATCTGCCCGTGCAGGAGAACAAGGCAGAGGATTTTCAGTTGTAGCAGAGGAGGTTAGAAAGTTAGCAGAAATGACTTCTGAAAGCACAAAGAACATTAGTAGTTTAATCAATAATATTCAGGTAGAGACCCGCAATGTTTTAGGTAAAGCTGAACAAAGCACAAAATTTATTACGGAAGGATCATCAATATCAAAAAAGGCTATTCAAAAAATTGATGAAGCCTTGGGTGCCGTTGAATATATAGGAACGGAAGTAACCAGTGTAATTAGTACAATCACAGTACAAAAAGATTATGTTCAAGATGTTCTAGATAATATTAGAAATGTAGAGAATCTGCTGCAGAAAACCAATGCCCAAATCATTCACCATGTACAAGAAGCAAGTGTAGTAGACCGCGAATTAGAAGAGAGTGTAAAAAGTATCGATACATATGTGAATAGTATGAATGAAATAGAAAAAATTGGATAGGTATTATGGTCTACAGATGCTTCGTTATGAATTATGATGGACATTACGTGCAATTTGCTTAGGAGAAGTATGCCAATCTGATAATATCTTTTGGGCGCCTATGATTCCAAAGCAAATCCAAATCAATCTCCCGACGTTCGCCATAAGTTGAGACAGAAATAAAAAATTTGTTATCCTCAGGGTCCAACCATAAATGGGTTATGGTCATCCAATGCCAAGCATAGTCTACAAATTCCTTTACTGGATGCTTAAGAACTAAGATGGCAACAGGGAGCCTTTGATATAAAGCTTGAGAAATAAAGCTTATCGCTTCATGGATACTGGCAGTATCTTTATCTAGAATATGAGGTGCTAAAGATACACCTCTGCTTTGTGAAAAAGACAGAACATTGTCTGAAAACTGATGGACAGAGGTAAGTCCAAACATCCCTGGTTTTACATATCTGCGAATTTCAATCATATGTTCTACGAAATCCTTCTTACTGAGAACAGGCTTGAAGGGATATAAACTACCAAATTTATCTGGAAAGGTTTGGGATAAATATGCAGTTATATTAGCAGCTGCAACCGGACCGCAGCCGCTAACTTGATGGGCTTTATTTGGAAACCAGTATTGATCTCCTCCATAATACATAATTTCAGAGTCATAGATTGAAAGCGGAACCTCCTCAAGGTTAGAATAGCTAGATGTAATAGAATTTTCCATTGCTGCCACCTCTCTACTGATTTTTCAACGGTTTTAGGTTGGATTTGAATTTTTAAGATTAATTTCAGTTATTATCTAATATACTATATTTTGCAGCGAGAGTAAATTGAATAACCGTAGTATAATAATAATGAAACAGCTGCAATATCACTATTTGTAAGTGTGTATTGACATTCATGGAAATTTCTAGTAATATATGGATAATTTAGTGAGTATACCTAGACAATTATGAAATGTATAATTGTCTAGGTATAGGGAGAACTCTTACACGCAGCGAAATGACCCTGCGGAGTCACTGATCGGGTGATTCTGCGGGGGTTTATTTTATATTCAGCGCTAAAGCTGAGTCATATAAAAGGAGGAGAGACAATGCTGATACTATTTGATAAAGCTTCAGATGTTTCAGATTCAAAACCATTTATTAATGATGAGGTTATAAGTAATGAAATGATAAAACGAAAATCAAAAGCAAAGTGAGGTTAAAGCGTTGAAAGAATTAGAAAATACAAGCATGAGAATGAAAGAAAAGCTAACACAAAAGGATTATGATGAAATCCATCATCTCGAAAGCATTTGTCTAGAAAATAATCCGATATCTCTTAAGTTAGAATTAGATTACAAACTTGGTAGAGCAAAATGGAATCAAGAAATACAGAAAGTGAATAATGAATTTATGTTTTATGAAAATGATTTACTTATTGGCTATATGGGGATTTGTGATTTTGGAGGCCCAGAGCTAGAAGTCAATGGTATGGTTCATCCTGATTTTAGAAGGATAGGTGTCTTCAAAAATCTATATGCAAGTGTAAAGGAAGAGTTCAATAAGAGAGCAGTACATAAAATGCTTTTGCTGAGCGATCATCATTCCTTATCTGGGCAGGAATTCATCAAGACAACGGGGGCAGTTTATGATTTTTCAGAGTTTGAAATGTACTTAAGAAATTCAGTAAATGAAACGGATTTCACCAGTAGAATTACGCTAAGAAAAGCAGCGAATCAGGATGCAAGAGAAATAGCTGTACAAAATGCTATCTATGCTGGAAGAGCATTCGATGAAGCACAAATCACATTACCAGAAGATGAAGAGAAAAGCGGATTCACTATTTTTATTGCAGAATTAGATTCAAAGATAATAGGTAAGGTTGGTTTAGAGGTAAATAAGAGCATTGGAGGAATATATGGTTTAGGTGTGCTACCTGAATATAGAGGTATGGGCTATGGTAGAGAGATCCTAATGGGTTCGATAGAAAAGCTTAAAGAAAAAAATGCGCAAGAGATAAAGCTTCAAGTTGTAACTAAAAATAGCAATGCATTGAATCTATATAAATCCTGCGGATTTGAAGTAACATCAACAATGGATTACTATGCCATAACCAAATAATGAAATAATAATAGATGCATAAATGATGAAATCTATTGTATTATAGGAAAAAGCTTTTATATAGAAGATAAGAAATAGAAGGCTCTGGTGTATCCCAGAGCCTTGTATTTCAGTACACATTATCTCCACTTCATCAATTTACTCTCCAAGAAAGCCACGCCCTGATACATGACCGCTGCTAAAACAGCTAGGATAATAACACTAGTCATCACCAAATCCAGCTTAAATACCTGACCGCCATAAACGATCAGATATCCGATACCTGCCTGAGATACCAGAAACTCTCCGACAATAACCCCGACCCAGGACAATCCAACATTGATCTTAAGTGCATTGACGATGGTGGGTATGCTGGCAGGGAAGACCACCTTTTGAAGTATCTGCATTTTTGTAGCGCCAAAAGTCTGCAGCATCCTAATCTTTTCTTCATCTACTTCCTTGAAGCCGCCGTAGACACCTAGGATTGTTATAACAATGGATACAGTCATTGCTGTTACTATAATACCTGTTATCCCAGCGCCTGCCCACAGAATGATGATAGGAGCTAGAGCAGTTTTCGGAAGTGCATTAAGTACAACCATATAAGGGTCTAGAACCTTAGATATAAAATCGGACCACCATAAGAGAACAGCGATCAACGTACCAAGCAGCGTGCCGGATATAAAACCGACAATCGTTTCAAAGGTACTGATGCCTATATGCTTCATAAGTGAACCATCACGTAACAGCTTTATAAATAGATTCCACATCTGAGAAGGATAGCTCGTGAGGAAAGTATCGATCATATGGAACCTTGCTGCCAGTTCCCAGAGTAAGAAGAAGACAATGAGCAAGGCAATCTGTGTTATTTTTATAGCTTGTCTTTTCCGTTTAACCATGCATAAAAAATCGTGGTGTTCTTTGGAATATGGTAATTTGTCGTTGTCCATATTCTCACAGCAGCTTATTTCATTTGACATGAACATCCAACTCCTTCCATATTCGATTGAAATAATGCCTAAATTCAGGAGCTTCCCTAGAAGAAAGCGGTGTTCTTTCCTTCTCCAGTGTTAGCTGTATTTCATGGACGCTTTTAACAGATGCCGGCCTTTTGGATAAAACAACAATACGATCAGCCATACTAATGGCTTCTGAGATATCATGGGTCACCATTACAGCTGTTTTCTTTTCTTTTTTCAATATGCTTCCAATCTCGTCAGCCACAGCCAGACGCGTTTGGTAGTCTAATGCAGAAAAGGGCTCATCTAATAGTAGAAGTTCCGGTTCTATGGCCAAAGTTCTGATCAAAGCAACCCTTTGCCGCATACCACCGGATAACTGACTGGGATAGTGATTTTTAAATTCACTTAGCCCATAGGTATTCAATAGCCCTTCAGCTTTAGCTTTTGTTTCATCATTCAGTTTATTTTGTATTTCAAGTCCAATCAATACATTCTCCAATATGGTTCTCCATTCAAATAAATGATCTTTTTGAAACATATAGCCTATGGATTTACTTGTGCCATTCACTTCTTTGCCATTGACAATAACACTGCCGAAAGAGGGTTTGATTAAACCGGAAATGATAGATAAGGTTGTAGATTTTCCACAGCCGCTGGGACCAACGATGACGACGATTTCACCTTTATTTACATCGAAGGATAGGTTATTGATAGCCAGCGTTTCTCCGTCTAATGTATGATAATTCATGGATATATTTTGAATTTGTACGATCTTCTCTACAGTCATGAGCATTCCTCCCCAAGATAAGTCACTATAATTTATTGTATTCAGAGGGAAGGGATTGGTGACAGAGAGGAGTATAGCCACTTAATTGGCGAATGTTTAGAATGTAACCTAATGCGATAAGAAGTCCCCTATCCTCTTTAGGTAGGGGATGAATTGTTGCCTCTTGAGGAATACCCGAACATATGTTAGGCTATATATAAACAGTCATAAAAAGATATATCGAAAGCCAAGGTGAAAAGCTATGAACAAAGCCTACAAATATCGAATATATCCAGACAAAGAACAGGAGAACCTCATTAAGAAAACATTTGGTTGTGCGCGTTTCATCTACAATAAAATGCTTGAAAACCGTAAAGAAATCTACGAAAAATATAAAAATGACAAAGAAGCATTGAAACAGCAGAAATATCTAACTCCTGCAAAATATAAAACGGAATACCTGTGGCTAACCGAAGTAGACAGCCTTGCCCTTGCCAATGCACAAATGAACCTAAATGCAGCATATCGTAACTTCTTTAGAAACCCATCTGTAGGATTTCCCAAATTCAAGAGCAAACATAGAGATAAGAAAAGCTATACCACCAATAATCAACATGGAACCATCAGACTTGTTGATAAAAGCCATATTCGATTACCGAAACTAAAAGATGTAAAGATAAAGATGCATAGGCAGCTGCCACAAAATGCAGTGATCAAGTCTGCCACAATCAGTCAAACAGCCACAGGAAAATACTACATATCCATACTCATGGAATATGATATAGAAATCCATCCGGTAACACCAAAACAAGAAACAACCATAGGATTAGACTACTCTTCCAAAACACTCTATGTGGATAGCCAGGGAAACAGTGCAGACTATCCTAAATTCTATCGTAAAGCGGAAGCAAAACTCAAAAAAGAACAAAGAAAACTATCTAAACGTAAAAAAGATAGTAAAAACAGAGAAAAACAACGTCAAAAAGTAGCAAAGCTTCATGAAAAAGCAGCCAACCAGCGAAAGGACTTCTTGCATAAAATATCAAGGCAGATAGCCAATGCCAATGATGCAGTTGTTATAGAAGATCTGAACATGCGAGGTATGGCACAGGGACTGAACCTTGCAAAATCAACAAACGACAATGGCTTCGGAATGCTGAAAACCTTCTTGGAATATAAGCTTAAAGAACAGAGAAAACAGCTAGTAGTCATAGACAAATGGTATCCGTCCAGCAAACTTTGTCGACACTGCGGTAGCGTGAATAGCCAATTGACCCTGGCAGATCGGATTTGGACTTGTTCCTGCGGTGCCGTAATAGATAGGGATATAAACGCTGCAATCAACATTAAAAATGAAGGATGTAGGATACTTGGTGTAGCTTTGAATACATAAAAACCGTTGGGCAAACGGGGTTAGCTTGGTAATTATATCAGCGTTGGCTGGTACGTCCCAAGAAGCCCCCACCTCTAAGCGTTAGCGTAGGTGGTGGGAGTATGTCACAGGGCCATTAAGATAATTTGCCTCTAAGCATCTTAACTTTGACAGCCTTGGAGATTCTTATAGTATGGCTATATGATGTCAGTTTCTTAGGAAATAATGGTATTGCTCTATTGTAGAAATTATATATAATAAAATTGAGGAAACTTAAAGATGGATTCAAGTTTCCAAAAGCTTATCTTAGCGTGTGAAAGGAGTAAACCATGAGAAAATGGGCTTTCATATTTTTTATTTTGGTAGTATTTGTCATATCTAGTTGCGATAAGTCAGAAAAATTACCTTTAAATATTAAGGGACAGAACAGCAATAAAGTAGTTGCGCCGGATAATTCCAATCAGGAAGGTAATAATCTGTCTATGGAAAATGATGACGACATGGATGACTTTTCAATAAAGATTGGGGAAGCAAAAGTTTCACTTATGGATTGGGATTATGAGATGAATCTTGAGGATTTATTTGGAAAGCCAATACAAGAAGAAATACAGCAACTAGGGACGGGCAGCGACACATTTGAAGGATCATATATTAAGAAACTTAAATTTCCCAGAATAGAATTCGAATTATTTTCTCCGAAAGACAATGGCAAGAGCTTTTTTATCTTGCGTATGGAGGTTGAAGATCCTAAATATCAAACAGCAAGAGGCGTTAAAGTAGGAGATAGCTTGGAAGAGCTGCGCAAAACATATCCGGAGATAAAACCAATTCTAGATGGTAGAGAAGATATCAATAATCGAGGATACATGATTGAAGAAGGCGCGTATAATTACATAACGTTTGAGGTACAGCAAGGCATCATCATCAAAATCAAAATATATCATGAATTTCCATAACGAAGTTGTCTATAATGTCTTTGCCAAAAACAGCGGCCATTACATTTAAACAGATTAACCGGAAGCTGTCATCGATGCTATTAAAAAGTTGGTTGATATAATTAAGAGGGTTAGAAAGTATAACCGTAGAGAGCGCGTGATATTTTCTAGTGTTATCAAAATACAGATATGGATGGCTATTTGTCGAAAAATGCGATGGAAATATAAAGGGAAATGAAGATTAATGTCGAATTTAATGCAGGTTGAAAATACACTTTTGGCTAGTGTTATATTTTAGAATAAATATAAAAGATAGATTATGAAAATCCATTCGATTATATTTACAACTGGGAGAGGTTTGTTTTGAAATTTTTTAAAAGAGGTTTTACGAATCAAATAGCAGGATTTATTATCTATGCAGCTTTTTTGCTTTTATGTTTTTCTTATTTGGATCAAAAGATAGGAATTATTTTTATGATGTTAGGTTCTATAGTGTATGGTGTCGGAAGTTTAGTTTGTATCTACAAGATAGAAAATAATCTTGATAAAATTAGTGTCACTACCAATGGTACTGCAACATCCCGTGTAATCCAAAATACTTCAGCTATCCAAAATGGAATGGAGGCCTTGGATTATAATAAGATTGAGCTTATTGTAGACGCTTTTGAAAATATATCAAAGCTTAGTAAAAATGATTTTATTAAAAAGGTATTTTATTCAGCCTTTGAGCTAATTCCTGAAGCGGAGAAAGGATCATTCTATGAATTGAATGGAGATCGCTTTGTTCCTATCTTATGTAAAGGATATGATTTTGACATTTTGAAAAAATTATCTTTTACCAAGGAAGAGGTATTTATAGGCTATGAGTGCGCAGTGAAAGATAGTATCGAATCCTATGAAGTTTTTGTGTCTAAGCGGGATGATACGAAGTTCTCACAAGAAATCATTGAGGTTTTTAAGAGTCTTGGTACATACGAAAATTTTTCATCGATCTATGCTCCCATTCAGATTGAAGGGGAGCATATTGGAATCATATGCCTGGAGAATTTTAATAATCTAGGATTTAGTAGCGTATCGAAAAAAGTGCTGAAGTATTATGCCCAGCTAATTTCTGAGTTTTACAGTCAAAGAGTTTTTCAAGAGAAGGAAACTAGAGTCTATCAAGACATCGTGACTGCTTTGGTTTCAGCAATTGAAGTTATGGACGTATACACCGAGGGGCATAGCCAGCGTGTCATGAAGTATAGCTGCAGGATTGCCGAAGAAATGGATTTAGCTCAAGAGCAGATCAATCATATTTCAATAGCTTCACTACTTCATGATATAGGAAAGATAGGTATTCCATCTGAGATATTGAATAAGCCTGGAAAATTAACGGAGGCTGAGTACGAAATCGTGAAAAGACACCCGGAGTATGCAAAGAAGATACTGGAAAAAATCAGCGGCTTTAGTAAAGTTAAGGAACTTACGTATGCACATCACGAGCACTACGATGGTTCGGGATATCCTTTAGCTCTACGGGGTGATGACATCCCAATAGAAGCTCATATCATTCAGATAGCAGATGCCTTTGATGCTATGACATCAGAACGCTCTTATCGAAAGGCTCTGCCCATAGAAAAGGCAAACCAAATTATAAAAAGAGAAATGGGGAAACAATTTCATCCTGAAGTGGCAAGGATTGCAATTGAAAAAGTGTTTATAACAAATGAATCCCTCCAGGTTATAACCTAGAGGGATTTAATTTTTTTAATAGAAATTTTTTAGGATCTATAATCATGTTCTTCAAAATAAAAAAGTTACATTGATTTATATTTGATAATAGCCAATTAAATAGTGGGTATGAGGTATAGCATATTGATGAATCATATCATCACTCGTTTCTAATTTCCAGCTGCCTAATATACCTTCTTCATGAGCAGCCTTTTCAAAATACAGCATGATGATCCCTGCGTCAACCAGCATATTTTCTTTTTCCATTTGATTCATAATCAAGAGTATTTTATCATTATCAATGATGAAATGCCATGGCTGCTTGTTTCTCCAGGAGGGTGCAAGTCTAGCATAATAGAAAATATTTGTCATTCCCCGTGTATTCAGATATTCGATACTGCAAGGTTTACCCCATGTTTCCAGAGAGATGATATCCTCTATGCCTAGCCTACTGCTTGTATGTGATAAATCCTTCTTAAAGATGCCCGTATAGGGATATCCGATGGATGCAAAGGCAGTAATGACTTCATCATTACCTAAATTAAGCTTCTTATGCAATGTTTCGGTGTTTTCAACACTTAGCCAGCAGGTTCCCAGACCTAGCTCCCAGGCTTTCAACCGCATCCATTCCATAATATATCCGCCACTTTCAATATGCCCTGGGGATACTTTCGACGAAATGACCAAATAATGTGGGGCTTCAATCATTTTACCGTTGTAGCCTGCCTTTCCGGATAATTCATCATACATTTCTTTACCGTTTTCGATGAGTCGGATAGATGTTTGGGTATCTTTCCAAAAACCTTTAGCTATCGTTCCTGAATCTAAGACTTCTTTAATAAAATCTGGATTTACCAATTCTTTCTTATAATCACGAATGGTTCTCATTTCTTCAATCAGTCTAGTAAATTTCATAGCTTTTCCCCCCTACTTTAACTTGTTACTATTAATTTACCCTTTTCGTGATCTTCTTAACATCTTTTTTGAATTTTATATACATGATCGTAATTTTGACAAAATGTGAAATAAAATTACATAAAACAAAATAATCATTGAAATAAAATTCCTGATGTGTTACTATTTAAATATACAGAATATTTCAACTGAGGTGATAAATTTGGAAATCAATCTGAGCAAATTAATTACAGAATCGAGAAATGAATCCACAGAAGAAATTGATCGGGTTTCAACGCTGGAAATGTTAAGAATGATTAATGAGGAAGACCAAAAAGTTGCAAAGGCTGTTGAAAAAGAGTTAGAGAGCGTGGCCTTAGCAGTGGATGAGATAACGAAAAAACTAGAAGAAGGGGGAAGGTTAATCTATATTGGAGCTGGTACCAGTGGAAGGTTGGGGATATTGGATGCCTCAGAATGTCCTCCAACTTTTGGTGTAGATCCCGAGATGATTCAGGGTTATATTGCCGGAGGGCGAGAAGCCATATGGCGCTCTGTGGAAGGTTCAGAAGACGACATGGGTGAAGCTGTTACATTGCTAAAAAGCATTCAATTAGATACAAAAGATATACTGGTAGGTATAGCTGCCAGCGGAAGAACACCTTACGTGATAGGCGGACTCCAATATGCCAACGAAATAGGTGTAGTAACCATTGGGGTTACATGCAACCCGGATTCGGAGATAGCGAAGACCGCGAAAATCTCCATAGCACCTGTAGTTGGACCGGAAGTGATTGCAGGGTCTACTAGAATGAAGGCAGGGACAGCGCAAAAAATGGTGCTCAATATGCTAACAACAGCCGCCATGGTAAAACTAGGAAAAGTCTATGGAAATCTCATGGTAGACGTACAGCCGTTAAATTTAAAACTTGTAGAGCGATGCAAAAGGATTGTCATGCAGGCCACAGGAGCCAGTTTAGAAAAAACTGTAGAGACACTGGAACAGACCAAATATGATGTGAAGCTGGCCATATTTCTTATAGAAACCGATCTAGACTTAGAAGCAGGCAGAGAGGTACTAAAAGAATATAAAGGGCGGCTGCATGAAGCTATTGAAAGCTTGGAAGCCCATGCGTAACAGAATGAAAATGTTATGAGACAAATATAATATCAAAAGGGGGAACGTAAAGTGAGTGAAAAGGTTAAAAAAATCTCTGAAGGCATCCTTACCGGATTAGGAGGGGAAAAAAATATCCAAAGTATTACCAACTGCATGACGAGAGTAAGAGTTACCTTAAAAGACTACGCACAATATGACAAGTCTAAGCTTGAGGGGTCCTTTGGAATAATGGGTGTCGTGAAATCAAACGATCAAATTCAAATTGTTGTTGGACCTGGAACTGCTTCAAAGGTAGCGAATATGTTAAGCCAGATCACAGGCGTTCATGAAACGGAATTAGAATTCGGAAATTCAGCGGCTGTGAAAGAGCAGGTTAAAGCAAAATATAAAGCACCTATGAGCGATTTACTGAAAAAAATAGCCAATATTTTTATACCTTTGATTCCTGCATTTATCGGTTCTGGACTAATAATGGGCATCAATAATATTGTAAAGAAATTTGCGCTGATATCAGATGCCAACATTACGGGATTATTAGGAATTTTTTCTGCGGCTATTTTTGCATATATGGCAATTATGGTTGGTATGAATGCTGCAAAAGAGTTTGGCGGTTCTCCTGCCATTGGAGGCCTTATGGCGGGTATCCTTATTTCTCCCGGGCTTGCAGATATCGTATTATTAGGAAAGAATCTTGTACCGGGCCGTGGTGGTATTATTGCAGTATTATTAGTAGCAATCTTTGCATCTTTCGTAGAGAGAAAACTGAGGGCTATGATTCCAGAAGCCCTGGATTTGATTGTTACGCCGCTGCTTACAGTGCTTGTAGCAGGGATAGCAGCAGTTATTGTATTACAACCGGTAGGAGGATTCATTTCAGATAGCATAGGAGCAGTTGTGACGAATGCCATTGAAAAAGGAGGTTTGATTGTTGGGGCACTTCTTGCAGGAACTTTCTTACCATTAGTCATGACAGGTCTTCATCAGGGACTTACACCGATACATGCAGACTTACTGGCGAAAACCGGTGTAAATACTTTACTGCCCATACTTGCTATGGCAGGCTGTGGTCAAGTGGGAGCCGCTGTTGCGGTTTATGTTAAGACGAAGAATCATAGAATGAAAAGGACCATCGCCAGTGCGTTACCTGTAGGTATATTAGGTATCGGAGAACCCCTTATTTATGGTGTTACGTTACCTTTAGGAAAACCTTTTATCGGAGCATGCCTAGGTGGCGCGGTGGGTGGTGCAGTCATTGCAGTATTTAAAGTAGGTGCCATTAGTATGGGACTATCCGGGCTTCCACTGGCGTCATTGATCCAATCGAATCAGATCCTTCTTTATCTGCTGGGTGTATTGTCAGCATATATTGGAGGATTCGCAGCAACGTACCTTTTAGGTTTCAAAGACCCGGAAAACCATGAAGAATAGATATTTTATGAGGATAGGCTGTTATGTCATTTGCATAACAGCTTGTCTTGCATTAAGGGATATCTAAAACTGAATCAAGCTATAGCAAATAATCAAACAAGTGGATTTACTATAGAATGATTGAAAGAGAGGGGCCATCAGCATGATAGGCATTTCAGTATTTGTCGGTATGGAAACCGGTTTAGAGGAGAATCTCTACTATATGCATGAAGCAAGTCGCTGTGGTATCAAGCATTTATTTACCTCCAGTCATATACCCGAAGCCAGAGAATCATACAAAGATGATTTATCAATACTGCTAAAGGAAGCAAATATGCTGGGGATGCATGTAATGATGGACATATCAAAAAAATATTTTGATGATATTCAAATCAAACAATATAGGATTGATTCTTTGAGATTAGACTTTGGATTCAGCTTCCAAGAGATCGCTGCTATAACACAAAAATATGATTTTAATGTCACCTTGAATGCAAGCACGTTAAATAAGGAAGACCTTGAATATATCATTCGCTGCGGAGGGAATCTATCAAAAATAAATACTTGCCATAACTATTATCCCAGAAAGGATACGGGAATATCGGAAGAATTACTTGTTGAAAGGAACAAGGTATTTAGGGAATATGGCCTTAAAACTATGGCGTTTGTACCTTCTACCCATAAAAGGAGGGGACCAATACACGAAGGTTTGCCTACGCTGGAAAAACATCGTTCACTTCATCCGTTGATTTCTACGCAGCATCTTTTACGATTAGGAACCGATATCGTATTCGTTGGGGATGCTAAAGCTTCGAACGCAGAGCTGCAGAAACTGAGTAAGATAGAAAAAGATGTCATGATGATACCGATCATAACGGAAAAGAATATGAGTGAGGCAGAAAAACGGTTATTATGCTTTACACACACCAATCGGACAGATCCGGGGGAATATGTGATTAGGTCACAAGAATCCAGAATCATGAAGGACGATACAATTATGCCAAATAATAACTTGGAAAGATATCAATATTGTGTCACAATAGATAATAGAGAGTACAAACGATACGAAGGAGAACTGCAAATACTCAGAAAAACATTACCCCGGGATCACCGCGTAAACGTAGCGGCTGACGCACGGAGTGCAGGTGTTTTGATTGAGCTTCTAAAACCTGGAGAAAGATTTGCGTTTGATTTTATGGAGGATGAAGCATGAGCATTATACTAAAAATTAAGGAGCGAAAAGAAGAATTTACCCAATCTGAAAGTAAGCTTGCAAGTTATATTCTTGAGCATGCCAGTGAAATTTTCAATTTATCCATTCATAGCCTGGCCGAACTGTCACAGACAAGCGCCGCCAGTATCGTACGTTTTTGTCAGAAAATTGGTTATGATGGATTTCAAGAGTTTAAAATTGATCTAGTAAAAGATGTAACACAAAGCGAAGGTGATAAGGAAGTTGTTTATGAGGATATAACGATTTACGATACTGTAGAAGAGATTATGAAAAAAATTTCCTATGAAAACATTAAGGTAATTGAAAATACCATAAAACTTATGGATACAGATCAAGTAGAGAAGGCAATCAGAGCGATTACAAAGGGAAAAGTTATCTATCTGTACGGTGTAGGCGCTTCAGGATTGGTGGCAATGGATTTTCAGTATAAACTTATGAGAATTAAGAAAAATGCCAGTATGTATTTAGATAGTCATACGCAGCTTGCCTCCTCCGTTCATATTGGGAAGGATGATGTGGCTATTGGTATTTCCTACAGTGGAAGGACACTGGAGACTTATAAGGCAATTGAGACTGCAAAGGAAAAAGGAGCAACGACCATTTCAATAACAAAGTATGGAAACAACCCTCTCAGTGAAATTTCAGACATTAATATATTTGTAGCAGGTCTGGAACAGAATATCAGAGTAGGAGCGATCTCATCGAGAATTGCGCAGCTCATGGCTGTTGATGTGTTATTTGTAGGAGTGGCAAAACAAGACTTTGGATTGGTTTCCAAATATATTCAAGATACACGGAAAATCGTTGAAGATCTGAAACTAAAATAGTGGAAAATTGGAAAGAGTAGGCGACGATCCTACTCTTTTATTCTGCCTTAAAAATATCTTGATATCTTTCTTTCGTATCAACGTTTTTGATGTAGTATTTTTGATCCGCATTTTGCAGTAAGAATAATAGTGGAGCCTCATCAAACTTGGTAACTTCAACGATGACAGGCTCAAATCCTTGCTGATTTTCCATTTCTTCCAAGATTCCTTCTGCAAATTCCTCCTCTGGAATGACGCGAATGGCTATATCTTCAAGCTTGAATTCTTCTTTTTGTGCGATATCCGTATAGTTCTTCATATAAGCTTTGATAAAAGCATCATTCTCATCAGGCAAATCTAGGAGTTCTCTAAAGGTTTCCGCATCTCCTTGTGTACCTGCTTTGATAAAGTTTCTTACGGTTTCTTCCGGTGTCTTATTTAGAGCGGTTTGGCAAGCAGTTGCAGAAGATAGAAATATAATGATACATAATAAAAAAAGACACTTTTTTGGTTTCATGGGCGGATTCCCCTCTTCCCCTATTTATTTCATTAATTTGTACTGGCAAAATATATGATAACATATAATATCTGCTCATTAAAGCGATTAAAATATAAAAATCACATGTTATGATAATGTGACCGAAATCACAGAATTCAAATCACCTGTTCGTTATAATAATGGTAATAGTATACCCTGGAAATAGTTATGAATGTATAAGCTATAAAAGATGGAATCATAGACAGATAAGAGAACGTTGACATCAATATGCAGATTATGTAAAATTAAAAATAAGACATGGTGTCGAAAATTGCAACAAAGATGAATTTTGTAAATAAAAATAGCACGAGTTAGTTTTCAAATTGAATAATAGCTGGTTCGACGGAAAGAAGGACGTTGCCGTAGCTGTGATCGTTTTGGCTGGAAGTAAACCAAAATGGCGATGAAGAATGCTTCGTTGTTGTTTTGGTTTTTTTGTTTTCTTTACATTTCCTAAAGTGAGGTGATAGATAACGGCATTTATCTAAGTAGCTCTTGTAAGATTACACTGTGCGCACGGGAAAACAATGGATTATATGCATCTTATTATTTCATATCAGAAAAGAAGGGGGCTGGAGCAAATGAAATGGTATAAGAATCTAAAGATTGGGACGAAGATCATTATAGCTTTTCTTATGATGGTTTTACTTATTGGACTTGTGGGGTTTATGGGTACTGTTAATATGAAAATTATAAATGATGGTGTAAATTCTATCTATACTAATCGCCTGGAGCCCATTATCCATATTGCTGATGTTAGAAAAAATGTACTGGCAATTCGATTGGAATTGGCTGAATTGCTAACTTACAATAACAATGAGAGAGTTACTGAAGCAATGAATATGATTCAATTGCGTCGAGAAGAGAATAACCAGCTGATTAAACAATATGCAGATAGCGATATTACCGATGAGGAGAGAAATTTGTTAGAACAATTCCAACAAAATCTGACTGAATATCGTCAATATCAAGATCGATACATAAACATATTAAAAGATGATAACTACGAGGGAGCAAAACTTGTCTATGGAGATGTGATTCGTATTGGCAACAAGACTCAGGATTCACTGGATAATTTAATAGAATTAAATAAAGAACTTGCTGCTGACGTGTATACTAAATCAGACATCACTTATACAAAATCCGTTAGGCTCATGATTATTCTTATAGGCTTTGCTTTAATGATTGCCATAGTAAGCGGTACTCTCTTGACGAGAGTAATCACAGCGCCTCTTAAAAGAAGTGTTGCCTTTGCTGAAGCCTTTGGAAATGGTGATTTAACCAAGCAAATGGAGGTTCTCTCAAAGGATGAAACGGGAGTATTAACGGAAGCTTTAAATAAAGCAGTTGTAAATATGCAAAATTTGATTAAGGAAATCATTGCCAATTCATCGGATATGAGTGCAGCCAGCCAGCAATTATCAGCAACGGCAGAAGAGGTATTGGCACAAATGCAAAATATTGATTCAGCAACGGAAGGGATATCTAGAGGGACTGAAGATACCAGTACTGCACTGGAGGAAATCAATGCTTCTTCACAGGAGGTCTCCATAACCTCTAATGATTTGGTTAAACAGTCAAAAGAGGGTAGTATAGCAGCTATGGAAATACAGCGGCGTGCTGAGAATATGAAGTCCAATGCAGAAAGCTCTAAGGAAGATGCTGAGAAAGTGTATAGTGAAAAGCAAATTAAAATTAAACAGGCAATCAAAGATGGTGAGGTTGTCAAAGAAATAGAAGCTATGGCTACAGGAATCTCAACAATTTCAGAGCAAATTAATCTACTGGCTTTGAATGCAGCTATTGAAGCTGCAAGGGCAGGAGAACATGGCAGAGGATTTGCGGTAGTAGCAGAAGAGGTACGGAAACTGGCGGAAGAATCTTCTAAGACGGTCGGAAATATTCAATCGGTGATTCAACAAGTCTATAAAGCGTTTAGTAATTTATCGGATAACTCTAGTGAGATATTGCAGTTCATTGATGAGAAGGTATCGAAGGATTATGAGGTTCTTGTCAATACCGGTATTCAATATGAGAAAGATGCAGAATTCATTCGCTCTCTAATCGATAATTTTAACAGCCACGTAATGAATATTGCAGCGACCATTGAACAAGTGAGTGCAGCCATTGAATCTGTTTCAGCAACCTCAGAAGAAACCACTGCCAGCTCTCAAGAGATATCCAGCAATGTCTCTCAAGTAACAGAAGCTGTTGAAGAAGTGGCAAAAGTATCTCAAGTCCAAGCAGAACTAGCAGAAAAGTTGAATTCGATGATTCAAAAGTTTAAAGTATAATGTTCATCATTTCCTAATGATTAGGAGAAAACAAAAAATCCGTGATTCATATGAATCACGGATTTTCTACATCATAGTTTAAATTTGTTTACCTGCTGCATTAAGCTTTCTGACATCTGGGATAATGTCAATGCTGCATCAGAAATCTCTCGACCTAAAGCAGTTTGTTCTTCTGAAGCTGCAGCAGTGCTTTCAATATTCTCCAAGGACTGCTGTGACAATGAGGTTATATGCTCCATGGATCCTACCATGGTTTCTGTTTCTGCAGCAATCTCTTCTATGACCGCTGCTATATCCTGCATTTGACCGGATATACTGTTGATAGCATCTAAGATACTGTGGAATGAAGTCCCGGCGTCGTCTACCATGGTGATCCCTTGTTCTACGGACTGAGTACCCTCTTGCATGGTAGCGATAGCACTGCCGATATCTTTTTGAATTTCTTGAATAAGGGAAGTGATATTACCGGCAGCTTTACCCGATTGTTCAGCCAGCTTCCGGACTTCATCGGCAACAACAGCAAAACCTTTGCCGTGTTCCCCTGCCCTGGCTGCCTCAATAGCAGCATTTAGTGCCAACAGGTTTGTCTGATCAGAAATAGATGTAATTAAGGATACGATCTCACCAATCTGATTGGATTTCTCTCCCAATTGATTGACCACATTTCCGGATGTCAGTACGTTTTTATGGATTTTTTCCATTTGTGAGATGGCTAAATCAACAACTTGATTTCCATTCTGTGCCAGGCGAGAGGTTTCTACCGTGGTATCTGCAACTGTTTGAATGTTGTTGGCAATATGTTCGATTCCTTTAGCGATTTCTTCAGCAGTTTTAGCTGTGTTATCAGTAATTTTTTGTTCTTCATCCTTACCGAGGGCCAAGCTTTGCATAGTCTCTGCTATTTGCTCATTTGCTTTTTGTGTTTGCTCTGCACCCGTAGCGAGGCTCTGTGAAGTTTCTACCAGTTGATCAATATTGTGCATTACATCTTTGATCATGGTACGCATGGAAGCTGTCATGGTATTTAAATGATTGGACATTTGGCCTAGCTCGTCTTTACTTTTTGAATCTAAAGATGATGACAAATCGCCTTGTGCTATGGTTTTCGAAAAATCATTTACTTTTCGAATGCTGTTGGTTATATATTGGCTGTAGAGGAAAACGATCAATACCACAATCAGTAGAGATGCGCAGATGATCAAAAGAAGCTTTGTCATTAAGCTTTTTAGGGGTCCAAACAGTTCGTTCTCGGGTATGGAAAGACCAAGAATCCATCCGGTCTCATCAAAAGATGTATAGTAAATACGTACACTGCCATCGTTATCTGTGTAAGCAGCTTGACCCCCTTTCTTTTCCAGTATCTCTGCACCCAATGTCGCCAATGAAGTGTTTTCGCTTTCGGTTATCTTCTTCTTCATGACAAGTTCTGCATTAGGATGAGCGATATAGGTACCATCCTTGCTTAATAAGAATGCTTCTCCCTTTTCGCCTACCTTTATTTCACTGATAAGATTTTGTAGATTAACCAAATCCACATCTCCTGTTGTAAGGCCAATAAATTTTCCGTTAGAATCATAGAAGGGAGCACTGGTCGTTATCATGGTAACATTGGTTGTCTCATCATAATAAGGGGCTGACCATACGACTGATTGGGATATATTCATACCCATCTTGTACCAATCCCAACTGGGATAGTTATATTCTGGTGTCTCATAATCCAAGGTAACGACAGCACTACTGCCATCCTTGTAAACATACGGACCAAAGTACTGAACATTCTCGCTGTAACGATAAGGTTCAAACCAAATACCTGCTCCAAAGGTATCCTGATTAATGGATATGGTTTTTTTCAAGATCTCTATGTATTGTTCCTTGGTTAGTTGATTTCCGGAGGCTTCTACCAATCGAGCCAGCGATTCAGGAATTCTGCTGTGCTGAATCAATATCTTGTCAATCGCTTCAATGACTTGGAACATATTGTAATTCATTTTTTCTTCGATCTCTTGGTTAATTAAGTTTTTGGAATAACTGTAACTCAAAAATGATAATAAAACCATGATGCCAAGAACAAAAGGGAGTATATACGCCAGGGTTCGCATACGTATACTTTTGAAGTTCATGATCTCTACCTCCTTAAAATAGTAATAGAATGAGACTTATTTATAAAATGTATGAAGAAAAACCACCTCCAAATTCTAACCCAAGCTTTCATGTATATACTTGATGTGTAACCTATGTATGTTAAAAGGAGTATGATCTTAACATAACAGTATTTATTATCGAAAAGATTATAGAAAGGTTAATTTCTTGTTAAACAAAATTCGATAAAAAACGACAAATTCCGACTAGTATTATGAATTATACCATTCTAAAACAAATATAAACAATTCTTTTTTCTGTAAATGAGATTGGTAATTTTAGCATAATATCTAATGCTTCATAAAAAAATAAAGCATGGTGGATTCACCTGCTTTATTTTACTTTTCTCTTTTTTCTTTTTTTGCTATCTTTTGTGAGAAGACTCATATCATCGGATGTCATCGTAGTCGTATCATATTCGTCAGGATTGATATGAAAGTTATAAGCATCTTGATTCTCTACCGGTGTAGTTTTCGTTATTTTCTTTCCCATGAAATACTCCTTTCATGATGATGAATTTCTATATTATAATGTAACCTGTTTATGAAAATTCATACGGAGCACCTTTAGAATACAATTGTATAAGAAACGGTATATCCAAAAGTTTCCGGGTATTCATTTCTATCTATAAAGAATACTAGAGATTAGATAGCGTATAATGAGAGGTGAAAAAGTTTGGATAAAATTCCTGTTAATCCAAAAGCCAAAAAAGCATATGATGAAATGAAGAATGAAATGGCCAGTGAGTTAGGAATTGAGAAACAAGTGATAGACAAAGGAAATCTTCCTTCCCGGCTGTTTGGGTATTATGGTGGCTTTGAAGGTGGAAATGTAGAAGGTTTGATGACTAAGGTACAAAAACAGAATAAGCAGTAAGTGACAAAAGCAGCGGTGCTGCTTTTTTCTAATTATGAAGCCATTTACTGTGGGAAGGTTTACATGAATAAAACCGTTGAGGTATAATAAAAGAAAATACGTTACAATATTTCAATTATTTTGCAAAAAACAAGTAGAGATTTATAGATGGAATGGTTTAATAAGGAAGTGATATTTATTTTTAATTTATTTAAGCGAAAAAATGATACGGAACATGCGGTCGTTGAAGATAATAATCAATACAGAGGGCAGGAAGCAGTTACTGTTCTTGAGAATGCCAGAAATTCATTAAGAGAGATTGAAGCGAGGCTCTGCGCTACAAAAGATCAAGCGTTATTCTCATACCTTTTTTCTTTTATTTCGTACTATATATATATCATTGAGTTTTATGCCAAGAATATGGACAGCATCATTTCCGTGCAAGAATTGCTGATGCTAAAATATATCGATATGATGAAGGGGATTTTGACTAATTTTGATGAGCAGACGATAACAAATGTCCATCGTAAGGAACTGTTGGAGACGATTGCAACCATGAATAAAAAATTATATCAAACAATTTCAAATATTCAAAGCCAACAACAGATGAATCTGAATGTTGACTTAAAAACAATCCAAGACTTGATCAAATCAGATTTTTAACGTAAGGAGAGTGGAGGAAAATGGGTTTTCAGGACTTACTAACAAATATTGAAAAGGATGAAAACAATACAGAGCCGGTTCAAAGTAAGTTACCAGTAGTGGATGGTGGAAAGCAGCTGGATATTTCTACGAATGAGGGTAAATATGCAGTGGATTTATCCAAATTTGGTCCAGAAGATATAAAAATGCTTAATGAAGTTAAAAAAGATATTAATTTAACAGATTCTAACAGTGTTGCTTACTTTGGGACAGATATCCAAAGCAATATCGCAAAATTTGCTGATGGTATTTTAGAGGGTGTAAAGACCAAAGACAGCGGAACGGTTGGAAAGGGGCTTACAGAGTTGTTATCAACCATCCAAGAAGTGGATGTCAATACATTACAAGAGAAAGATAGCTTTGTCAACAAGATTCCTTTTTTAAGAGGATTGGCCAAGAGCGCAGCTACCACAAAAATAAAGCTTGAAAGTGTTACCCAAACAGTGGATAGAATTGTGGTTTCTTTGGATACCGCAAGGAAAGAGCTTATTCGAGATATTAATGTGCTGGATGCTCTATATAATAAAAATCTTGAGTATCTTCACGATCTTGAAATATATATTGCTGCGGGGGAAGAAAAGCATCGAGAGCTAAGCCAGACCGTATTGGTAGAGCTGAGAAATCGTGCCGAACAGACTCAGGATCTATTGGACATTCAAAAATATAATGATTTTGCACAGACATTAAATGAAATAGAAAAAAGAATTTTTGATCTAAAGCTTAGTAGGGAAATCGCAATACAAACATTGCCCCAGATTCGTCTGGTGCAAAATAATGATAAGATCCTTGCAAGCAAAATACAATCCAGTATCCTAACAACAATTCCTATCTGGAAGAACCAAATTGCTCTGACGATCTCATTAAACAAGCAAAAAACAGCACTTGAACTCCAAAAAAAGGTTTCCGATACGACCGAAGATTTGCTCAAGCAAAATGCAGAGCTTTTGAAAATGAACTCCATTGAAATTGCCCGGGAAAGTGAAAGGGGTATTGTCAGTATGGAGACTTTACGGGAAACCCATACGAAGCTGCTTGAAACCATCGAGGAATCAATGAAAATCTATCAGGAAGGCCATCAAAAGCGCATTACCATTGAGAAAGAGCTTACACAGTTGGAGGCTTCACAGAAGCAAAAGCTTTTGGCATATCGAAGTGAAAGGATATAAAATATAGGTGGATGGTATACATGGATAAAAGTGAATGCATCAAGCTGGCTTCTCAGTTTTTCCACATAGAAAGTACAATTCCAAAATTGAAAAATCCTGATTTTCAGTTAAAAAGCCATGTGTTATTTTATCGGGGAATCTTTAATGAATTGGAAGAATTGAAAATACTGAAAATTACATCAAAAAATCCTGAGGATCACATCTGTTTTGATATTTATTATATTTCAGAGGAATTTAACGGGCTGTTTAACGGATATTTCAGAATAGAGCCTCAGTCTGAAAGAGCAGAAATGCTCTTTCAAACTGTTAGCAGGGTGTGTACCGATTTAGGTTTATATATGTATTATTTATATCAAAACAGCAGTTTGTTAAAGTACTATTTTATATCGGGAAGTATTCAAAATGCAATAGAGTATATGAAAGACGAGGAATATCAGCAGCAATACCAACAATATGCAATAGCATGCTATAAAGAAGCTGCCTGTTATCCAGCAGAGAAAATAAGAAAAATGTTCTTGCAGAGAGAATTGATTAGGAAATATATTAGCGATTTTATACAATTTAATACCAAGTGCTCAGAACATGTTAAGATGTTTTTGATATATGTATTATCTGCCAAGTATACAAAGAATATTGTGTTTGTAAATGATTGTATATCATTTTTAAATAAGATACAGATAACAGCAAAGGATGTTTTCCTTCCTGAGAATATAGAAATGCCGGTTTTTGGCTTGCTGGAATACGCTGAAAAAAATAACAAAGTTCTATTACTTCGGCTTGAATTTGATTTTGAAGGTGGCGATTGTAGTGTCAAGACCACTTATTAAAGGAGAGAAAATTGTTATTTGCAAACTCCATGAACCTAAGAATCTAGTGCTCCAATTGAGCTTTTCCAATCCGCCTGAATTCTTTGATATTGATCTCTTTACTGTTATGATTGATCTGGAGAATAGGATTATCAAGGAAAACATTGTTTTTTATAATCATACAATCAGTTCCTGTCATGGTGTTCAGTATGATGAAATGACGACAGAACAGGGGCGGCAGAAACAGGTTGAGATAACTTTGCAAAACATACCGGATGATATAAGTCGTATCGTGTTTATTGGAAATATCTTCAAAGAAATAGGAAGCACAGGAGCGGTAGAATCTATCCTCCTGAAGTTTGAGGCCCTGGAGCATCAATTGCATAGAACAGTATTTCAAACGATTGAAGATGTTGACGTTCAAGAAAACAATTCTATCATATTAGGCGAATTATATAGGTATAAGGATAGCTGGAAATATCATGCCATTCAAAATATATGTAGGGAAAGTTCCTTTCAGCAGTTGAAAACATTATATGGAATTACCGTTTGCTAGAGATGATTGACTATTGTATCTATGAATGATCAAAGGCTATAAGAAGATGCGTTCTTTAGCCTTTTAATTTGTATGGAAAACGGAGGGTTAACATGGATGCGACCGAAAAAGTGAAAAAACCCGGACTATCTGCATGGGGTGCTTTTCTTGTTGTATTATTTATCATTTTGATGGAGATTATCCTTTATCTACCCTTAGAAACGATATTGGGAATGGTGGAGACGTTTATAGATGAAGTGACAATGACCTATTTTCGCTTAGGAGAAGAAATCATTGCATCCGGAGTCGTAGTATATATCTTATATCGAAGGGTAAGAAGAAAGAGTCTTGAGCATATAAAGCTCCCAACTGAAACTGCCTGGAAGCATATTGCCTTTGCGACATTGTTGATTACGGGATATGTGTTTTTCCCTGGTAATGCTATTCACTATCTTTTAAAAGATATAGAAGTCAGTGAGTTTTTGATGGAGGCCATTGATGAGCTGGCTCAGAGCAATGTCGTTCTATTCCTGTCACTGATTATTGTTGCACCAATCTATGAAGAAGTGGTCTATCGCTGGATTATCCAAGATGGTCTTGCAAAGCGATATAACATAGTCTTCTCCATTATTTTCTCATCACTGCTATTTAGTTTGATGCATATGAATATCCATCAATCCGTTAATACATTTTTTTTAGGAATGGTACTAGGATTTATTTATTGGAAATCAGGTTCTCTATTGGCAGCAGTCTTTGCCCATGCTTTGAATAACCTCTATGCTTTAACTGTATTAGACTATGTTTTTTTTGAAGATCAAATGAATTGGCCATTATTCATAATCGGTGCTGTTCTTTTCATTACAGCAGTTATTTTTTATGTGAAAATAAAGAAACCGGAAATTGAAGAAAATATGGATATTTTAGAGGTATGTCTTATAGAAGCTGCAGAAGAATAATAAGCGTATAACAAATCATAACATAGTAAAAGTCTCGTGCATGATACGGGACTTTTTTACATATTTTAGAATAATAATTTTTCTTTTTTTATTATGTATTGCCCTAAAGAACGACCAGGTACGGCTAACTGCTAACAGCTAACCACGTATATTACTTTTCTTAAAGCAAAAATCAAATATACTATAATAATTTATTACAAGAATTGGACATAAATAAATAGAGCGCGTAATGATCTACCTTGCACCACCATAGATAACTTATTACCCAGCTATGATCTTTCGACCATAACCAAGCAGGTCATTACCCATGATGATGGTTCGTTCGACCATACAGAATACCTTAACAGCTGCATGCAACCTCTCGGCTGCATACAACCATTAGTCAAAAGACCTGCGGCACTCTGCATGATCTTCGCTCGACCCTATATGATAGGTTGGGATCCTATTACAATCAATTGAGGTCGACTGCAATAAAACCTTTCCCAACCATATAGAATCTTCCCTCCGACTGCATACCAGCCACGCAGGTGACCGATATACAATCTTTGGCCGACCCATATACACCCCATGACAGGAGCATATATGAATCTTGGCTCAACCATTACGTACCCTACGCTATTATATTAACCCTTTTCTTTTTGAACTATACTGGAATAATTTTCATTTTCTAAAATCCATCAAGGTTATGACAGCAGGTGCATAGATAGAAACAATACTAGAAAAAATAAACCAGACAGAAAGTTTCTGATACAGAGGGAGGAAATGTGATGGATCTTGTAGCAGGTAACTTGTACTGGACGAGTCTAACGAAGATCCCCAATAAATATACCTATGTAGGCGACGATATGGAATGTGATGTTGTTATTATTGGTGGAGGCATAACAGGTGCAATCTGCGGATATTTCTTTGCAGAATCCGGTATTGATACGATCCTTGTAGAAAAAAATATCATCGGTTATGGAAGTACCAGTGCTTCTACATCTATTCTACAGTATGAAATCGATAGAAATATGAGTGGTTTAAAAAATCAAATAGGCATGGAAAATGCAGTGAAAGCTTTCAGACTGTGTGAGAAAGCTGTATATGATATTGAAAAAATGATTCGTCGAATTGGAGATCAATGCGGATTTAGACTGTGTGAGAGCTTATATTTTACCAGCAGCGAGAATGAAGCCAAATTTTTAAGACAAGAGTATGAACTGAGGAAAGAAAATGGTTTTAACGTAGAATTTTTAGACGAAAAAGAAGGTAAGGAAAGATACTCTCTGCCAATCAAAGCCGGTATTTATTCTAAAAGTGGCGTAGGGGAGATTGATCCTTATCGTTTTTCCCACGGCCTATTATCCTCAGCTTCTCAAAAAGGCTTAAAAATATTTGAAAACACGGAAATCATCAATATGGAACCTCAGGGAAATACCATTGTTTTAACGACAAATAATCACTTTCGAATCAAAGCGAAAAAAGCAATCATCGCATCTGGCTTTGAATCAAGAACGTTTATCAAAAAGAAGGTTACGACACTGACTAGAACCTTTACCATTGTAACAAAACCTGTGAAGCATTTTGATGGATGGTATAGAAAGTCCATTATACGTAATCATAAGAATCCCTATACCTATTTAAGGACAACGATGGATAATCGGATTATTATTGGGGGAGAAGACATACCCTTAGGAGGGCAGCGAAGCAAGATGGCCCATCTGACCAACGATGCCCCAGCGGCACAGCAGAAATATGAGATATTAATGAATCGATTAAGGGAATGGTTTCCTCAAATAGGGGATATTCAGGAAGCGTATAAGTTTAGTGGTATTTTCGGCGGATCAAAGGACAGCTTACCGTATATTGGAGAATATGAGGAACTTCCAAACTGCTATTTTTGCTTAGGTTATGGGTCCAATGGCATTTTATATGCTGTTATGGGGGCACAAATCCTAAGGGAGCTTTATCTCGATCATTATTCCCTGGATGCCCATCTTTTTAGCTTCTATCGAAAGTGATAATGAAAAGTGCAGGAATTACTTGTCCTGCACTTCTTCTAACTTATGTCCATAGCATTCCAATACAGGAACGACAAACATAAAGCCAACACCCTTTCTTGTGATTTCCAGATCTCTATTGATTCTATCGGTAATCTTTCTGAGTTTTTCTTCATTACGAATGACGCTAACAATTGTTTTATTATAGGGTTTATCTCCTTCTAGCAGTTTTTGGATGCTGGAAAATATGGGAACGTCCACGTTATGTTGAAGGAGCACTTTTCCCATCCCAACACTATCAATGGTGGTGGCACCAACACCAAATTCGTAAAACACTTCTAACACATCGTCTAACAAATATACATCGTTGAGTATTAAAAACAAAGCATACATGAATCAATACCTCCCTATTTTATATTCACTTCATTGGCTTTCATGATTGCCCGCTTCGTTGCAACGGGACCTATGATTTCTGTAATAATGGTTGTAGCAAGAAGGGTTGTAATAACGAGAGATGCCAGTTCGGTATTGGGAAATTCCCTACCAACAACGATAGCAAGTCCAATTGCCACTCCCACCTGGGATAGAAGACCTAGACCTATGTATTTTCTGACTTCGTCGGAGGCATTGGACAGTTTACCACCCAAAGAAGCACCGAACACTTTTCCTGCTGTTCTAAATAAAATATATGCTATGCCTATCAATCCTATACGAGGAAGCAAGGTGATATCCAATCGAGCTCCTGCGAGAGTAAAGAAAGCCGCGATAATAGGTGGAGAAAAATTTTCAATGGTTGAGAATGCTCTTCTGCTTTGGGAAGAAACATTGGCTATCGTCACACCCAAGGCCATTGCTGACAAAAGGGGAGACAGTTGAAGCTGCAACGCTAAGCCAACCAGAAAAAGTATAGAACCCAAGGTAAAAGAAAGGGTTTCAACTTCTTTTTTAGATTTTTGAATCAAAAACGCCAATAGGATACCACACAAAACACCTAATAGAATAGAACCTACGATTTCCATCATCGGATGGAAAAGTATCTTTGACAAGGTTACTGCCTCATGTTTGACAAAGACCTTTGCTACAGATGAAGCAACGGCGTAAATGATAAGACAAATAGCATCGTCTACAGCTACCACACCTAACAATGTACTTGTCAAGGGACCCTTTGCATTGTACTCCTTTAGAACCATGACTGTAGCGGCAGGAGCAGTTGCAGAGGACACGGCTCCTAATATTAAAGCAGTTGCCATGTCCTGCTTTAAAAGAAGCATGATACCTGTTACCAGTATGAATGCCCCCAGAGCTTCACAAGCAGCAATAACAAAAATAGATTTTCCCAGCTTTTTCAGAACGGGGATCTTAAATTCACTACCGATATTAAATGCAATAATACCCAATGCAAAATCACTTAAAAAAGATAATTGCTCAATCATTTCATTATCGACAATCTTTAAACCAGATATTCCAATAATGAGTCCTGCGGCAATATATCCTGCTACAGCAGGTACTTTAAATCGGTTAATAAATTGACCACACAATATGCCTGATATCAGTGCAACACCCAGCCCGATAAAAGGATTCATCAGAACACACCTCTTTCAACGAGTAGATAGTAAGAAAGAAAAAACATGAAATAAAGTCTTTTCATTCCAATAGGGATTAAGAAGATTTAAAAAATCTATGGTCTATACTATTCCTTTCTTTGTTAGGTGTAAAACATAGATTTGACTGAAAATCCGAGATATAAGGCGATAATGACTGTTTAGCGGAAGATATTTACTGATTTTTTAAAATATCTCATAGATACTATACATTCAATCACTTTATTATCTTTGTATAAGAATATATGGAAAATGTGATTGCGATAATCAAAACTTCATTAAATATTCAATTATTTAACATTTTGCAATAAAATTTCCATATTTAGCAGGAATTTTTGTATAGATGTATAATAAGTACATAAATGTACTATGATGGTTATGGGGTGGGGGATTGTGTTTGATTATCTAGAGCGAAGACATGAATTTGGGGATGAGCAAGGAGATTTAGTCGATCTTGTCAAGGATTTTATTTCTTTTTCTGATCACTTGTTATCGAACGGAGTCATTACCAAGCAGCAGTATTACGAGCTTGTTCAATATAAAATGGAGTTCTTGCAGAAGGTTGATTGCCTGGTTTCCAGATGACTACGACGCTTGTTAGATTTACTGCATGGTTTCATTAACAATTTATGGATGATCATGGATTTGTGTAGTGAAAGATTATAATAAAGCGGATACATAACAATAGGATTGGTATTTTAAAAGACCCGGTTTGGGTCTTTTTTCTTTGGAGATAATAAATATTATTATGAAATGAGGATTGTTTTTAAGGTTTGATTGATTTTATGCAGTAATATCGATATAATATCGTAGTGTAAAAAACCAAGCTTAAATAAGAAGGAGGAATAGCCGTGGGCTTACATGCTTTTTCTCGAACAGAGCTAGTCATCGGTACAGAAAACCTTAAAAAACTTGAAAATTGTAAAATTGCAGTATTTGGAATAGGCGGTGTCGGAACATATGCAGTAGAAGGTTTGGCAAGATCAGGAGTCGGAAGCTTTGTATTAGTTGATGATGATGATGTATGTTTAACAAATATTAATCGTCAGCTCCATGCCTTAAGAAGTACGGTGGGAAAGGCAAAGGTGGAATTGATGAAGGATCGAATACTGGCTATCAATCCAAAGGCGGATGTTAAGACATATAAAATGCTGTATCAGTCAGAAACCGCTGAACAGCTATTAGCAGATGACTATGATTATGTTGTGGATGCCATTGATATGGTTTCTGCAAAGTTGGATTTGGTTGAAAGATGCTGGAAGAGAAAGATACCGATTATCAGCAGCATGGGTGCAGGAAATAAGCTGGACCCTACAAAATTTGAAGTAACAGATATTTATAAAACAACCATTGATCCTCTTGCAAAAGTCATGAGAAAAGAACTGAGAAAAAGAGGCGTAGAAAGTCTCAAGGTTGTATTTTCTAAGGAAGAACCTATTGAACCTAAAAAAATTCATGCAGATTGTAAGACGGATTGCATTTGTACCAATCGTGAAAGAACGTGCACCGTGCGTAATCAAATCCCAGGCAGTGTAGCCTTTGTTCCTTCTGTGGTGGGAATGATTATTGCATCGGCTGTCGTCAGAGATATCATTGGTATGTAAGGCCATATATTTTCGACGAAAGTAAACCTGAAATGTTTCTTCCAAATAATTGAAATTTGAGGATTTGTATTGATTTACGTTAACATAACATGATATAGTTACAGAGTGGGCTTCGTGTGAAAATCATTTTTCAGACAGAATAAAACATGTCTGAAAATAAGGAGGAAATACGAATGAAGAAATATTTTATCTGCTTCGCTCTGGCATTTTTTATCATGGGAAGCTGGAGCAGCGTCCAAGCGGCAGGAGGCTTTACCTTTTCAAAAAGTGTTTACAAATCAGGTACGGAGCATAAGGATGTGCAAGTTATTCAGCAAGCTTTAAAAAAAGATGGCGTATATACATATGACAAAATAACATCCTATTATGGAAGTATCACAGAAAAAGCCGTAAAAGCGTTTCAAAAGAAATATGGCTTGAAGGAAGATGGCATTGTTGGCAAGGGTACAATACATAAGATGAAAGAACTTGGTTTGGTCGACGCTTCGCTTAATACTGCCAGCAGAGGTTACGGGCGGAATGGCAAAGGTGAATACCTTGATTGGTGGAGTGAAGTTTCTGGTGTAATAGTAAATAGACAGGATGTACTCTTAGTAGAAGATTTAGGAACAGGAAAAACCTTCCAGGTAAAGGTGACAGCAGGTACAAATCATGCAGATGTGGAGCCACTTACGATGGACGATACAACGACTATGAAAAGTATTTGGGGTGGATTCAGTTGGGATCGAAGACCTGTACTGGTATATAAGAGCGACAGAGTCATTGCGGCTTCCATGACCAATATGCCTCACGCCGGTGTAGAAAGCAAACCAGCAGGAGAAACTGTTTCAAATCGAAGCGGCGGTTATGGTACGGGCTATAATTTTGATTTTGTAAAAGGTAACGGTATAGATGGGCACGTGGATTTGCACTTTAAAAACAGTTTGCGACATAAAGATGACAAAAAAGATCCTCAGCATCAAGCAGCTGTAAAAAAGGCAGCTGGAATATAATGAAAAAAGAAAAGGTCTCTTACAAAGAGGCCTTTTTTACGTTATAAAAATACTTTGTGCATAGTAGGGGAGAACAGTGTTCGAGACTGCTGAAAAACTCGAGTTATTTGAGCAGGAAGGGCAAGACTTGGGGAGTGGTACACTGTCCGGTGTGTTTTTTGCCGGACTGGGGCCCTGTCCCCATGTGTTACCCTGGACGATGAAGTACTTTTTCAGTGACCTCCAGTGTTCTTCCGCTTTGCTCCGTAGAAAAAGGAATTTAATGGAATTGAAACAAAATTGTCATAGTTTTGTAATTGATTAAACCAGATTTATTGTGGTATATATAATATAGATTGAAATTTTTTACATGATTACATAAAAAATCTATCGATTTGGTATAGCGATTTCCAAATTAGGTAATAATACAGAAGCATTTTTCAATATTTAAGATAAGGAGACGTTTTTATGGATAAGTTTAAAAATTTTGTAGTGGCATCTATGCTCATTGTGACAATCTCTGGATTTACAGTCATAATATCCAATCTAACAAGAATACTTACACAATAATTGCTCAATAAAATAATGGCACTTGACCATTATTTTTTTGTTTTTGGGAAATCCTATAGCTAAAGATTAAAATAGTAATAATCCTCTTGCTATCGATAAAGGAGGGTAGATATGTTTGAATTGAGTGTTATAGCAAACAATATGATTAAGCTTGTCAGCAGCAGTGCCATTGAGGAAATTATATGGCGCAGTGGATATTTTGATGAGGTGGAAGATATAAGCAGACAAATCAATGCTGAAAATACTATGGTATTTGATGTTTTCGTCAATCTACATCAAATATGTGATATTTTTCAAACAGACGTGAGACTTCGAAATGCACAAATGGACAAGGAAGAACCTGAAGTTATTCCAAATGATGTTGAGAAGCAGATTGAGACTTACTTTGATTTTGTTCTTGAAGATATTTGTGTATTGATCCGTGAAGAATTGGGTATTCAGATGGTGACGGCTGACTATAAAAGCAGCTATTCCGGAGAAGGCGCCTTTGGGCTGATTTATATTTATTTTGGCAATCAATATCTTCATTAGATAGGATAGAAAAGAAGATTAAACCATACTTCTTTGGGTATATAGTGTTTGAAAAAATACTAAAGGGGAGATGAGAAATTTGGCTGTTAACGAAATCAAAAGAGGAATTTATTGGGTAGGAGCTATTGATTGGGATATAAGAAAATTCCATGGACCTTCCTACCATACACAAAAAGGTACTTCATATAATGCGTATTTGATTATTGATGAAAAGATAACCCTTGTAGATATCGTGGATGCGCATTTTGTTGATGAAATGATTGACAATATCAAGGAAATTGTAGATCCGTCAAAGATTGACTATGTCGTTGTGAATCACATTGAACCGGATCACTCTGGCGGATTTCCCAAACTGATGAAATATATCCCAGAGGCAAAGGTGTTCTGTTCAAAAAATGGTAAAGAGGGCATGATCAAGCATTACTTCGGTGACTATAACTATGAAATCGTAAAAACCGGAGACGAAATCTCTCTTGGGTCAAAGACCATACGTTTTATCGAAGCACCAATGCTTCATTGGCCAGACAGTATGTTTTCCTACGTGCCGGAAGAAAAACTGTTGATGCCCAATGATGCCTTCGGTCAGCACCTGGCATCTTCAAAGCTGTTTGATGATGAAAATGATCTTTGTGAAGTGATAGATGAAGCAAAGAAGTATTATGCCAATATCCTTATGCCGTTTAGTCCCCTGGTGGTAAAGAAAATCGAAGAGATTGTGAAAATGGGATTAGAGGTCGATATGATCGCCCCTAGCCACGGTATCATTTGGAGAAGTCATCCAAGCAAGATTTTCGAAGCGTATATGGGATGGGGAAAGGGCGAAACGAAACGGAAGGCAGTTGTTGCTTATGATACCATGTGGCACAGTACGGAGAAAATGGCCAGAGCTATTGTAGAAGGCTTAGTAAGCGAAGGTGTAGACGCCAGATTATATAAAATATCAGAAACAGATGTCAATGACATCATGACGGAAACCTTAGAAGCAAAAGCTATTCTTGTGGCTTCTTCCACCATCAATAATACGATGATTCCCCATGTTGCATATTTTCTGGAAGAGCTATCCGGTTTAAAGCCTAAGAAAAAGATCGGTGCTTCCTTTGGTTCTTATGGCTGGGGAAAAGGTGCTGTAGCCAATATTGAAAAGAAACTAAAAGAGGCAGGGGTCGAACTGATTAAGGAAGGACTGCAGATACAGTATGTACCTACAGCACAGGATTTGGCAAACTGCTTTGAATACGGAAAAGAAATTGGAAAGCAAATATAATTTCTTTATCATGGAAAAAGAGAGGGAAAATCTTAGTTTTCTCTCTCTTTTTCTATGCCCTTTGCACAGAATATTTGCGGTAATAAATGTAGAAAATATATTTAAAGGGCAAAGGAGGGGAATAAATGAAGAAAATTACAAGAATTGTATGTGTTGCATTACTGCTTTCCTTTCTTATCAGTATGTTATGTATCAATGTCATATATGCCAGGAATTTGTATTGGGGATCAAGGGGAGATGATGTACGGCAGGTGCAGAGTAAATTAAAGCAGTGGGGATACTACAAAGGCGTAGTTGATGGAATTTATGGTACAGAGACATACAACGCGGTTATTCGGTTTCAGAGAAAGAATGGACTTAAAGCCGATGGGGTTGTAGGTTCCGGGACAAAGAGGGCCTTAGGTATATCATCCAGCAGCAAAACAGCGGCTAAGTACGATGTTACGGTGCAGAGGGCTCAAAAGAAACTGAAGCAATGGGGATATTATGCCGGCAGTGTAGATGGTATTTATGGAGATAAAACGAGGACTGCCGTTATAAAGTTTCAGAGAAAGAACGGACTGACTGCTGATGGTATTATCGGTCCTGCAACACGGAGAGAATTAGGCATTGCAAGTGCTGCCAGTAAGGCAACGTACTCATCCACAAGTCGGGGTGTGTCTAGAAGTAATGATGTTACGCTATTAGCTATGGCCATTCATGGAGAAGCAAGAGGGGAACCCTATGCAGGTCAGGTGGCAGTAGGCGCAGTTATTTTAAATAGAGTAAAGCATCCATCTTTTCCCAACTCCATTGCAGGAGTTATCTATCAACCGGGAGCTTTTACAGCTGTAGACGATGGACAAATTTATTTAAATCCTAATGATATATCCTTTAAGGCAGCAAGGGATGCATTGAATGGTTGGGATCCCAGCGGAGGATCTATATATTATTGGAATCCCGCAACAGCAACCAGCAAATGGATTTGGTCAAGGAAACCTACCGTAAAAATCGGCAAGCATTGGTTTGCACAGAAATAACAGCAGTATGGGGGTGAGATAATGAAAAACGGTATATTACTAGTACTAACGGCAGTGCTTATCGGGACTGGGATATGGGGGTACAATCAATATGACTTAAACCGTGAACATAATATCTATCTGGAAAATCAGTATCAGCGAATGTTTAGTGATATGATTACAGATGTGGAAAATATCCAGGTAAATCTAGCAAAATCATTGGTGACTGGGACGCCAAGGCAAAATGTCATGTTATTTACAGATTTAATGCATCTTAGTTATGATGCACAGGAAAAGATGAGCCAGCTGCCAATAGAGCACAGCAATGTCAGTAGAACGCAAAAGTTTTTAAGTCAAGTGGGTGATTTAAGTATGGCCCTTGCCAGAAAGAACTTAGAGGGAAAACCACTGACACCCGAGGAAATATCTACATTAAAAGAACTACATAATTATTCGAATTATTTATCGGAAGAGCTGATTTCTCTACAAGATAATATGTCACAAAACGGTTTGAAAATAGGTGAAATCCGAAGAAAAATGAATCAAAAGATGGAGGAAACCAACGAAAATATGCTTGCTACCAGCTTCGTCAATGTAGAGGAAAGAATGCAGGAATATCCTGAGCTTATTTATGATGGACCTTTTTCAGAGCAT
Source organism: Bacillota bacterium (assembly GCA_049324315.1). Classification (GTDB taxonomy): domain Bacteria; phylum Bacillota; class Clostridia; order Peptostreptococcales; family Thermotaleaceae; genus JBMOKU01. The sequence continues at coordinate 33,481 of JBMOKU010000055.1, read as the reverse complement.
ATAAAAAAAGAAAAACCTAGATTAGCCGGTAAAAAAATCAACAAAGAAGATATCGAAAAAATTGCTAAGGCATTTGCAGGAGACGGTACAACCTATGAAGCAACAGTTTTAGGGGATGTGGATGATAGTAGAGTCCCTATTTACATCGTTGATCTTAAACCCATTTCGGGTGAAAGTAAAAGTCCAATATCCATGGCAGTGACCAAAACTGGCGGGAAAGTGATGTGGATGTTGGATACCAGGGAGATTGGGAAGGCTAAACTTGACGTAAAGCAAGGTGTTAAGATTGCGGAGCAGTTTCTAAGGGATAAAGGGTACGATAATATGACTTCAACGTATTATGTAAAATATGATGGACAGATGGTTATCAATTTTGCCTATGTACAAGATGATATTATCATTTATCCGGATCTGGCTAAGGTGAAGGTTGGATTAGACAACGGAAAGATTACTGGGTTTGAAGCGGAGGGTTATCTATTCAATCATTATAATCGGAAAATCGATCCGCCCCTTATCAGTATCGAAGAAGCCAAGGAAAAGATCAGTGATGCTGCAAAAGCCTCTGAACCAAGGTTGGCGATCATTCCTACGGAAGGCGGGAAAGAAGTATTATGTTATGAATTTAAGGTTGATTATGAGACGGATACTTTCCTAATCTATATTAACGCCAATACGGGAGAAGAACAAAAAATTCTGCAAGTTATCATACAGGATCAAGGGGTATTGATGATGTGAAGCTGACCATAGAAAGTCAGCTTTTTCTATTTACACAATGTTTGCTGTGCTATATAATTAATTGCTAAGTTATGAACTGGGGGGAGATCAATGGAAGAAAATCAAGGGAATAGAGTGAGATTAATCATTTTGATTTTTTCATTAATGCTGCTGCAAGGCTTTATGGATAATATTCGAGGTGTACTGATTCCAACGATAAAGTCTGATTTTGGTGTGAATTATACCAATATCGCATCAATGATGTTCTTAGGAAGCCTAGGGTATATCACAGCTACATTTACAGGTGGAATGATCTCGGAGAAAATTGGGCAAAGGAAACTCATTATACTGGGATATGGTATTATATTTCTAAGTTTTTGGGGAATTTCCAGGGTAACGCAGTATTATACTTTTGTGTTTTTTATGTTTTTGCTTGGCTGTGGTATGGGTTATAATACCATTGGTGCCAGTACCCTCGCACCAAAAGTTTTCATTAAGAATCAAGGCATCATGATGAATCTGATGCACTTTTTTTATGGAGCGGGTAGTGTTATTGGACCACGATTTACGGGTGCTCTTTTGATTGGTGGCTTATTGTGGCGTGATATCTATAAAGTAAGTCTTATCGTCATTGCTGTTTTCTTTCTATATTTTTGTTTCTGTCCTTTTCCGAAGGCAGAACAGTCAAGAACTGGACGATCTTTATCTATTAATGAGATATTTACCAATAAAAAAGTGATGTTGTTTTCTCTCCTCCTAGGATTCTATGTGTCTTCAGAGATCGGCATAGCAAACTGGCTGGTTACGTATCTACAAGATGCAAAGGGGAAAACACCACTGATCAGTGCTTCTTATCTTTCCGCCTATTTCATGATTTTTACCTTTGGTAGATTAATCGGCGGTTTTATTATGGAAAAAATCGGTTATATAAAGGGTTTAACGATTTTCATCTTATCGGGACTCATCTGCTGCCTGATCGGTATACTGGGAAATGACTATTTTATTCCGGTTTGCGGTTTCTTTATTTCCATTGTATATCCTACGATGATTACTGTGGTTATGAAGTCCTTTAAGGAAGGACTGAGCTCTATTCTCGGTATCATCATGACTGCTGCCAGCGGTATTAATATGTTCGGAAATTGGATTGTAGGCAAAATATATGATTTATATGGTGCCGAAACAGGCTTTGGCATGATCGGTATTTATCTTGCTATGACTTTTTTATTATGGCTTATTCTGCGGCGAGAACTCAAGGATGTTCAGGCTTAATATCAATCAGCAAAAAATGGCTGCAGGGATTTATCACAGTTTATGAAGGAGTTTGTCGATAAAAAGAGAATAGATACTAGGAGAAAAATCATAGTTATAGGGGCGGATGATAATGAATGAAATCCTAAAGAAGTATCTTGATTTTGCTGAACGTTTAAATAGCTTTACGGAAGAAGATATGACTGTAGTGGTATGCGATGACAACGTGAAAGTAATCAGCTGCATACATGGTGAAACAATCCAAGTTCCTCTTAAAGAGGGACAAATTTTAGGCAGTAACACGGTATTACATCGTACGATGCGGACGGGCGAAAAAACTTCAAGAATTGTCCCGAAGGAAGAGTACGGTGTTCCTTTAGTAGCAACAGCAGCGCCTATTTTTGATGAAAAGGGAATGATTGTCGGGGGAATATGTACATTGAAACATCTTACGGATAAGCAGTCATTGTTAGATATGATACGAAATCTAACCCTTTCATTGAATGAAATATCCAGAACAGTTTCACAGATTTCAGCCAGTGCCCAGGAGATTGCTACTTCTGGTGAAGGCATGATTGAATTGGTATCAGATGCCATAGGAAAAGCAAGGGAAACAGATCAAGTGGTAGGCTTTGTACAGCAGATAGCAAAACAGACAAACCTGCTGGGACTCAATGCAGCTATAGAAGCGGCCAGAGCAGGAGAAGCAGGAAGAGGATTCCAGGTGGTTGCGGAAGAAATCAGGAAAATGGCTATGTCCAGTAACGAATCCGTTGATAAAATCGCTACAGTACTAAAGGATATCCGCGGAACTGTTGAACAAATACTGTTATCTGTGGAGAAAAATGGTGCACTGACGGAGGAACAAGCAGCAGGTACACAACAGATAACGGCTTCTCTACAGGAATTAACAGCTCTTGCTGAAAGATTAAATGAATTTGCCATGAATTTATAAAAAACGCGTCCCTAAGGACGCCTTTTTTATGCACTTCTTTCGGACTAACTGTAACCTGTAAGGAAAAATAACATACTATGGTAGTGCAAAGAATTCCCTAGGAGAGGAGGGCAAGGGCGTGAGGACAAGACATAATGGTGATTTTTTAACCATGCTTCTGCATTCAGCAGAAAATGATGAGGAAATGAAAAATTTAAATGAATTTCTGACCATATATGCAAATAAGCCAGATCGACAGCTGTTAAGAGAGATTATGATTTATAATAATCAATTACCAGAGAATGAGAGGAAACAGCACATAAAGAATCTGGATCTATTAAGCCAAATGGAGGGTATTGTTACTGACGATACAAAACAAAGACTGGATATTGTAAATAGAGTATTGCGTTATCAAGGAAGTATACCAAATCGTGTACCGGCGGATGTTGAACAGCAGTTACTTTTCGGCGGAATAGGTTTCTTCCCAGCCTTGCTGCTGCTTTATATTTTTAGACGCAGACCAGTTTTTAGAAGGCCTATTTATTAAGATGGACATCAGAAGGGAGGATTAAAGTGAGAAATAGTAGAAATATGAATAAGAAACTGGCACAGGCAGCCAGCAGCATCCAACCTACAGATGAGCAGATGGAACAGCTTGAAAAATTGTCAGATAAATATAAAGGAAAAGATCAAAAAGAAATCCAAAGGGAAATGGAACAGCTTGCTAGAAGTTTTTCACAAAAAGAAAAAGCAGATATGATACAAAGACTCAAAATGTTAAAACAAATGAGTGGACTGCTAAATAGTGAGCAGCAAAGAAAAGTAGACTATTTTATTGATCTTTTGACAAGATAAGAACAACCAACAGAACAAGATAAAAGAGGGTGAAAACCCTCTTTTATCTTGTTCTATCTCTATCTGTGTCTCTTTCTCTTTCCCTAAATAAGAAGGTAATTGCATATATTCCAGCAATCCCTACCAGTCCGTAGACAATTCTACTTAATATGGATGCTTGACCTCCAAAAAGTGCTGCTACCAGATCAAATCTAAAGAAACCAATCAATCCCCAGTTTAGTGCACCGATAATAACCAATAATAATGCAAGTGTATCCATAAATTCAACTCCTTTTCTGTTTTCACGCCTGTATTTTACCCAGTTCAAAAGAAATCATACAATAATTGTCAAATTACTATCTGCCACAGTAATAGATTGTTTGATTATAGAAAAAAATATACTTGTAGTTTTTGTTAAGCTGTGCATAATTTATAGCCTATATTTCTTTTTCATTTTGCACACAATATTTTATGTAAGCAGCGATGCTTAACAAATAATCAGATGGAGGAATGTCATTCATGAAAAACTATACAGGCAATGTTCCCAGCTTAAGTAGTTCGAATGCTGCAAACCAAGGAGAAATAAGTAAAGCTAAAAAAAGAATGAATAACGCTGGTGCAATGCAGCAAGGAATGACGGCCGGAGCAGGAATGGGCGGTACAACGATGGCGACTCCAACTGGAATGGGTCTTACAAGCTCAACAGCTGTAGGACAGCAAGAATTGCAAAAGGCAAAACAAAAAGTACAGCAAAGTGGCACGCAAAATCCGACAACAGGTTTAATGTAACACAAAAATCCCGGATGTTTTAACACCCGGGATCTCCCATTTCTATAGATAGAATACAAACAGATATATTGTTGAGATTACTATGGATAGAATCATCAATGGAAAAGCAATTTTCATATATTCAGCAAAGGAGATTTTATGTTTATGCTTCTCCAAGATACCAGCAACGACCACATTGGCAGATGCGCCAACCAACGTGCCGTTACCTCCTAGGCACGCACCTAAGGCCAATGCCCACCAAAGTGGTGTAATATCAAAAGAAGATAAGGTACCAATGCTTTGAATCAAAGGAATCATGGTTGCCACAAAGGGGATATTATCAAGGAATGCAGATACGATTCCAGAAACCCATAAAATCAATAGTGTAGTATAGATAACATTTCCTTTTGTCAGGGTGATAATTTTTTCTGCAATACTTTCAATGATTCCAACTTTCTCTAAAGAGCCTACCAGAATAAAAAGAAAAGCAAAGAAAAATATGGTTAACCATTCGATTTCACTAAAAATCTCTTCCGGATCAGCCTTGCTGATAAGAAGTAATGTAGCTGCACCTACCAAAGCTACTGTTGTAGACTCTATATGGACAAACTGGTGAAGTGCAAATCCCAAAATGACAAGTCCTAATACGATCAACGATTTTACTAAAAGATTTTTATCTGTTAAGGATAAATTCTCATCAAATCCCATAATACTTTTTTTCAAATTCTCTTCAACATGAAGCTTTGATTTGTATATAAAGCGGACGATCATGAAGGTAATGACAAAGATAATCGTTACAACGGGAGCCAGATTAATGATAAAGTCCATAAAGCCTAAATCAGTACTGCTGCCGATCATGATGTTAGGAGGGTCACCGATTAACGTAGCTGTACCACCTATATTGGCGGCAAGAATCTGCGTTACCATAAAAGGGATAGGATCAATATGCAGGGCTTCTGTTATTACCAAAGTGACAGGGGCAATCAACAATACTGTCGTAACATTGTCTAATAAAGCAGAGGAAACGGCTGTTATGATTGATAACATAAGTAGTATCTTCCACGGATCTCCCTTTGCCATCTTAGCAGCTCTGATAGCAATATATTGAAAAAGACCTGTTCGTTTTATGATATTGACGATGATCATCATGCCGATTAAAAGTCCTATGGTGTGGAAGTCTATGGATTCGAAAGCATAATCAAGATTCATAACTTTAAAAAGTACAACCAACACTGCACCAAAGAAAGCTATGGTTGTTCGATTGATCTTTTCTGAAACGATGAGAGCATATGTTGTGACAAATATTGATGATGCTACGATCAACGGTGAAAATTGAAACATAAAGTGACCTCCTTCATACAATTGGAAACGAAGCAAAAATTTGCTCTCATTTACTTTCCTATTTTATTGGTTTGATGAAAATAAAGTACTGCATGAATGTTACGTTTTTGCAATGATTTAAGAAAACAATGTATTTATTCTATACCTTATTTCATAAATAATAAAATGGAATATAGGTGAATTTTCATAAAATAATCGCTGTTAAAGACAATTATATGAAAATATGCGTATATACCTTAGTATTTCGACATTTTGTGAATAATAATACCAAAAATGAAAAAAGGACTCTATTAAATAGAGTCCGGATCTTTATCAAAATATACACGCTCACTGATCTTCTGCGTTTCTAAGATGAGTGTTTTTAATTCGGCTATTTTTTCTTCAATTTTACCGGCTTGAACACCAGGAATATTGTAGTATAGGTAGAGATCTTCAAAATTTCTTTCTATATTGCATAAGGTTCTATTGATCTCAATGAACTTATCAAACTTTTTGCTCTTTTTAGCATTTAACATTTGAGCGATGTCATGCTGGATAATGTTAATGACATCATCGTGGGATTCATAAATCCCCACGTTTAAAGGATAAGGGGAGCGGCGCTGTAGAAAATAATTGTCTTTGTTATTTATGTGATACACATATTCTACAATCGTGCCGTCCAGATTAAAACGGACATAATGCATGATGCCTCTGATTACTTGAACCTCTGCACCCATTTGTCTGAGCTTGATCTCATGTATGTTCCTTTCAACATTCATAAACTTTTTACTCAAAGTGACCCTCTCCTTTTGAACGAGCAACATATCTATATACTTGTATAATAATATATGTTGAAGAAAAGCACAACATTTTCACAAAGAAATCTGTTAATTTGTTATAAAAATATGAATAATAGATTAATAATATGTAAATATTGACAAATATATAGAATAAAAATATAATGATGACATAGACGTCGCGCGGGCATAGCTTAATGGCAGAGTCCCGGCTTCCCAAGCCGGTTGTGCGGGTTCGATTCCCGTTGCCCGCTCCAAATGTTGAAATTTCAACATTTTCAATAGAGTCACACAACGTGTTTTTTGAATGAAAAATCAGAGAACAGGTTGTGTGATTTTTTGTTTTTATTGGAGGTGTAGACGTGAAAAAAATAACAATGAATGGGAATTTAAGTTCCAAAACATTGAAAGAAGGATTCAAGGAATTCTATCGTTATTGCAAAATTAAATATTTGTCAGAAGCAACGCTGGAATATCATGAGGAATCTTTGAAATACTTTACGAGATTTATTGATAAAAACACCCCTATTCGTAGTATTACCAAAGAAACCATAGACAATTACATTTTATTCCTGCTAGAAGCGTCTAAACTTAACGATACAGCCCTGAATACACGGTTAAGGGGTATCAGGACACAGATGTACTATTACATGAAAATGGGCTATATGAAAGAGTTTAAAATCGAGATGAGAAAAGCAGAGAAGACAGTTAACGAAACCTATTCTGATTCAGAACTGAAATTATGATTGAATATCTCCAATATAGAGAGGGAGAGGCAGAAGATTATTTATTTCCCAGTCAATACGGTGGAAAAGCCACTAGAAATAGTATTCAACAAGCAATAAGGACTTATAACCTTACTAGAGGTGTTGTGAAGACTTCTATACATTTGTTTCGTCATACTTTTGCAAAGAATTGGATACAGAACGGAGGAAACATATTTCAACTTCAAAAAATACTAGGCCATTCTTCATTGAAAATGGTTACTCATTTTCTTTGATTTTATATCTAAAAAGGAATGGTGCTACTACGAAAAGAAAATTAATCCATACAACATAAACTAAAAGCGGATTAAGTCTTAAACTATCACGAATATAGTCCACTAAAAATATGGGAATAGGCAAACTAATTGCAAATAACACTCTCGATATTATTGTAATATAATGCATTCTTCCACATTTTTCACATTTAATAGGCGTATGACCACTCCACATTGATTTGTAAGTTTGTTTCCATGTAAATAGATGGGAACAATTTGTACATTTTTGAATCATCACTATTTGCCTCCAAAAAAGTAGTCAGTTAATTATACCATATTTTAGTAAAAGTGGAGAATTTTATGACTAAACAAATTATATTTGTTACAGCAACGACAAACCAACAGAATTCGACATAAAATGATATAGAACTGGTGTTATACTAATTTCAAGATTTAATGTTGGGGGATGAAGGCTTATATGATTGAAACGATAAAACAAAGAAAATTTACAATTGTATATGAAGTAATAATAGCTATTTTAGCATTATTAGCTGTATCGATTACTTTTATGGATATGGCGATATTTCACCTGTTACTGGATTAGGAAGAATTATAGCTGCGTTTCTTATGATAATAGGGATTGGCTTTATAGGAATGTTAACTGGAACGATTGCTACTTTCTTTTTGGATAAAACGAGGGACAACACAGTTCAGCATGTATCAAAAACTGTTGATTTATCTGAACTAGATGAAGGGCAATTTGATCAGGTTATGAGTTTTGTTGAGTTTGTTAAGAGTAGGAAATAAGTATAAAGTGTGTATGACGTAAGAAACCATGAATTATCTTATTTGGGAGGGTGTTGATCACTTCTATTATATCACAAGAGGAGGTTTTTTGGACTTTTTATTGTGTGAAACTATTGATTCTTCAATGTTTGATGTACGTCATTCATGTGCCAAAGCTGATTAATTTTATTATAAGGGATAAGGAAATAAAATTTATAAGGAAAAGAAGGAGAAAGCTATATGCATAATGATCTTGTTTTTATTAATGATATAATCTAGGAAGTTAAACTATGTCAGTAGAAAGGGAATTGGCGTATCCTAATTATCTTTTTGCATTGTATAGTGATTAAAATAGCAAATTTTCTTTCGACAAATACAAATTTATACAAATTTTACCATTTGTTTCATGTTCGTATTAATATGCGTGCGCAATAAAAACAATAATGCACACAGGAGGAGTCACAAATGAAACGAATGGTATCTCTACTATTAATCATTGCTTTATCACTAGGTTCTGTTATAGGTGTTTATGCACAGAGTCCAATTTTAGAAACGATGCAAAAGCAATCAAGCCAGCAGACACTTGACAAGGTGTTTTCTTATATTATGAGTCTACCCATAGAATCAAGAAAAGAGCTTATAAATGATCCATACGACTTTATCAAAAATGATAAAAAGCTAAGCAAGCTAGTTGCAGGATTATCTGTAAAAGAAAGAAAAGAGTTTTATGCTGCATTTGAGCCGAATGTTTATGAGAAAGAAGATAAATCAAAAAATAGTTATATAAAAACGCAATCAGTAGGAGATACTTGGGAAAAGTGGAAACAAAAATTTATGGGACTTGTAGCTTGGTGGTTAACTAGAAATTACGTATTTACAAAGCATGTGATTGATCAGGCTGTAAAAAGAGGAATAAGTCCTGAGACAGCATCTAAAGCACTAGAAAAAGGCAAACACTATACAGATTTGCGAAGTGGTGCTAGAATTGTATGGGATAAAGCACGTGATATAGCTTTTGTCATTGCTAGTGATTCAAATGATGTTATTACTATATATAATAAAGTAAGTCAATCTAAATCTTTTAGGTGGGCTGTTGACAACTGGAAATGGTAGGAGTTGATTTTCTAATGGATTATAACCATATTAAAGAAGTGATAGATCAGTGGGACCCAATGGAACTAATTTATGAGTATCCAGATATAACAGATGAATATAGTTCAGAGATAAAAGCGATAGAAAACTCAATTATTACGATGAAAATAGATAACTATGAGATATTAGCAAGTGAAATTCATCGTATATTTGTAGAAGCTTTTACATCTCGTGCTTTTAAAAAATCTCTTGAAGACTGTTTAATAATTGCAAAGAGAATTTATGATTCCCCATAATTAATGCACATTTGCTATTTTATAGCAGAGATTATTGATACAATTTAGCCTTCTATGCTTATGCGTAGAGGGCTTTTTGGTTCTATTAAAAACAGGTAATAAACTTCCAACATATTGTAAATAATAACACAATGTAGTATAATTATTTTACAAAAAACATGTTGTGTGATACAACAATGACAATATGAAATGCAGTGATTTCAATTGGTTAAAGTCTGATTTGCTTTTTATAGGCTTTCCAAGCCGGTTGTGCGGGTTTGATTCCCATTGCCCGTTCTAATATATATCTTTTTTAACGATGATCACCATTGGTTTGTTCGGAATATGGGCAAATTGATGGTGTTATATTTTTAACAAAAGTTGCAATGATTATTTGCGTGAGATGAATATGATATAATGATCCCAATACATTCTAAAACAAAAGGTGAAGCAGATGCAAAAAATTTGGGAGGTTGTACTCCATTTAACCGGAGGCATATACATACCGGAGGAAGTCAGAGATTCGTCTATCAAAATCATCCACATTAGTGATACGCCATCCATGATCTACAGTGATATTTACAGGTTGGTGAAGATTATCAATCCGGATGTGCTCATCCATACGGGCGATCTTGTAGATGATGTGAAGCTGGAAATGCTGCCTCAGCAGATCACTAAATATAAAGCCAGAGCAAATGATTTTCTAAAGAATGTTAGTAATCATACGAAAGACATGGTTGTTGTGGTGCCGGGAAATCATGACGAACCAAAGGTCTTAACAAAACAAAGGGAGATAAAGATAGTAGAAGAAGGAAAAGTTTTTGAAAAATATAATATGAAGCTGGGATTAGCCCACTATTTTGAGCGCCTTCCAAAGGATTGTGACTATTATTTGTATGGTCATTCAAAAGTAGATCATGTGGAAGACAATTATTTAAACGGAATTGATTTTATCAATATTATTAAGGTTGAAGAAGGCAAGGTTTTTAGGCTATTGTATCCATCAGGAACAGATAATTATCGACTGAGGAGAAATAAGCTTGGGATATAAAAGGGGGAAGGGCAGATGATATCAATTTTTCGGAACGGGCCTAAACTGGTGGTTTTTAACAGCAGCGAAATTGATATACTTATGGATGATATCATAAAAGAACTGGGTGGAGTTGAAACAAATATTCATGATGCATTCGAAATGGCGGATGAAGACAATACCATTATATTTCTTGGGGAGCCTGGGAAGACGAAGCTGCAGATTGAAGATATTAAAGCCACGGTCTATGTTCCTATGGCATCGGATGAGCTTTTTACCAAGGTCATTAATGGCAAGCTGACCAATTATATTGATGATTCTCATATATCTCCAGGATTATTGATTATGAGGACCGTAGGAGATAGCCAAAAGATTATCGAGAGTGTCCGAGAGGCCTATCATGGAAATATCATGACGTTGAACGAATGCTTAAATATAGGGACGATAAATCAAACCATCATAAGTTTTACAGATAGACCAGTGAATAGAAAGCTGAGTCTTAATGATCTGGATGAAAAGCACATACTGGTAGATACAGATATCCATACCGTATCAAGAAAAATGAGAAGTCAAATACTGCGTTTCTTCAATGAAGGATTCCAAGATAAGAACTGGTATGATTTGCAGATAAGGGTTTATGATAGATATAGTCAGTATATGGTACACTATGAAAGATTGGCGCGCATACTGGATGCATTGGATGTGGGGCTGATCCTGGGAGAATCATGGGGAAAAGACCACCCTCGGTTTATGATGTCTGTCATGGTTTATCAGGTTAGATTATTTACATTATTGAATCCTTTGGAAATCAAAAAAATATTGGTTGGATTGGAACATCTAGATGATGGCAGCCGTATTGTCGATTTAGACTTGCTTCACAAGGGGAATAAAATAGATTGGCCAATGGCAATCGAAAAGCCTTTAAATATCAAGGATAGAAAAATGTTGGGACAGGAATATCGAAAGAGGATTCTCAATAGGCTTACAGTAGAGGATAAAGAGATACTTAAAGGGTTTGAGGAGAAGATTATCCAATCCAGATATTAAGTTTCCTACTATAGAAGGAGAGGGATGAAAAAATGAAATTTGAACGATTTATTTTAGGTATGATGGAAAGCAACGGATATATTATTTATGATGAAAACACCTTGGAGGCATTGGTGATTGACCCCGGTGATGAAGCGAAAACATTAATCAAGTATATCGAAAAAAATGCCCTAAAACCTACAGGCATCGTCTTAACCCACCATCATTATGATCATATCGGAGGTGTTGAAGAACTCAAGGCAAAATATGATTGTCCGGTTAGTATTCATAAAAAGGATGAAAAAGGTCTCTTAAATCCAAAGCTAAATCATTCGGCTGCAGGTTTTCGAAAAGCCATCTCCATTCAACCGGATAGACTTTTGACGGATGGAGATATCATTCAGGCAGGCAGTGTGCGACTATTGGTGATCCATACGCCCGGGCATACATCGGGAAGTATCTGCTTAAGAGTTGTAGACGAAAATATTGTTTTTACCGGAGATACCATTTTTGATGATGATCTGGGAAGAACCGATTTGGAAGATGGAAGTCCGGAAGATATGAGAAGATCTGTGGTAAATAAGATATCAAAATGGGAGGATCATCTGATCATTCATCCTGGACACGCAGATCCTGCAACCATGGAATTTGTCAGAAAAAAGAACAAAGAATATTTAGATATGTTTCGTGGAAGATAAGCCGATGATACCATTGGCTTTTTTGTTGTTATTGTTATAACACATAGGAAATTATGAACATCCGAAAACTATGGATAATTTCATAATTTCCGTAATGTGTTTCAACAAAGCCTACCTGTCAATTTTCCAAAGGAAGGCTTTGTTACAGAATATTTATAAAAAATTATTCAAAATATATAGGAAAAGGATATGGTTTTTGGGTATAATTGTTAATAAGGCGTATAGATTTTTTTTGACAAACAAAAAAATCTTTAAGAAGATTTCTGGAGAGAGGATGAAAAGGGATGGAAAGACTGGTTGAACGATTTATCAAGTATGTACAGTATGATACAAAATCTGATGAAAATTCGAGTACTTGTCCCAGTACAGAAAAACAATTGTTACTTGGAAAAGTCTTAGTTGATGAACTAAAGACATTGGGGTTAGAGGATGCATCCATGGATGAAAATGGATATGTAATGGCAACCCTTTCTTCAAATATGGAGAAGGATGTTCCGGTTATAGGTTTTATTGCGCATATGGATACCAGTCCTGATATGACTGGAGCCAATGTTAAACCACAGATCGTGGAAAACTACGATGGGGGAGATATTCTTCTCAACGAAGCACAGGGCATTGTTTTATCACCAAAGGACTTTCCAGAGTTAAAAAGCTATATAGGAGAAAAACTGATAACCACAGACGGCACGACACTGCTGGGTGCAGACAATAAAGCGGGCATAGCAGAGATTATAACTGCCATGGAATATTTAACCCTTCATCCTGAAATCAAACACGGGACGATTAAAATTGGTTTTACACCTGATGAAGAAGTGGGAAGAGGCGCAGATCTATTTGATGTAAAAAAATTTGGTGCTTCTTTTGCGTATACCATTGACGGTGGTATGATTGGTGAACTGGAATATGAGAATTTCAACGCAGCCAGTGGAAAAATAACGGTTCGAGGACGTAATGTCCATCCTGGGTATGCTAAGGATAAAATGAGAAATTCTTTATTCATTGCTATGGAATTGGCCGCAATGCTGCCGCAGCATGAAACACCCGCCCACACAGAAGGATATCAGGGTTTTTATCATTTAAACAGTTTTGAGGGTAGTGTAGAAGAGACCCACATGGCATATATTATCAGAGATTTCGATAAGCAAGGATTTGAAGAACGAAAAAGCTTTATGCAAAGCTGTGTGAATACGGTGAATGAAAAATACGGCGCAAATACTGTTGTTTTAGAGATGAGAGATCAATACTATAATATGAGAGAAAAGATCGAATCCGTGAAGTATGTGGTGGATATTGCCAATCAAGCCATGGAAGAAGTGGGCGTAAAACCCATCGTTAAACCTATACGTGGTGGTACAGACGGAGCGCGACTATCCTTTATGGGACTACCAACACCCAATATTTTCACTGGAGGACATAATTTCCATGGGAGATATGAATACATTCCTGTTTCCTCTATGGAAAAGGCAGTAGAAGTGATCTTGAAAATTGTTCAGTTATGTACAACTATGTAATCCTTTAAAAAGCAGAAATATTTCTGCTTTTTTCATTTTTTGAACAGGCAATGCGGATAATACTATTATAATAGCTTTTAAATAATATCAAGAAAGGAGAAAAATCATGACAAAGCGTTATGTTATCCGTACCGATGCATTTATATCAGAACCAATGTCAAGAGAAGAAGCCATTCAAAAGGCAAGAGACTATGACCATCAGGGAGTATCAGCCTATATTGTTTCAGAAGAAGAAGGAGAGAGAATCAAACAGAGTGGATTCTTTCATACCCCCAAATGGGACTAAAGGGTGCCGAGCAGGCACCCTCACTTTATTCATTCATGTATAGGTTCTAAAAGACATGGATCATGGACTTGTTTTTCTTCATGATCATAAAAATGCTTTATGAGATAGCGAATAGATGGTATGAAAAAAACTGCCATGTAAATCAATCCACAGGAAATGATAAAGAAGAGGGAGGAATTTATTTTGCCAATAAGGCTGCCGTATACAATCCCTGATAGGGGTGTCAAACCCATAGCTATACTGGTGGATACACCATGAAATTTGCCTCGAAAATGTGGTGGAACCGTTTTTTGAATAAAAGTGGCTACACTGATGTTTAGAGCCGAAGAAAAACATCCGGCAATCAATAGGGCAGCCATAAAGTAAAGAAAAAGATAAGGTATTCGGATAAATGTCGATTGAAAAACAATAGGTAATGCAAATAGGCAGATCATCGTATTAATGACCAGGATGGAAATATACAATACACGGTCATTCTGTAAAAATGCGGGCTTCTTTGAAAAATAAATGGAAGCCAGACAAAAACCCAGACCCAATGATCCTTCAATCAGGCCGAATTCCACTGGTGTAATAGAAAATTCTGCTTTCAAGACAAAGGGGACGACAACAGCAAATAATGGGTCCCAAAGGAAATTAACAAAGGTAAAGGTTAAGAGCAACGTTTTTATACGATGCTGCAGTGACAAATAATCTTTTATATCCTGAAAATCTCGAAGAAGTGATGGCTGTTCAGTATTTATTTGCACCGGAATTTCATGGTCATAATCAATAAACATCTCAAAGCCTGCTGAGATAAGAAATGATAGACCATTAAACAGAAAAACAACCTTTGTGCCAAATAACCCAACCAGCATGCCGCCAAACATCAGTCCCATAAGACTCGTGATTCTTTCCACAAAGAGATTGGAAGAATTGGCGGTCTGAAGCTCTTCAAAAGACAGTATTTCTGGTATGATGCTTTTTACTGCAATGGATAAGGCGGATGTAGTAATCGACAGTATAGAAGTTGATATGAGGATCATGGCAGGATGAAGGGTACCATTATATAGCAGGTGTGTCATCAACAAAACCGTCATACCAGAGCAAATATCTGAAAAAACA
Source organism: Bacillota bacterium (assembly GCA_049324315.1). Classification (GTDB taxonomy): domain Bacteria; phylum Bacillota; class Clostridia; order Peptostreptococcales; family Thermotaleaceae; genus JBMOKU01. Next base: position 18,082 of record JBMOKU010000055.1, on the reverse strand, counting down.
ATCACCTTTTTCTTATTGTAACGATCTACCATGCTGCCAATAAATGTACCTAACAGGACCGTAGGAAGCAGGCTTAAAACCATAACCCATGTAAGCATCCAGCCGTTTTCGGTTCCAGGTAGGGACAGAATGTACCATACCAGCCCAATATAATAAATAGAACTGCCCAAAAGTGAAATAAGCTTGCCGGAAAGAAGTAAAGAAAAATTTTTATTCATGTATAAAATTTTCATCATCAACACCATCCTTTACAGTAAGTTTATAGGATGGTGTTTGGGCCACCGCAATAGGTATTTTGAATAAAATTTTGATGTTTCATGAAAGAAAGATGGAGTCGACCCCACCTTTTATGCCTCTTCCTTTTATCTAACTTGCTAAAGATATGTTTTCAGCATATCATACCGTTTTCTCCAGTGATCGTAAAGAAAAAGCCCACTTTTTCCGTGGGCCTATTCATTCATTATTTAATGTTTTTCATAGCTTCTTCAGCAAATTTGGTTACGACGATTTTGTCATATGGCGCTCGTTTATCCAGCTCACCTGCCAGCTCAATGATATCCATCATATGATTTAATCCATCCTCAGTAAGAACAAGGTCAGCTTTCCATGTATCTTGCGCCTTATATCGTTCTGCTACCTTTGTCAGGATTTCCAAATCGGCATCAGGGAATTGAGGAGCTATGGATTTTGCAATTTCTTCTGCAGAATGGGTCTCAACCCATTTCATGCCTTTGTAAATTCCATTGGTAAACTTCTGGATAATTTCAGGTTTTGCTTCGATATAGCTTTTCTTAGCGCTGTAGCAGGTATATGGGATATATCCCCCTGCTTCACCGATGGAAGCGACAATATATCCTTTCCCTTCTTTTTCTAAAGAAGAGGCAACCGGCTCAAACAATGCTACGTAATCGCCTTCTCCGCCTGTAAAGGCACCAGCCATAACAGCAAATTGGATATCTGTACGTACATTGACGTTTTCACCGGGGATGATACCATTTTGCTTAAGTACATACTCTAATGTCATTTCGGGCATACCGCCCTTACGACCACCAATGATGGTTTTTCCTTTAACCGCATCGAAGGTAAAGTTGGGCATAGGTTCTCTGGCTACCAGGAAAGAACCGTCACGCTGTGTCAACTGTGCGAAGTTAACGGCATAATCATCTTTCCCTTGATTATAAACATATACCGATGCCTCTGGTCCCATAAAGCCGATGTCTACCTGATCAGATAGCAGCGCGGTCATGGTTTTGTCTGCACCTTGACCATTAATCAGCTCGATTTCCAATCCTTCTTCTGCAAAAAATCCTTCTGTAATGGCAACGTATTGAGGTGCATAAAATACGGAATGGGTTACTTCAGCAACTTTGACCTTTGTTAATGCTTTCTCTCCACATCCTGTACCTACCAGTGAAAGAAGTATGAAGAAAGAAAGCAAAATGGCGATACCTTTTGCTTTTTTCACAGAAAATCCCTCCAAAATATTTTAGTCATGTGGCTATACTGCCATTATATTCTAAGGATTTTAATTGGTTACAAATATAAACATAATTAAATAATTTGTAGAAAGAAATCAAAACTCCCCATATTTTTAGGAATAATTTTCCTTCAACTTGCGTATAATGTAGAAAAATCGAAACTACAACGCATGGAGGAATGTGGGATGGATCATAGTGAATTGATTTCTTTGACAAAGAAATTTGTTGAATTCTGCGATTTGCTTTTGATGGAGGGACGGATCACGCAGGAACAATATTGTGAACTGACAAAATATAAGAAAGAGTTTCTACAGAAGGTATCTTAATGAGAGATAGGCGTATGATCGCCTATCTTTTCTCATTTCATGGCTAAAGTAAGTAAAGAATATGAAAATATGAAAAAAATATTATGAAATGGATAAACTAATATATAGTACAGCATACAAATTGTATAAGAGAGAATTTCTTGATGAAAAGAGTGGTGGTTTTTTGTGGAAGGGTATAATATTATTATTGATGATGAGTATTATAAAAACGGGTATGTTAAAGGAAGAATCGATGAATACTTGTGGTATGCCCTTGTTCATAGAGAGGAAGTAGAGCATGGTATCAATGCCATGGATTTGCAAAGCGGCAGCGGGCGGGTTGCACGACTCTGTGTTTATAAGGACATTATTGAGCAAGGGGGCAACAGATACATTCCAAGCACAAAAGTTAAACGGTATATATTTGCAAATTATAAGAAGGAATGGGATGTATTGAACAGCAATCATATTGATATGGTGAAACAATTGGTTGACTATTTAAACAAAAGATATTCATTTAGAATTATTAGGTAACGTTGGGCAGCAAACTTCGAATGCAAAGTAAGGAAGATGCGCCAAGCAGGGTAGGTCTTAACAGGCCATTTTGGTGAGGATAAAAAGCTTCTGATTATGACGATCAAAATTGGTAATATCGAATGATAACAGGCTATAGGACTTATAGCTTGTTTTTTTTTAGTACTTTATTCCTGTATTTCTTATCTTTGTCAAAACTAAGAGGAAATGAATGGAATATGTAGAAAAATGACGGTACTTCATTACATTATATGAATAGATTGGAGGGATCGAGTTGGGATAGTTCTGCTAATTATATCTGTCAATTGCTTGCTGTATTTTTCTTATCATTTGCTATTTTATAAAATCGGTATTGATAAGAAGCTATTTGTTAACAGTACCTTCTTAGGTACAACCACTGGTTTTTCTTTTCCCTTTGTGGCCATGAACTACAGCTTTAGAAACGCTGTGATTATTTATCTTTTTATATTGGCTCTCTATTTCATGCTAATTAATAGCAGCAAGTTTGCGCCATTTATATTGGGAAATACCATTGCATTTGCATTTGTTTCTAGAGCTTTTTCTCCACAGAAAGCAGCGGAGATTCGTCCCATAATATTAACGGATATGACGGATACGCCTTCCCATATGGATCAAAGGACGGATCTGGAAAATGATAGCTGTAGTGAACCTGAACTTATTGTAGAGGTAGAAAGCGGTTACGAAGAAGAGTGTGTCATAGGTGAGTTTTTTGATCCTATGTATGCAGATTTTGCCGATCAAAAAGGAAATGATGTTTTTACAAGCAGCCAAGAAAGCGTGATAAAAGATGAAACCTTTTATTATCAAGAGGGTATATGGCAAGAGAAATATGGAAATTACCCTTCTGCTTTGATGAATTACATGGAGGCATTAAAACAATCAAGTGATGTAAACATGTCCTTTGAAAGCTGTATGCGTATTTCAAAAATATACTTACAGATGAAGCAGCAAAAGCAAGCAGAAAATATTTTATATTGCTTTATTCATCAGAATAAAGCAAAACTTACTACAGTTCAAATGAAACAAGTTGAAATGATATTACAGAGTTAATTATTTAGGAGGTTTCATGGTATGAAAAGCTTGAAAGAAATCATCAGTCTTCCAATTATTAGTGTTTGTGATGGTCAAGAAGCCGGCAAAATTAAAAGTGTTGTTATTGATCCTGAAGGCAGAAAAATAGAATATTTTGTTGTTGACGATAGAACATTGCTTCAGGTAAAAATCGTTGCCATGAGCAAAATTATGGGTATTGGCGACGAAGCTTTGATGATTGAGACGTCTAACCTTGTCATGGACGCCCAAAAAGATTCTCGCGTGGTTGAATTGTTAAATAGAAATATAAGTATCGTCCAGTCCAAGGTATTTACTAAAAAGGGTAAAAATTTAGGTGTTGTATGTGAGTTGTTTGTAGATGAAGAAAGCGGAAAAATAATCGGTTGTGAAATCCTCAAAGACGGCGTATCGAAATTTATGTCTTCTGATTCTGTGATCACCTTTGGAAAGGATATCACAGTAGTAGAACATGAAATCCATGATAAACTTATGGCATCTATCGAGGAAGTATTGGGTAAGGAGAAAAAAGTTGAAGATGAGACCAGCTTTTTAGATACCGCAGAAGCCATACAAAAATCACAGAGGGAATACCTTTTAGGTAGAGAGGTAACAAACCTGATCATGGATGGTGATACTGTTTTAGCCTTTGAAGGACAAACCGTGACAGAAGAATTAATAGAGAAAGTAGAACAAGCAGGAAAATTCATGGAACTAACCATTAATGTAAACTAACGGAAGGGGCTATCGATCGATAGCTCTTTTTGATTATCTAGGAAATTATGGTGTTGAATTTCCTAGATAGGGGGTTGTTAAGGGGGATTCCCCCTTATGTCCAATATTTGGAGGGTCACAGCGAAGCGTCCTAGGGAACTATTAGTTCCCTGGGAAAGAACAAAAGCATTTCATTTGATTTTCAATGCATAAAATGCTTTTGCTCTGGGAAATAGCAAAATGTTTTTGTCATACCTTGACATTTATAAGAATTTGTATATAATTAATGGAAAATGCATCATTCAAAAACAAAGATGAAGAGGAGTAAATCAGGGGCTGTCTTTAGAGAGAGAAATCCTAAGGCTGAAAGATTTCTTAGACAAGTATGATTGAAGGTAGCTTCAGAGTTGCTGGGTCGAAGATATTATCGTAAACTCAGCCGGATTAATTCCGTTATCATTGTAGAGTGCCGGATGGTTTTCCGGAATTAAGGTGGTACCGCGAAATAAGCCTTTCGTCCTTAGCTTAGGATGAAGGGTTTTTTTAATGTAAAAAAAGGGGTGAGTTTGTGTTCATCATAGGACTGCTGTTTCTGATAATAGGAGCGGTATTGGTTTATGGTTCTAAGTATATTTCCCAACAGATGCGGTTTACAATAGAGCATAAGGAGATTTTCATAAAGCTGCTGGGTTTTGTGATGGCATTGATAGGTACAATGATCGTACTAAACAGCGATATCCCGAAATTTCTAGAATTTATGCAAATAATTGATTGGCTAATAATTGATTAATGTGAGAGGAGTGGCAGTATGGAAATAAGAAATTTAGAAAAGACGTATAATCCACAGGAGTTTGAAAAAAGAGTATATGACTATTGGCTAGAAAACAATTACTTTAGAGCAGAAGTTAATCCAGATAAAGAACCTTATTGTATCGTTTTGCCTCCACCCAATATCACAGGCCAGCTTCATATGGGCCATGCTTTAGATCATACGCTGCAGGATATCCTTATTCGTTGGAAGCGAATGCAGGGATATGAAGCCTTGTGGCTTCCAGGGACAGACCATGCCAGTATAGCCACAGAGGTTAAAGTGGTTGAGAAGATTCAGAAGGAAGAGGGCTTATCGAAGCAGGAAGTAGGAAGAGAAGGCTTCTTGAAAAGAGCATGGGCCTGGAAGGAAGAATACGGCGGACGAATCGTAGAGCAAATGAAAAAGCTAGGGAATTCCTGTGATTGGTCAAGAGAGCGATTTACCATGGACGAGGGCTGCAGCAAGGCCGTAACGGAGGTATTTATCCAGCTTTACGAAAAAGGATATATTTATCGGGGTAACCGTTTGATTAACTGGTGCCCGGATTGTAAAACCTCCCTTTCCGATGCAGAGGTAGAACATGAAGAAAAGCAAGGCCATTTCTGGCATATCAAATATCCGGTCAAGGATTCATCAGAATATGTTGAAATTGCCACAACAAGACCGGAAACGATGCTGGGGGATACAGCGGTGGCTGTACATCCTGAAGATGAAAGATATAAGCATCTCATTGGAAAAACACTGATTTTACCAATTGTGAACCGTGAAATACCGGTAATCGCCGACGATTATGTGGATCAAGAATTTGGTACCGGGGCAGTAAAAATAACACCTGCCCATGATCCAAACGATTTTGAGGTAGGTTTAAGACATAATCTCCCACAAATTACGGTAATGAATGATGATGCAACGATGAATGAGCATGCCGGAAAGTATGCAGGGATGGATCGATATGCATGTAGAAAAGCCTTGGTTAAGGATTTGGAAGAACAGGGATTCTTAATGCATATAAAAGAGCATCAGCATAATGTGGGTATCTGTTACAGATGTAGTACGGTGGTGGAACCAAGATTGTCGGATCAATGGTTCGTAAAGATGGAAGAACTTGCAAAGCCGGCCATCGAAGTTTCAAAAAATGGTAAACTTCAATTTGTTCCCGATCGTTTCACCAAGATATATTTGCATTGGCTGGAAAATATAAAAGATTGGTGTATATCCAGACAGCTGTGGTGGGGACATAGAATACCAGCCTATTATTGTCAGGATTGCGGTGAACTGATCGTTGCCAGAAGCTTGCCTGAAGCATGCAGCAAATGTCAAAGTACACACCTGGTACAGGATGAGGACGTATTAGACACATGGTTTAGCTCTGCATTATGGCCCTTCTCAACGCTGGGATGGCCGGAAAAAACAGAAGATCTACAATATTTCTATCCTACAGATGTACTGGTTACAGGGTATGATATTATTTTCTTCTGGGTTGTTCGAATGGTGTTCTCTGGGTTAGAGCAAATGAATGACATTCCATTCAAGTATGTTTTTGTTCATGGTTTGGTAAGAGATGCTCAAGGTAGGAAAATGAGCAAATCTCTGGGAAATGGTATTGATCCTTTAGATATTATTGACCAGTATGGTGCAGATGCCCTGCGAATGACATTGGCAACCGGAAACTCACCGGGAAATGATATGCGTTTCTATATGGAGAGAGTAGAGGCCAGTAGAAATTTTGCTAACAAGCTGTGGAATGCTACACGTTTTGTTATGATGAACTTAACAGAACAATCCTTTGATAAGGAAACAGCTATGAAAGGTTTAACATTATCAGATAAATGGATTCTCTCCAGAATGAATGGCGTCATTCAAGAGGTTACGGAAAATCTTGAAAAGTTTGAACTGGGAATGGCTGTTCAAAAGGTATACGATTTTATTTGGAGTGAATATTGTGATTGGTACATTGAATTGGTAAAGCCAAGACTTTACGGAGAAGATGAAGCTACAAAGAAAACAGCTCTTTATGTGTTGACGGAAGTATTAGAAAATATATTAAAACTCCTGCATCCGTTTATGCCTTTCATTACGGAAGAAATCTGGCAGCATCTACCCACAACGAAGGATGAAAGCGTCATGATTTCTCAATGGCCGAAATATGATGCTGATCTGACTTTTGAAAAGGAAGAAGGGCAAATGGAATTAATCATGGCGGGTATCCGAAGCATCAGGAATATCCGTGCAGAGATGAATGTAATTCCGTCGAGAAAAGCTAGAGTAATCATTGTTGCAGCCTCTAATGGATTTGAAGCCATGGAGAAAGGGAAGGAATACTTCATTACCCTTGCTGGCGCGTCCGAAGTGATTCTTAAGACAGAAAAGACGGATATACCGGAAGACGCTATGTCTGCGGTTATTGCCGGTGCAGAGATTTTCCTACCCCTTGATGACCTTGTTGATTTTGAGAAGGAAATCAGTCGTCTAGAAAAGGAAAAATCAAAGCTGGAAAATGAATTAAAAAGAGTGAATGGTAAATTATCCAATCAAGGGTTTTTAGCAAAAGCGCCGAAAGAAGTTATTGCTGAAGAAGAAGCAAAAAGAGCAGATTATCAAGAGATGATGGACAAAGTCTTAGAAAGACTGGAACATATGAAGAGCAAAATGAAATAAAGGTACACTGCCGGGTCATATTTGATCCGGCAGTTCCAGGTTTTGATGAAACTGCAGGTCAAATTGGAGGATAAGATATGAATTATCAAGAAGCATTAGATTATATCCATGGTATTTATAAGTTCGGCAGTAAATTGGGGTTAGAGAATATTACTTATTTGTTGGAACTGATGGGGAATCCCCATAAAGGGCTTAAGGTCATTCATGTTGCAGGCACCAATGGTAAAGGCTCAACTTCATCTTTTATCCATTCTGTCTTAGTAAAGCAGGGCTATAAGGTTGGGTTATATACTTCTCCTTTTTTAGAGGAATTTACTGAGAGGATACGGATCAATCATTTCAATATTTCAAAGGAGGATTTGGGTGAAATTACGGCCTTTGTAAAGGAAAAAGTAGAACAAATGCTATTGGATGGAAAAAGTCATCCCACGGAATTTGAAGTGGTCACTGCCATTGGTTTTGAATACTTTAAACGACAGCAGGTAGATTACTTGGTACTGGAAGTAGGGCTGGGTGGAAAAGGCGATTCCACAAATGTTATTGATCATCCTCTTGTTTCTGTTATAACACCCATCGATTTTGATCATATTGACTACTTGGGAGATACCATAGAGAAGATCGCCTTTGAAAAAGCAGGCATTATCAAGGCTGGCTGTCCTGTAGTATCCCATCCTCAACGTGATGGTGCGAAACAGGTCATAGAAGAAGTCTGCAGCAGGAAGGAAGCTGCACTGGTGTGGGCTCCTGTTGATAATATTCAGATGGTGGATGCCAGTGTTGAAGGGCAGCGATTTCATATTGCCATTGAAAGCCAAGCATATGAGAATCTGCATATTTCTTTGCTAGGAGAGCATCAGACCAGGAATGCTGCGGTTGCATTAACTGCGTTACATGTGTTAAAGGATCAGCGACATGTTGAGATTTCGCAGCAGGCTATTTATGAAGGCATGGAGATGGCTGCATGGCCCGGAAGATTAGAGATCATGAAAAGGAATCCCACGATCCTAATTGATGGAGCCCACAATTTTCATGGTATGCGCTCGCTGGCAAAGGCATTAAAGGATTTGTTTTCCGGAAAAAGTATTCATTTTGTTATCGGGGTTTTAGGGGATAAGGATGTAAAGGGTATGCTAAGTGAAATCATGCCTCTGGCTGATACGGTCATACTAACAAAACCGCAAAATCCCAGAGCCATGTCCTTAGACAGGCTTAAATCCATCATTGAAGACTATGGGAAAAATCCTATCCTTAGGGAAAGGATATCAGAAGCCGTTGAGACTGGTATAAGCACATGCGGCAAGGAAGATGTTTTGGTATTTTGCGGGTCGTTATATATGATTGGTGAAGTACGAACAATATTGAAAAACAGGGTGTAACCTCCTCTTTTGGACATATTCTTCTCCCATTTCAGCATATATTTAAATAAGAAATGGGGGGAGCCTGATGAAAGTCCTAATGTTTAGACGCTACAAAAGATTGGATGAAGAGGAATTGCTTGATCAGATTTATGATGCGTTTGAGCTATTGAAGACCAACAAGCAGCAGCTGAAAGAGAATATGGAATTATGCGATCAGCTGATTCGTGAAGCGAAGCATAGAAAGCTTTCTTGTTCAAAGGAAGTACTCTACGATAAAATTATGTATAGATAAAAAGACCTTCTGCGTTTCTAACGATCTACGCTCCGAGAACAGAATGTATTTTCTTTTGTAGGGGACGGTCTCTGTGCCGTCCCGCAAAACTAAATACCATTTTAAAGGCGTAAATCTACAGTAAAAATAAAATCTCTCTGGGTTTATCATAATCTAGGGAGATTTTGTTTTTGAAAGTATTATTTACTTACACAATTCCTGCCCTTCTTTTTAGCACGGTAAAGTGCCTTGTCTGCCGCTTTTATGACCTCATTGGGCGTTTTGTGATTACTATTTTTCTCAGATACACCAATGCTTATGGTGACAGAAAGTTTCTTTGCATTTTTCCTTTTGGATTTAGAATTTTTTTTCGGTTTCTGCGTATAACCCGATTTGGACACCTGTTCTCGAAGCTCTTCTAGATGAGGTATAACATCAGAAATGGTTTTTCCGGGAAAAATAATGGTGAACTCTTCTCCACCATAACGAAAGGCTTTCCCTCCTCCTGTAACATCTTCCAAATTGGTGGCAACCATTTTTAAAACTTCATCGCCCACATCATGTCCATATCTATCGTTAAATTTTTTGAAAAAGTCGATATCTAACATCGCAATGGTATATTTATTACCCAATTTTAATAACGCTTCCCTAAGGGCACGTCGCGAAGGTATACCTGTAAGTTCATCGAAGTATGCCATAGCGTAGGAGTCTTCTATAATGCTAATAATTAAAATAAGACCTGCTGCTGCAAAAAAGATGGAAAATCTTATCCTATCTTCTATAAGGGACAGCGATAAGAATACAGAAACAAGTATGCCTATCATATGTATTTCCCAAGAACTTCTTTTAATCACTGCTGTAATCGTAAAAAATGAAATGGCAATAAAAAATGTGATAAAGGACATTTGAGGAATCGATAATTTGTCAACGGAGATTAATGGCGTATTGTAATAAAGGATGTTCTCTATATCCGGATTTTCTGATAGGATCATTTTGTAGATGGTATACATTTCGACTAAAAAAAATGCAATTCGTATCTTTCCCCATAAAGAAAAGATTCCTCGTTCCTTTAATTGTGAGAATATGGCGATGTTAATAGGTATTAAAATGCATATAACTTGATAAAGTTTTTTCAATAAATCCTGATTCATATTAAAAAGGGTTGGATATTCAATTAAAAAAAACGCACATGTGGTTAGCGCCAAAATGATAAGAAAAACCCTTCCTCTATTAAATCGTATACTCAATATAGTATCAATTCCAAATAGAATATAGGAAGAGTATCTTAATAAAAGCAAAATCGGCGGTGAAAATGATGGTATTTTCTTAAGCAGTATAAAACATAAGTATAGGATTAAGGCTTGCATAATTAGTGGAGCGTATAATTTTCGTGATACTTTCAATTGTCCGGCCTCCATATGTTCGTGTTTGATAAAGATAGTGATATACTTGCCTGCATATTGGTGATATAGCCAATATTATATATTTCGACATGAATGATTTAATTACCTGCAAGTATGCGTGCATATAAGTATCATTATGAATGCCATTTGTTTTATCAATATATAATCTGGTACCTCCCGTCAAAATGATATTCAGTAACCATAGGAATATAAATATTCTAAAGGGTCAATAAAAAAATCACAACAATGGGAAAGCCGCATACTATGGTATAAAATAACTCAGGTTGTAGACTTTTTGTGTTATTACGAGGTGATGGGATGGATAATCGTTTTGAGAACAAGGTTTTTGTGTGTAATATGGGGGACGACTCGATTTCAATCGTCGATTTGATTGGTATGCGAGAGCTAGGTAAAATCAAATTGGCAAACGGTTGTTCAAATATCAAGGTTAAGGAACCTGCTTTTGGGCCCCATCATCTTGATATAGATTTTAACAAGAAGTTTTTATACACAGCGAATTCACACAATGCAAGCATTAGCATCATTGATTTGATTCTGAATAAAGTTATTGACAGTATGTGCGTAGGAAGCTGTCCTAGCCATTTTGAGATTTGTAAAAAATATAAAACCCTTTATGTTTCCAACTCTGATTCCAATTCGGTATCGGCTATTGATATAGAGACAAGGGCACTTTTGGCACAAGTCCCTGTAGGTGGCATGCCCCATGATATCAAACTAAGTAAAGATGGCGAAAAACTTTATGTACTTAATATCGATACCAATACCATATCTGTAATACAAACTGCAACCAATACAACAGAAGCAACGGTATATGCCAATTATAATCCATACCATATGACTTTGAATAAAGCAAATACACATCTGTATATCGTAAATACAAGTTTCTCAAATATAGAGGGCGGGTATGTGACGATTATGGATACAGATGGATTTCGCATTGTTGATAAGATACATGCCGGAAAGATGCCTATTGAGGCTGTATTTGACCAGAATGAGGAGCGATTGTTTGTTACGGATGCAGAATTGAATGCAGTCAATATTATAAACATCCACAAGAAGAAAATTACTGGAAGGATTCATGTAGGAAGAATGCCATACGGCATCAAAAAAGATGGAAAGAACAAATATTTACTGGTGACAAACATGCAGGATAACACGCTGAGTGTTATTGATATGAAGACAATGAGCATCATAAAAAATATACCTGTAGGAGCAGAGCCCAACGGTATATTATCTATTTAAATCCCCTTTATGCTTTAAAGGGGATTTACGATTCCTTTATTAAAAGATGAATGATGCTGCCATACAGCTCTGGCGCTTCTTTTCTCCATTTATCACATATCAGCTTTGCCTGTTTGTTTGATGCAACATTTAGTTTTAGCTCGATTAATGACGTATCATTTTCAATAACTTGTAAATCTACAATATATTCATTTTCTTTTTTCTTTTCATATTCAGCCCGTATTTCCATCTCTCTTGACATGACCTGTTTTTTCTGTTCGACGGTCATATCGATGGAATCTTTTAGACTTTTTGACAGACGTCCTTTAAAGAAAATCAATGCATTTTTGCCTTTTTCCGTAATAAGATAAAAATACTTTTTTTCATTAGAACTATATTCAATCATACCGGATGAAACCAACTCGCCTAAAAACTGTTGAAGTAAAAAGTAATTCATATAATCATTTTCCATGACAAACTGTGTGATTTGATCATTGGTTAAAGGAATTTCAAATTGATTGAATATGTATAAAAGCATAAGTTTTTGTTCAGCTTGTTGTTCTGAATTATTGTTGAACATGCCATTCCCTCACTTTATCCTAAGAGTATGTTTACAATTAAAGGAAACTTTTGTCTATATCAATTATAGCATATTATTTCAACAGGATGAAAAGCGATATTATAAACTAAACAAAAAGATTAAAAGGAGAAGCGCGTGATCTTCTCCTTTTAATCTTATATCTTTATATTATCTTCCTGCCAAGCTTCTTTCAGCAGTTTCTACTAACCTCTTCGTCATATAACCACCAACAAATCCGTTTTGACGAGCTGTTAAGTTTCCTTTATCGATGGCATCATAGTTTGTTAATCCTAGTTCTCCAGCGATTTCTGTTTTCATTTGATTTAATGCCATTCTTGCTTCTGGCACAACTGCTTTATTCCTTGCCATAATTTTCCCTCCCGATATTTTTGTGTTTTTGATTTTCAACATCTTTTGATGTTGTACTATTAATTTAACCACATGGAAAATGAATTATGTTAGTATATTATGTAATAATGTATAGGGATTGGATATATTGCAAAGAATAATACATTTAACCAACAAAATGAATTTGAAATCATCCGTACAGTCTAGTACAATAAAACAAAATCGCAAAGGCAGGGGATGAAAAATGGATCATAAAGAAAGCTTAAAGCAAAAGATCAAAGAATGGGGTGCAGCGAAGGTCGGTTTTGGCTATGTAGGAGATGTGCTGCCTGAAGCATATAGACATCTTCCTACGGGTATATCCATCGCTGTTCGATTATCGGATGAAATTATCAGTCAAATACATGACGGACCGACCCATACGTATTTTCATCATTACAGAAGTGTTAATGCATTGATCGATCAGATCACATTAAAAACAACCATGGAGCTTCAACAGCATGGTTACTTGGCAATGGCCGTTGCCGCATCGCAATCCGTAAATCTTGAAGGAAAACAATTTACAGGGGTTTTTCAGCACAGGACAACAGCTACAAGAGCAGGTATTGGATGGATCGGAAAAAATGCCTGTTTAATAACGTCAGAATATGGACCTCGGGTCAGGCTGGGGACGATTCTAACAAATATGGAGGTCGTATATGATCAACCATGCATCGAATCATCCTGTGGAGCTTGTAGAAACTGTGTAAAGGCTTGCCCATCATTGGCTCTTAGAGGCGGGTTATGGCATCCCGGTACCCCACGAGAAGAGTTGGTGGATGCTCAAGCATGCAGCAGTCATATGCATCAGCACTATCAGCATATTGGCCGTGGTTCTGTGTGTGGTATATGTATAAAAGCATGCCCTCAAGGTAAAAAAGTTTTAAAAAGATAGGGTAGATTATCTACCCTATGTCAGTTTTCTGTTCATTTTTACTTTGACATCTTTTCGATTGCCATGCTGATGAACACTTTCTAATTGGGATTTTTGAGATTCTGCTTCTCTTAAGAAGTGTCTGTCCTCCACTTTCAGCGTTTTCCTGCTTATTTCTGTCCGTTCACCTTTTACATTCCCATAATGGCTTCTTATATCAGACAATTGGCACACTCCTTTTTTATAGAGATTCATGAATGTAAGAACATTCATTATTATTGTCTACGAATAAAAAAAATGTATGTCACCATGATAATGTGAGAAATAGAAAAAGCAGGCATGAGATGTACAGTAAACCATTCGTTCTAATTTTTGCTAATTTTATTTTAGTGGAATATCCAATAATGCTCATATATAATAAACTTAGACAAAAGACTAGAAGGAGGACGTATTTGTGATAAGACACAAAAAAATTGCAGCGGCAGTACTTTCTACCATGATCCTTCTGTCAGGATGTGTCAGTAAAGCATCCCAACAGAGCAGCCAGGTTGAACAGCCCATAGTTCAACAGGAGAATCAAGAGAAAGAAACCATTGAAACAGAAGAAGTAAAAAAGGAAATCAACCTTCAAGAAATCAAGCCAAACGAAGCGGGACAGATTATGGTACTGATGTATCATCATATTGCCGAGCCTGAGGCGGAATGGTCAAGGACACCTGAGAATTTTCGAAAGGACTTACAAGTACTGTATGACCAGGGTTATAGACCCATCAGCTTAAAGGATTATGCAGCAGGAAATATAACCACAGAAGCCGGATATACACCCATTGTACTTACTTTTGATGACGGATGGCAAAACAATTTCAACATGATCCAGAATGACAAAGGAGAATGGATCATTGATCCAAACAGCGCTATTGCCATTCTAAAAGAGTTCCATGACAAACATCCCGATTTCCCTTTAGAAGCTACGTTTTTTGTGAATGATAATGTACCTTTTGGACAGCAGGAGCATTTAGAATACAAACTAAAATATATTGTGGAAAACGGGATGGACATCGGAAATCATACCGTTACCCATGTGGATTTTACCAATGCAAGCACGGAGAGAATGCAAAAAGAATTGGCTGGAATCGTAAAATTGATCGATGAGTATTTACCTGACTATGAAGTGAATACACTGGCTCTTCCCTTTGGTTCCAGACCAAAGGATAAAAACCTATACGTATATTTGGAAAAGGGAAACTATGAAGGCGTAGGATATGAGAACATTGCGATTTTAAATGTTGGTTGGGATCCTTACAAATCCCCTTATCATAAAGATTTTAATCCTTTAGCCATTCATCGAATCCGAGCCAGCGAATTACAAAAATATGTACAAGGTGTAGGCATGTATGATTGGCTCCAACAGTTTGAAAAAGGCAGCAGAGTGCGTTTCATCTCTGATGGTGATGCCGAGACCGTGACAGTACCCCAAAACTATGAAGATGTGATGGATCAAGGGAAAATCGGAGAGAGAAAGCTAAAGACATATGTGCTAGAGTAGCATTATCAAGAAGGCAGTCACTGACTGCCTTTTTGTTTTCTCCTTAAACCGAGCTGTGTTCTGACAAAAGATTATGGCATATAAGTAAAAATCAGGAATAAATTTAATATATAGAACATAGCAGGCAACGAGGGGGAGTTTGAGTGAAAATTTATGTAGTTAGCCGAAGAATTATACTTAGTGTCGTATTTTTAGTAACCTTATTGGGAGCAGTGATGATTTATTCAGAGGACTTCAGCAACCAAATACTTGGTGTCTTGAACAAGGACAGAGTGCTTCCAATATACTGTGTTGATACAGAGGAAAAGAAAGTTGCCATTAGTTTTGACGCTGCCTGGGGAGATCAGTACACTCAAGGGATTTTGGACACTTTGGACAAATATAATGTGAAAGCCACCTTTTTTTTGGTGGGTTTTTGGGTAGATCGATATCCAGAAGCTGTTAAGCAAATCTACGACAGAGGTCATGATGTAGAAAACCATTCTACGACACATCCACATATGTCTAAACTATCCGCTGAACAAATAGCCAGTGAATTGAATACAACGGGAGAAAAGATCGAAAAAATTACAGGTAAAAAGTCCACACTCTTCAGACCGCCCTTCGGGGATTATAACAATCAATTAATTGAAACGGCAAAAGAGAACGGTTATTATACCATTCAATGGGACGTAGATTCTTTGGATTGGAAAGAATTGGGCGCCCAACCTGTCGTAGACCGGGTCACAAGAAATGTCAAAAAAGGGTCAATTGTTTTATTTCACAACAACGCAAAGTATGTACTTCAATATTTACCGCTAGTTATCGAAAGACTACAGGCGGAGGGTTATGAAATTGTGCCGATTTCCCAATTGATTTATCGGGATAATTACTATATTGATCATACCGGTATGCAAAAAAAACAAAAAAACTAAGTTTTTAAAAGAAGCTGTTTTCCATAAACATGCTTCTTTTTCTGTAAATACATAAATCTATCACTGTTGAGAAAACTAACAATACGATATCTTGAAGAAAAGCGGTGACATCATTTATGGATAGAGAAGCATGCAGGATCATTGGCATCACCGGAACAAATGGTAAGAGTACAACCGGGAAGATACTCCAATATCTTTTAGAACTGCAAGGGATCAAAGCAGCTTTTTTTGACACAAAGGAAATGATAGATCAAGTAGGCGTATATGATCATATTTTTGCGAAAGATGTTGACATCGTACTTTTAGAAATATGTCAATCCCATAAGGTGTTCTCCTCACTTGAAAAGCTGGAATTTGATATGATTGTCCATACAACGATCGAGAACGATTATGTAGATAATCATACCTGTGAAAATGCATACTTAAGCTTTGCAAATAAGTTATTTCGGTTACTATCTTCTAATGGTATTGTAGTAATGAACACCGACGACAAAAATACCATATGTGTATTGGAAAGTCTGAAAAATAGAATGATCATAACCTATGGATTAGGCTCTAGGGCCACTGTCACAGCATCAAGTATGAATGCTTCTTCAGGAACCGATTTAGCGTGCTGCCTGCAGCGCGGAATAACCACCCAAAATGGTCTGGAGATTGAGCCTATGGAGTTTCCTATACATTCAAAAATGCTGGGCAAGCATAATGTATATAACATATTGGCAGCTATTACAACGGCACTGATTTACGATGTTCCTATTGATAAGATCGTTGAGGGATTTAAAAACTTCAAAGGTGTTAAAAGAAGGATGGAGACAGTATTTCAGGATGGCTGTCGGGTTATAGACGATTATAGTCATAACCCAGCAGGATACGAAGCTGTTTTCGAAACTGTACAGGGACTTGACTATGATCGGTTATACGTAGTCAATGCCATTCGAGGAGGAAATGGTGTAGAATTAAATAGAAATAATGCGCAAGCCCTTGTCAGCTTTTCAAAGATGGTAAATCTTGAAAAGATTATTACAACCTGCAGCCAAGAAGCAGTCGATGAAAAATATAAGGTAATGCCTGAAGAAAGGCAGGGGTTTCATGATATTTTGGAACAAAACAAAATTAATTATGAACACAGGGAGCAGCTATCTGATGCATTAAGGCTGGCTGCGAGAACTGTGGGAAACAGGGATTTGCTTCTGCTGCTAGGCGCCCAAGGGATGGATAGCGGCATGCCCCTTATATCAGAAATGATCTTAAAAGAGAAAAATTAATTTTCTCTTTTTTTATTTGTTTATCATAATAGAAAGTCGGGTTGAATAAATATAGTTGTAGATTATTCTCAAATACATAAGACCTTGGAAGGAGCGTGGGGGGCGAATGCCAGACAAAGTTATTGAAACAAATCTAGTCACAGTTATAGGGGAAATAAATTCTGAAAAAAGATTTAGTCATGAAATGTACGGAGAGGGATTTTATTCCTTCGATTTAAAAGTTCCAAGATTAAGTGAGTTTTGCGATATTTTGCCTGTGACAGTATCAGAGAGAATTTTGGTGGAATTTAATCTTTCGATAGGTACCATGGTAAGGGTAGAAGGGCAGCTGCGGTCCTATAATAAGTATAAAGATGGCAGCAACAGATTGGTTCTGACGGTTTTTGCCAGAGACATGACATTGTATGAAGGTGAAGAGGAGATAAAAAATCCCAATCAGATATATATCGATGGCTATATCTGTAAACATCCCGTTTATCGGACGACTCCCTTTGGAAGAGAGATTACAGATATGCTGATCGCAGTGAATAGACCCTATAAGAAATCTGATTATATCCCATGTATTGCATGGGGGAGAAATGCAAGATTTTCTGAAAAATTAAAGGTCGGCGACCGAATTAAAGTTTGGGGAAGAGTACAGAGTAGAGAATATCAGAAAAAAATTAATGAAG
>JBMOKU010000054.1:0-53858 GCA_049324315.1 Bacillota bacterium | reverse complement strand
AACTTACTATTAAATTGTACTTTTTTGTTATCAAAATTAATATTAGCAAAGAAGTAGTATTATGCTAGGAGAAATGGATTTTAAAAGGCTACTTTTTCAGTGGTCTCGACCAGTCCCCAAGTCTTGCGTAAACGGAACGCCACAGGGGGTGTTCCCTACAGATGGGACTGAGGGCCTGCCTCCACGTCAAGAGAAACCATAAGTCACAAATCATAATGCTAGGAGAAAAAAATGGAGTTTATACTAGACATTTTTGCAGTATTGCCTAAGGAATTGATGGTTATATTTGTTGCTGCTCTGCCCGTGCTTGAGCTGCGATTTGCCATACCTATTGGTGTGGCAAGGGGACTTGACCCTTTCTATGCTATGACATTGGGCATTATGGGCAGTATGATACCTGTACCTTTCTTATTGTTGTTCTTAAAGCCTGTATTTCGAGAAATGCGAAAAACAGCATTTTTTAGAAAGTTTGTAGATTGGGTGACCCATCGGACAATGAAGAAGACAGGTAAAATCAGGAAATATAGTGTTTTTGGATTAGCTGTTTTTGTGGCAGTTCCCATTCCATCCACTGGTGTATGGACGGGGGCTATTGCAGCGGCTCTGCTGGATATACGGTTTATCCATGCATTTACAGCTATTTTGGCAGGGAATTGTGTGGCGGCAGTGATTGTAACCTTTTTTAGTCATATGGCCGTAATTAATTTTTAAATTCACAAAAAAATTGTTGACATGCACTATTCCATATGGTAGGATTAATGCTGTTGAAATTGAATAAAAAACTTGATTACCTTATCAAGAGCGGCGGAGGGACAAGGCCCTATGAAGCCCGGCAACCGGTATCAATACACGGTGCTAATTCCTGCAGAATGTGGATTCTGAAAGATGAGGAGAAGATGAATATCAAACCTCTTCTTGTGATGAAGAGGTTTTTTTCATGGAATAAAGGGTAAAATATTTAGAGGTTAAAAGTTAGAAGTTAGACGTAGGGGCGCACATTGCGCGTCCGAAAAAGCTAAGTATATTACAGTCAGACACAAAGTAGCGGAGCCATGGGGACGGTTCGAGCGTTTCCGAAGCGTAGCGAAGGACCGAAGGGAAAACGATGGAACTGTCCCCGTGGCGTAGCGGATGTAACGCACTTAGTGTGACTTATATATTAACCATTTTTCTCAAAAAAAATAATATATAGTAGTGTGAATGATGCATTCAAATATAAACTAAGAATAAACGATGTGATAAGGAGGTTGTTTCATGACAAGAAGACTATTTACTTCAGAATCAGTAACAGAAGGACATCCAGATAAGATTTGTGACCAGATATCCGACGCAATTCTTGATGCGATTTTTACAGAGGACCCACAAGCTCGTGTAGCTGCAGAGACATCTGTAACAACAGGACTTGTGCTTGTTGCAGGTGAGATAACGACAAAATGCTATGTAGACATCGCAAAGGTGGTAAGAAAGACAATCGAAGAAATTGGCTATACAAGAGCTAAATTTGGGTTTGACTGCGATACTTGCGCTGTATTAACTTCTATTGATGAGCAGTCACCTGATATTGCCATGGGTGTTGACGAAGCATTAGAGCATAAAATGGGAGAAATGAAAGATGAAATCGAAGCCATTGGTGCCGGAGATCAAGGCATCATGTTTGGATTTGCATGCAACGAGACACCTGAATTGATGCCGCTGCCAATATCACTGGCTCATAAGTTAGCTAGAAGACTATCAGAAGTAAGAAAAAATGGTACCTTGGAGTACTTAAGACCAGATGGAAAAACCCAAGTTACTGTAGAATATGTGGATGACAAGCCAGTAAGAGTTGACACCATTGTTATCTCTACACAGCATGGTCCAGAAGTTTCTCGCAAAGAAATTGAAAAAGACATGATTGAGCATGTTATCAGAAAAATCGTTCCAGGTAACCTGTTAGATGAAAACACAAGATATCTGATCAATCCTACAGGCAGATTCGTAGTGGGTGGACCTCAAGGCGATGCCGGATTAACAGGTAGAAAAATCATCGTGGATACATATGGTGGATATGCTAGACACGGTGGTGGTGCCTTCTCCGGTAAAGACCCAACAAAGGTAGACCGTTCAGCAGCATATGCAGCAAGATATGTAGCAAAAAACATCGTAGCAGCCGGATTAGCTGACAAGTGTGAGCTTGAGTTGGCCTATGCCATTGGTGTTGCCCAACCGGTATCTATTCTTGTAGAAACATTTGGAACAGGTAAGGTGCCAGAAGACAAGTTGGTTGAACTGGTTAGAAAGCATTTTGACCTAAGACCTGCAGCCATTATTAGAGATTTGGATTTAAGAAGACCAATCTACAGACAAATTGCAGCGTATGGTCACTTTGGAAGAACAGATGTTGATCTGCCATGGGAAAAAACAGATAGAGCTGAAGTTTTAAGAAAAGAAGCTTTTGGAGAATAATAATGAGAGCCTCGGAAGAATATTCCGGGGCTTTTTCACCCTTTCTCTTTTTCTTGCATAAGATAGTGGAGAGGTGATGAGACTATGGAACTGATCGGGAAATTCATATTTTGGACTTTCTTTCTCTTTGGTGTGATCGATTTTTTTTATCGACTGTTGTATGAATGTTGTACTTATCAACATAAAAGGAAAGAAAAGAAAAATATCTTTCTGATCATAAAGGATGAAGAAAATGCTGTTGAGGGTATTCTGCGAGTTCTTAATCGCCAGGGAATAGAGATTGAAATCATTGACTGCCAATCTGAGGATGAGACTGAAAAGATTGTTGAGCTGCTTTCCCGTGATGTCAAAGGAATTCATTTGCTAAATAAGGCAGTTTGTGAAAGTGAAAAGTAGAGTTAGCACGGTTAGTCGTATTCGGAGCATACTTTAGGGTCAAAACATCAAAGCAAGGATCCTTTGTTTTTTGTTTTTCATTTTTGCGTTGTGATTGTAGAATGACGGGATATTGAAAACTCGGGGCGGCATGGAAACCGCCCCCTACATTAATTGATGGGTAGGGGCAGGTTTCCATGCCTGCCCGTTATATTTCCTTTGCTATAGGCTATCAGCTATGCGCTATCAGCCCGACCAGCATAACTCCCAGACGGGAATTTGAAACACCTGTAAAATTGAATTTAGGAGTCGTACATCTATAATAACGAATTTTATAAAAATCAAAGCGGACTATCTTCCAGTCGGCTTTTTTATTTTTTGCTTAAAAATTCTACAATAGCTGTATCCATGGAATATTGAGGGCCGGTCCTCCATTTGGAGGAGAAAACTGTGAATTATCAAATGAAAGAGCTAGTCCAGCAATGCAAGCAAGGAGATAGCAAGTCAAAAGAAATGGTCCTGACAGCATTAAAGCCTCTTATACTGGCATCTATCAACAGCTATTATTTCGGTAGTGAGCCCTATGAAGATTTGATTCAGGAGGGGTATTTACGGATTCTAAAGGAAATAGAACGCTTTGATCCTCACAGGGGAGTTCCCTTTTTAGGATATATAAAGCTTCAGCTAAAATATCTGTATTTCGAAAAGAGAAGAGAGAAGAAACAAGGAGAATTATCATTAGATAGTCTTTTAGAGGATAATGGGATAAGTACATTCTTGGATATTCTACCTAATGGAGGGGTATCGGTAGAAGATGTGTTAGTTCAAAGGGATACGCGTAGACAATTACGCGAGGCTATGGAGCTGCTCACAGAAAAACAGAGAAAAATCATCATCCTCTATTTCTTAGAACGGCAGTCCATGAAGGCTATTGCAGAACAGTTGGAAGTACATTATCAAACAGTGGTCAGGACCAAAGATAGGGCAATTAGGACATTAAGAAGCTGTGATTTAGGTTGGTAGCAAGTTGAAAATTGAATATGAGAGGTTGAAAGGTACAAGATACAGGGTGCAAGGTGGAAAATAGCGGAGTCATGGGGACAGTTCGAGCGTTTCCGAAGCGTAGCGAAGGACCGAAGGGAAAACGATGGAACTGTCCCCGTGGCGCAGCGGATGTTACCAATATATTAAACTAAAGAGTTTATAATCAATAGTACTAATTTTTTCTCTTCACCATCATCTATATATTGAAGGGAGGTGAAAGGGATGCCGGTAGATATTATTCAAGGTCCATCAAAGTTTAGGATTGTATTCAATCACGGTGTAGATGGTGACGGCAAGGTGATCACGAAAACAAAGACCTACACCAATGTCAAGGCTGTGGCTACAGATGAGGATGTATATGCTGTTGCCGAAGCTATCATTGGCCTGCAGTCTAAGACAGCAGAGCATGTCATGAGGACAGACGATAAAGAAATCGTCCAGGCGTAAGCAGAAAATAATAGGATAGAAATGGAGGTGAAATTGTGGCTGAGAAAAGACTAGAGATGATTTTTAAGACCCAGATGGGGAGAACGGCTAAAGTTACCGTAGACAACCCAAGGGATGATTTGCTTGAAACGGATGTTCAAGCAGCAATGCAGACGATCATCACAAAAAACATTTTTGATACCAACAGCGGTAATCTAGTGGAAATTGATTCTGCACAAGTTGTAACAACCGATGTAGCCGAGGTAATCGCTTAGGAAAGAAGATAAGGCTAACAGTGGCGGTAGCATGAACTGCTGCTGTTGGCCTTTCTTTTGAAAGACGTATATCGCGAATCGTGTACCGTTTATCGTTAAAGGGACTTGGGGTCTGTACCTGCTGTCACGCCCGGTTTTGGCGGGACTGAGGGACTGTCCCCATGTCCCGTGTTTTTACGATACACGATAGACAAATAGCGGGACTGAAGAACTGTCTCCAAGTCCCGGGGAAGTAGGGGCGAACAATGTTCGCCCGCTTATCCCTAGCAGCATCTGATTTGAGAGGATGTGAAACCTGTGGAAGACATTTATACGCAAATTGTCAATCTCGGATTTCCAATTGCCGTTTCGATTTATCTGTTAGTAAGAATCGAAAACAAACTGGAACACCTGAGTGCCAGCATTCAAGCGTTAGCTAATGTGATAGCCGGTATGAAGTGAAAAAAAGCCACGATTTCAAAATATTTTGAAATCGCGGCTTTTTTCATATAGACAATCAGTAGATATAGATATATAATAAAAACATCGAACATATGTTCGATAATTCTTTCGATACACGAGGTGAAAAATGGAAGATATGGAAAAAACCATAGAAATGGGAATTGCATGCATCATGCCTATATATCAAAGTCAGGTTGGGAACTCTACAAAGATCATTACAGAATGCGGTAATATCTATGTCGATCAGAGGACCATGCGTTCTGTTCTCAAAATCATATGTAAATACTACACCATTCATCTGGAAGCCTGTAGAGAAAAATACGGGAAAGTACTACAGCACCGATTGGGTATACCTATTCCTATTCATCATAATTTGCTCTTGATTCCTCTTAAGATGAGAAAGCCTTTGCTTCCCAAAGATGGGGCTTATGGTTATGTTAATCTGTACAGCATAGCAGACATAAAGACTAAAGAAGAAAATACCATCCTATATCTGCACAATGGGATGGAAATCACCTGCCTGCAAAGGATCAAAACGGTACAACAAAATATAAACAACGCCAAGCTGCTGGCTAAAAACAAGGAATCTGTATATCATATAGATAATGGTGGAGAAGAAGCGTTTTGTGAATTCTATGAAGCATACCAAAGTCCGGCTACAAAAGGTGATATTGCCTTTCTAAAAAAGGAAATCGTTGAATTAAAAAGAGTATTGAAAAAAGGGATACTCACCCAGATAATTGATAAAAATTTATAAAGACATTTTATGATATAATGGGACTAGCTATGTCATAAAATGAAAATGATGCGACATAACATGGGTGGTGGGTATAAAATATAACAGGCGGGCAGGCGTGGAAACCTGCCCCTACATAGTACATCCATCAATCAACGTAGGGGGCGGTTTCCATGCCGCCCCGGGTTTTTAATGGTGCGTCCAGCAAACCTGGACTACGCATCATTCTACAAATATGTAATTTTAGCGGAGTCATGGGGATGGTTCGAGCGTTTCCGAAGCGTAGCGAAGGACCAACGGGAAAACGATGGAACTGTCCCCGTGGCGCAGCGGGTGCGATGAATAGATTTCTGCTTATAGCTATCTGCTATAAGCTATTAGCTGATAATAACATGGAGGAAAAAAATGGCTGTTGAAATACAAGGTGTTCTAACGGAGTTTATTTTTAGAAATGAATCAAATGGCTATGTGGTAGCTGAGGTGGAGACGGAGGATAATGTGGTAACCGTGGTGGGCTATATGCCCATTGCGAATCAAGGAGAGACCATTGCATTTACGGGGAACTGGACAATCCATCCTGTTTATGGTACACAGCTGGAGATCATATCCTATCACCAAGTGGCACCCAAGACCCTGCAGGGAATAGAAAATTATCTGGCATCCGGTGTCATCAAGGGTATTGGACCCAAGATAGCAAAAAAAATCGTAGAGAAGTTCGGGTCGGAGGCTTTTGATATTATTCAAACGCAGCCGGAACTGCTGACCCAGGTAGAGGGCATTGGACAAGCCAAAGCAAAAACCATTGCAGAAGCCTTTGCGGAGCAGCGGGAATTACGAGAAGTGATGCTGTTTTTACAGCCCTACGGTGTGACACCCAATTATGCTGTGAAGATTTACAAAAAGTACGGTGATCTAGCGATACAGATGATACAAGAAAATCCTTATCGTCTGGCGGATGATATCATTGGCATTGGTTTCCGCATCGCCGATACCATTGCAAAAAGGATGGGGGTAGATCCTCAATCCCCTTATCGTGTTATGTGCGGCGTAAAATATCAATTGATACAGATTGTTCTGGAAGGTCATACCTATATTCCTAAAGATGAATTGGTAGAAATGACGGCAAAGATGTTGGAAGTGAACGGTGGGTTGGTACAGGATGCTATCACTACCCTTGCGTTGGGACATGAAATTCATCTGGAAAATATGAATGGAGAAGTTGTGGCGTTTCCGATGCCATATTTTTATGCAGAAACCTATGTATGCAAAAAAATTATTGAGCTGGCCCAGGTAACGTTGCATCCACTGGATAATCAGTTTGAAAAAGATATGGAGGAAATAGAGAGAGAAGAACAAGTTGTGCTGGCGGACAATCAAAAAGATGCCATCAAAGAAGCATTGATGAACGGTGTTCTCGTGGTAACGGGAGGACCGGGAACTGGAAAGACCACCACCATCAACAGTATGATTCGAATGTTCGAGAAGCAAAATTTAACCATTGCATTGGCGGCACCTACCGGCAGAGCTGCAAAGAGAATGAGCGAAGCCACGGGAAGAGAAGCTAAAACCATTCACAGACTGCTGGAGTACTCTTTTGTAGAAGATGAATCAATGATGAGCTTTATGAAAGGGGAAGAAGAACCTTTGGCAGCAGATGTGGTTATCATCGATGAGATGTCCATGGTAGATATCATGCTGATGAGAGGACTGCTGCAGGCAATTATGCCGGGTACCCGTTTGATCTTGGTGGGCGATGTGGATCAGCTGCCTTCTGTGGGGGCTGGAAATGTTTTACGGGATATCATAGACAGCAAAATCATTAAAGTTGTCAAACTGGATAAAATCTTTAGACAGGCTCAGGAGAGTATGATCATCGTCAATGCCCATAGAATCAATAAAGGTGAGTATCCTTATATCAACCGAAAGGATAAAGACTTTTATTTCATCACTAGAAAGAATCAAGACAGTATTTTAACGACTATCAAAGAACTCTGTAAGGAACGGCTGCCCAAATATAACGGCTTTGACCCTGTTCGGGATATCCAGGTACTGACACCCATGAAAAAAGGGCAGGTGGGGATGTACCATCTGAATAATGAACTGCAGAGGATTTTGAATCCTCAAAGTCCATCCAAAGAGGAAAAGGACATGAAAGAAAAAACCTTTCGGGTAGGGGACAAAGTTATGCAGATGAAGAACAATTATAATCTCAAGTGGAAGAAAGTAGATGGCCTAGGTGATGGAGAAGGGGTCTTCAATGGAGATATGGGCTTCATTTATCATATAGATAACGAAGAAAGAGAAATGACCGTGTTGTTTGATGAAGACAAACTGGTGAAATATGATTTTGGACAGCTGGAGGAATTGGAGCTTGCTTACTGTATTACCATCCACAAAAGCCAGGGGTCTGAATTCCCTGTGGTAGTCATGCCGGTATGCTGGGGACCACCCATGCTGCTGACCAGGAATCTTCTATATACAGCTGTCACCAGGGCAAAGAGGCTGACGGTACTGGTGGGGATGGAGAGCAGTTTAAAGACCATGATCGATAACAATAGAACCATACATCGAAATTCCGGCTTATTGACCAGATTGAAGCGTTTTTTTGATGAGGATATTGTTATGTTTGAGCCAGAACAAAATCAATAGAGATTCTCACATATTAAATCTTCGTTAACATCATTGACTTCTCAACATATGGACAGTATAATAAAAACTGACTGACCAGTCAGTTCTGTAGGGAACGGCCCCCGTGTCATTCCGCTTGAGACAAGGCAAAGAGACAAGACATGAGGATAGCGGAGCCATGGGGACAGTTCGAGCGTTTCCGCAGCGAAGCGAAGGACCGAAGGGAAAACGAAGTATAACGGGCGGGCATGGAAACCTGCCCCTACGTGGCTATACCCATCAATTAATGTAGGGGACGGTCTCCGTGCCGTCCTGCAGGACTTGCAAGTGAAGATGTGTAAAAGATAATAAGACATGGGGACTGGTCCCCATGTCTTACCAAACGGTAATATGGAGGGTGCGAGATGAGGAGAAAAATATTTTTGGTTTTAACCGTGACAGCAATCCTATTAGGTACTTTATCGGGCTGTGCAGGCAAAGACCCATCGAAAGCCGATGGTAGTACGGTAGAACAAGAAAAATACACCCCTGTGGAAGTGGAAACGGTCAAAGCCCAGACTATATCCAATGAAACCACATTTAGTGGGAAGGTGCAGCCTAATCAAGAGATTATGATTGTGCCGAAGGTACCGGGAAAAGTAGCACAGGTGAATGTAAAAGTAGGAACACCGGTGAAAAAAGGCATGGCACTTTTTACAGTGGATCAAGAAGATGCTCTAAAACAGGTGGACCAGACCAAACTGTCCATGGAAGCTGCTAGCGTAAACTATGAAAAAACAAAGGAACAGATCGATAACGCGAAGGCGAATCTTGAACGTACAAAACAATTGTATGAGCAAGGAGCTGTACCCCTCAATCAATACGAGCAAGCACAGCTAAGTGCTTCAGATAAGCCTTTAGAAGCTGTAAAGGTACAGTACGAGCAGGCACAGCTGGCTTACCGGCAGGCGGTAGACAGCCTGAATAATACAGCGGTTACGTCTCCTATTGATGGTGTTGTATCCGTGGTCAATGTAGAAGTGGGAGAAATGGCATCCACAGCGCAGTCCGCGGTGGTGGTCGTAGATCTGAGCAAGCTGTATGTGAAAATAGATGTGCCGGAAAACCTGATCAGTGCGTTAGCTATGGGACAGGAAGTCAAAATCGAGATACCTTCCGCTTCAGAGGAAAGCTTTACAGGAAAGATTGATACCATCAGTCCCGCTTCTGATGATAAAACCCAGTTATATCCTATTCAAATTCATATTGAAAATAAAGATCAGCTTCTCAAATCCGGTATGTTTGCAAAGGTACACTTAAAAACGGATACGAAAGAGAATGTTTTGGCTGTGAAGAGTGAAGCAGTATTAGATACGGATAACAAGAGTTATGTTTATGTGGTTGAAGGAGACAGGGCCATAGAAAAAGAAGTAAAGATAGGCTTGGATACAGGTTCATACGTAGAGATCGTAAGCGGACTAAAAGAAGGAGAGCAGGTTTTAGTGAAGGGTCAGCATTATGTAGAAAACGACTCGAAAGTTAAAGTAGTTAGAGGTGGTAAATAATGAATCTGTCGAGTTTGTCAGTAAAAAGACCTGTAACGGTAATCATGTTCACACTCATTGTCATTATACTTGGATCAGTTTCTTTATCAAAGTTACCGATCGATTTATTACCACAGATTGAAGTGCCGGTGGCCATCGTATCAACATCCTATTCCGGTGTAGGGTCTCAAGAAATCGAAGAACTGATTACAAGGCCTATCGAAGGAGCCGTGGCGACGGTAGGAGAGATCAAAAATGTAAGCTCTATTTCCTCAGAAGGAAGCTCTCTTGTTATTGCGGAGTTTAATTTCGGTACAGATATGGAGTTTGCATCTCTAGAAATGCGTGAAAAAGTAGATATGGTTAAGGGTGCTCTACCGGAGGACGCCAGTGATCCAATGGTGATCAAGATAGACCCCAACGCCCAGCCTATCATTCAGCTGGCCATTACCAACGGTGAAGATCTGGCAAAGCTGCAGACGATTGCGGAAGATACCATACAACCTAGATTGGAAAGACTATCCGGTGTAGCATCTGTCAATGTAACCGGCGGATATGTCAATCAGGTCGAAATCGTGGTCAACCAAGAAAGACTGAAGGGCTACGGCCTGACCATCGATCAGCTGGCGCAGATGCTAAGGGCAGAAAATCTAAACCAGCCCGGGGGTGAAGTCAGTAAAGGACCTCAAAAGCTGACCATTCGAACCATGGGAGAGTTTAAAAGCTTGGATGAGATCAAGAACTTGCCCATTTCACTGCCCGGCGGCGGGAATATTTATCTTGACAACATTGCCGAAGTAAAAATGAATTATAAGGATGTTACGGCTATATCCAAGACCAACGGTAAGAGAAGTATTAATGTTTCCATACAGAAACAGTCGGGGACCAATACCGTGGCAGTAGCCGATACGGTCCATGAAGAAATCGAAAAACTGAAAAAGGAATTTCCCAACATACAAATATCCGTAGCCATGGATCAATCTACGTATATTAAAGATTCTATTAAAAATGTAACCAACAGTGC
This sequence comes from Bacillota bacterium, assembly GCA_049324315.1. Lineage (GTDB taxonomy): Bacteria > Bacillota > Clostridia > Peptostreptococcales > Thermotaleaceae > JBMOKU01. The sequence goes on along the minus strand of JBMOKU010000054.1, from coordinate 42,941 downwards.
CCTGGCAGGGGCGGCTTTGGCAATCGTGATTCTGTATTTATTCTTACGAAATATAAGGACCACATTTATCATCGGTACTGCCATACCGGTATCTGTTATTGCAACCTTTATACTCATTTATTTCAATGGCATCACATTGAATCTGATGACCCTTGGAGGCCTTGCTTTAGGGGTCGGTATGCTGGTGGATAATGCCATTGTTGTTTTAGAAAATATTTACCGATTCAGACAAAATGGATACTCCAGGATGGAGGCAGCCGTCAAAGGGGCGCAGGAAGTGGGCATGGCCGTTACTGCTTCTACCCTCACAACGGTTGCAGTATTCCTGCCTATAGTGTTCGTTGAGGGGATAACCTCCACCATATTTAAAGAGCTGGCATTGACGGTGTCTATGTCCTTGGGGGCCTCTTTGGTGGTATCCCTTACACTGATCCCCATGCTTTCTTCTAAGATTCTTAAAGTAGACGAAATGCAGGGGAAAGAACATCATGGCAGATTCAGATTTTTTGATATGCTGTATGACAGTTTCGATAAAGCGCTAAAGCGCATAGAAAACATATATAAAAGCCTGCTGCATTGGGCGCTGGGCCATAGAAAAACAACTGTGATTGCTGCATTTCTTATATTTGTTGTAAGTATGGCTTCTATTGCAGCGGTTGGGGCAGAATTCTTTCCATCCATGGATGAAGGACAGTTTTCTATCGATATAACCTTGCCAAACGGCGCTGAGTTGAAGGATACAAGCGAAATCGTATTGGAAATCGAGGAAATGATAGAAGGCATTGCTGAAATTGATACTGTGTTTTCCAATGTGGGTTCTTCCGGAAACCGGTTCGGTAGTACCGGAACCAATAGAGGGTCTGTTAATGTCATGCTGAAGGGGCTGAAGGAAAGGGAGCGATCGGTTTATGAAGTTGCCGATGAAGTAAGGAGCTTGATTAAAGATATACCCGGCGCAGAGATCAATGTCAGTGTATCTGCCCAGTCCATGAATATGGGAGGCGGAACACCTGTTAATATAACCATTAAGGGAGATGACCTTGATGTGTTAAAAAAGATAGGTGAGGATATCAAGAGTGTTGTGGAATCTGTGGAAGGGACCAGAGAGGTAAAAAGCAGTCTGGAAGAAGGCATCCCTGAAGTACAGATCAAGGTGAATCGACGAAATGCATCTCAATATGGACTGACAGCAGCGCAAATCGCATCCTCTGTTAAAGGTACCATCGCAGGTCAAACGGCGACACAATACAAGTTCAATGGAGAAGAAATTGATGTGGTTATTAAAGGGGACCCCATGTATGAGGAAAGTATCTCTAATTTGAGTCAGATATTGATTCAATCTCCTGCAGGGGTCAATGTACCATTAAATCAAATTGCAGAAATATCCATCGATAAAGGACCGATTACCATTAATCGAGATGGCCAAGTTCGAACCATCAACGTAACCAGCCAAATTATCGGTAGAGACTTGCGCAGTGTTACAGCAGATATCGAAAGTAAGCTGGCTGATTACGATATGCCGGAAAGCTATAGCTACGAATTGGGCGGCGAAAACAAAGAGATGGTGGATGCATTCAAGGATTTATCCATGGCATTGATACTGGCTGTGGTGATCGTATATATGATCCTTGCTTCGCAGTTTGAATCACTGCTGCATCCATTTACCATTATGCTGTCTGTTCCCTTGGCATTTGCCGGTGGAGCGTTGGGCTTGTTTCTTACACGAAGGGCCCTTAGTGTGCCGGCCTTCATCGGTGTCATCATGCTGGCAGGTATTGTAGTAAACAACGCCATCGTACTCATTGATTATATCAATACAAGAAGAGCATCAGGAGAAGAGCGGAAAGAAGCCATCATCAACGCTGGTCCAATCAGATTAAGACCTATTCTGATGACCACATTGACTACGGTACTAGGTTTGCTGCCGCTGGCGTTAGGTATCGGAGATGGCGCAGAAGCCCAGGCACCTATGGCAACCGTTGTTATTGGCGGATTGACATTGTCTACATTACTAACCCTAGTATTTATTCCAGTAATCTATACGCTGTTTGATGATCTTGCCGGTTTGATCAAAAGGAAAATATTCAAAAGAAAAACGGTGCAAGCTTAAAGATCTACGCTCTCAGAACAGAATGTATTTTCTTTTGTAGGGGACGGTCTCTGTGCCGTCCCGCAGGACTAAATACCATTTTAAAGGCGTAAATCTGTAAAGGAGTGGATTGGAATATGGCTGGGGAAAAAAGAATGGAAATCCTGCAGGCTGCCATTAAGATATTTTCAAAGGAAGGATTCCACAAAGCAAAAATCGACGATATTGCCATGGCGGCGGGTATAGGAAAAGGTACAGTATACCAGTACTTTTCCAGCAAGCAGGAGTTGTTCCAGGAAATGATTAAATTTATGATGAAAAGATATGATGAGAGTATAGACTTGATTATATCGAAGGATCAGGGGTTTAAAGATAAATTGCTGATGATTGCAGAAAATCATGTGAAATTTGTCAGCCAGCACATCGATATGGCTCAAATGATTATGAATCAATCGGACCTTATCTCTAAGGAAATGAAGTGTTGGATTATGGAACAAAAGGAAGCAGCCTACAAATCATTTGAACGATTGGTGGAGGACGGTATTAACCGTGGAGAGGTCAGACAGGATATTGACCGCGAGATCGCAGCATCTTCCATCATCGGAACGATGAACCAATATTATGGTCGAAAGATATTTCGAAGCAAAGAGAAGAACAGATATGTTGATCCGCTGCCACTGGTTGATTTCTTATCAAAGACATTGTGTGTGTAAAAAAAGTTGAAGGTTGTAGGTTGAATGTTGGAGCTTACTTCTAAAAATAATTGATTTTTGTAGGGGTCGATGTCCTCGTCGACCCGTAAAACGATATAAATTTTATGATTCGGGACGGTCTTCTGTCATATTTGTCTTTCGTATGACGGAAAACCGTCCCTTGTTATTATGGGGAACGCCCCTGTGAAGGTCACTGAAAAATTCAAGCTATTTGAGCAGAAGGGGCAAGACTTGGGGACTAGTCCACTGTCCGGTGCGTTTTTTACCGGACTGAGGCCCTGTCCCCATGTGTTGTCTGGACGATGAGCTATTTTTTTCAGTGGCGTTCCGCTTGTAGAGCGGATGACTCTATCCCCTCTAATAAAAATGCAAGGTATGAATTTTTCCACAATTATGATAAAATAATATCAAGTTCGACAAATCTCATGGTGAGGTTTTGCAAATGAGATCAGAAAAAATACTATCGGAACTTATGGAAGGACTGCTGGATTTTGTATATCCCCGAAACATTTTCTGTATGCTATGTGGGGAGGCTATCCAGAAGACAGAGGAATATTCCCTTTGTGACGAATGCAGAGGGGAGATCGGGTTTATCCATGGAAAAGCCTGTTCTCAATGCGGCAAGCCATTGGAGCTGTTGTACCTTCCAGATCAATGTCATGACTGCATCCGCAGCAGCTATCATTTTGATCGGGGACTTTCCTGTGTTCTGTATGATGAAAACATGAAAAAGTTGATTTATCGTTTCAAATACGGTGGAGACAGATATTTGTCCTATTCCTTGGCACAGATTATGACAGATCAACTGAAGAAGGCTGGATGGACGGATATTGACGGGATAATCCCAGTTCCATTACATAGAAAAAAAGAGAAAATACGTGGATTTAATCAAGCTAAGTTATTGGCACAGTATATTAGCAAATTTACAGGTATTCCTGTGTATCATAAGGTTTTGAAACGAGTTAAAGAGACCCAGTCACAGAGTGCATTAAGCAGAGATGAACGCAAAGATAATCTCAAAAATGCCTTTCAACTTATAGAACCAGCAGCAATTTACAATAAAAGAATCCTGCTGATTGACGATATATATACTACAGGCAGTACCCTAAACAGCTGCAGTAAGGAGCTGCGGAAGGGAAAACCAAAGGAAATTCTCGTATCAACGCTAGCAATCGGGAAAAATTCGTAAGCAGTTAGAGCTTAACGTGGGACTTGGGGACTGTACCTGCTGTCATGCCTGCTTTTGGCAGGACTGAGGGTCTGTCCCCATGTCCAAGAATACACGATCAACGATCAACGATAAACCAATAGCATCATGTGACTTAGACATTAGAGCAATAAGTATGTGTTTGAAAAAAGATGGTGAGGAGGATAAATAATGGCAGATATAAGGAATTGCAAAGAATGCGGAAAAATATTCAGCTATGAGGGTTTTAGCAGAGTATGTCCGAGATGCAGACAAAAAGATGAAGATGCCTTTCGTATCGTAAAGGAATATGTATATGATCATCCAAGGGCAACCATAACGGAAGTGGCAGAAGAAACAGGCGTAGATGAAGATAAGATTCTTCGTTACCTACGGGAAGGGAAACTGGAAATTGTAGGTGATGGAAGCACGCTGGTTCTTGGCTGCGAACGATGCGGCAAAGGAATTACCACAGGTAGATTTTGTGATGCGTGTGCTAGGGAAATGGAAGTGGAATTTAAGAAAGGTCTCAACCAATCGGCAGCACCGAAGTCCACAAAAACGGATAAAGACAAAATGTATATTACAGATATGAAAAAAAGAAAATGATATTTTCGTAAAAGATGTAAACTTTGCCTCCATGTTTGCCGATAATAGGGATAGAATGATCGGTGATATGGAGGTAATTTATTATGAAAATCAATGCAAATCCAAGTATTCAAAAAGCTATGGGTATTTACAATAAAACCGTAAAAGGTGTAGGTAAGACAGATAAGGTTGTTCAAGAAAAAGATAAGGTGGAGATATCTGAATTCGCCAAAGAATATCAGATTGCTATGAGCGCATACAAAAAACTTCCTAGTGTAAGAAGCGAAAAAGTGGAGGAAATCAGCAAGAACATTCAGTCAGGTAACTATAATCCATCTGCTGAAGAAGTTGTGGAAAGCATGTTTGATAAGAAGGTATAGTGGTAGAGTGTTGAAGGTATGGTACGTGCCTTCAACTTATCTTTGGAGGGATAAAGATGACAAAGTCTACAGAGCAGCTTTTAATAGCCTTAACCCGTGAATATGAAATGTATCAAGAATACCTGGAGCTTGCCAAGAAGAAAAAAACGACGATCATTGAGGGCAATGTCAAGGAACTGGATAATATCACCAAGATAGAACAAAACATGATTATCGGTCTAGGAAAAATTGATCAAATCAGAACAGCAATTGTCGGTAATGTTTTGTACGAAAAACAAGTACAGCGGGTGGAGAATATTACAGAACTGGCAAATTATTTGGAGGACACAGCGAAGGAAAAAGTGTTGGAGCTAAAAGAAAAGCTGACCGTCCTTTTGGATGAAATACGAAATGTGAATGAAATCAACAGCAAATTGCTAAAGCAATCATTAGAATATATTGACTTTAACTTGAATTTAGTCACTAGCATCAATAAGGAGCCAAAAGGCAGTACCTATGGTAATAAGGCAGATGAGAAGAAACCTGCAGAAAGTACTTATGTATTTGATGCAAAAGTATAAAATCGATTACTTGCTACGCAGCGTCCTGTGCGCGTTTTAGAAACTAGTAGCTAGTAGAAAAAATGAGGTGGGATAAAAATGAGTTCAACTTTCTTTGGTCTTAGTGTAGCTACTTCAGGTCTTTTTGCAAGCCAACGAGCATTAAACGTAGCTGGACACAATATTTCCAATGCTAATACACCGGGCTATTCCAGACAAAGGCTGAATGTAACCCAATCTATGCCTTTGAGTCTTCCGGGGGGACAGGGAATGCTAGGTACCGGTGTAGATACGGACAGTATTGTACAGCTTAGAGATAAATTTCTGGATTATAAATATCGCCAAGAAAATACAACTTTTGGAGAGTGGAGCACAAGATCAGAGTCCCTGCAGCAAATTGAAGCGATTATAAATGAACCATCCGATAGTGGTATTCGCCAAGTTATGGATGATTTTTTTTCTGCAATGCAAGAATTAAGCAAAAATCCTGACAATCTTACTACGCGGGCACTGGTAAGAGAAAGAGGGATTGCCTTAACAAGCACATTAAATCATATGTATGGCCAACTTCAGGACATGCAGGAAAATATGGATTTTGAAGTAAGAACAGTTGTAGATCAAATCAATGGATATGCTGAACAGATTGCAAATCTAAATAAACAAATTTTCCAATCCGAACTGGATGGAAGTCATGCCAACGATTTACGAGATCAAAGGAATCTATTGGTAGACCAACTATCAGAACTAGTAGACATTGAAGTTAACGAAGGAAGTGATGGTAAGTTTAGTATTGCTATCAATGGAACGAGTCTTGTATCTCATTATAGCTATAAAAAATTGACGGTCGAAAAGCGGGACACAAAAAATAATTATGTGGACAATATAGGACTTTTGGAAGTAAAATGGGAAAACGGTGCTTCTTTCGATTGTAAATCAGGGCAATTACGAGGCCTTTTGGATATGAGGGACAACATGTCGGGGAGTGAAAAAGGGATACCATATTATATGGACCGGTTAAATCACTTTGCTACTGTCTTTGCAGCCAGATTTAATATACAGCATAGCCAAGGCTATGGTCTTTCAGGTGCAGGAACAGGAATTAACTTTTTTGATGAGCCTACAACCATGATTTCACCACCGCCTAATCCATTGGTTGGAGCCTCAGATGAAGATAAGATAAGGAATTATGAACAAAGTTACTCAGGAAAAACAATATTTAAAGATGATGCAGGTACATGGTATGAAGTTGATATTGTTTCTGCAGGTAGTATTAGCATATCATCTGATATTGAGAACGACTTAAATAAAATTGCTGCTGCATTAACGGATGACGGTACGGGTACCAGCGGTCTACCTGGAGATGGAAGCAACGCCCTGAAGCTGAGCGAAATTAGAGATGATGTGGCAATGTTTACTTGGGGTAGCCCGGATGATTTCTTCAAATCGCTTGTTTCCAATCTCGGCGTAGATTCCCAGGAAGCTACCCGAATGACAGACAATCAGCAAGTGTTAGTTAATCAAGTCGACAGTAATAGACAGTCTATATCCGGGGTATCGCTAGATGAGGAAATGGCCAATATGGTTAAATATCAGCATTCTTACAACGCATCTGCAAGGATGATTACTACTGTAGATGAGATGTTGGATAAAATTATCAATGGTATGGGCCGGGTAGGATTATAATAAATAAGGTAAAGGAAAAAGCTAAAGGGGTATTACTTTCAGTTCTCTTTATCAAAAGGAGGAAAAAACCTTGAGAATAACCACTACGATGATGAACAGCTCCATGCTCCAATCTTTAAATAAAAATCTTCAAAATTTAGATAAGTACCAGAAAAAAATTGCGACGGGAAAGGAGTTTTCCAAGCCATCTGATGATCCCATCGGTGTGTCCAAAAGTCTGACCTTGAATACTACCCTTTCAAAGCTGGAACAATATAAAAGTAATACGGAAGATGCCCTTTCTTGGATGGAGATCACGGAAACTGCAGTGAGTAATGTTGAAGATATCATATTAAGGGCAAAGGAATTGACCACCCAGGCAGCAAATGGTACCTACTCGGCAGAGGACAGGACTAGTATGAAGGCTGAAATCGACCAATTAAAGGAGCAGTTGATTCAGATCGCCAATACCACCTATATGGGAAAAAATATCTTCTCAGGGTATAAAACAGATCAAAAATTGCTGGATAGCAATGGAAATTACATTATTGATTCAACTGACGAGCCTAAAATGTACTCAGTTGGTGTCAATGAAAATATTAGCATTAATGTATTAGGATACCAAATATTTGGAAGAACCGGAGAGACAGCACCGCCTTATACCACCATCGATACGGTTGATGTTACTGCTGCAGGCACCGGAGAAAAAAGCCAGTTGATTGCTGTTTTTGAAGAATTGAGCGACGCATTGGATGTAGATGATGATGCCAGGATCGGAAATTCCCTTGATAGGCTCAATAACCACCTTGACAATGTATTGGCTGCTTGGACAGAAATTGGTGCCAAGGTGAATCGGGTAGAACTGACAGTCAATCGGATTGCTGATGACGTCGTGGGCTATACAGAGCTGTTGTCTAAAAACGAGGATGCCGACTATGCGGAGACCATCATGCAGTTTCAGATGTATCAAAATGTATATAATGCTTCGCTGTCCGTTACTTCAAGTGTCATACAGAAAAGCCTCGTAGATTTCATGAGGTAGTTATGATATAGCGAACAAAATGGGGGTGACCTTATGGATCTGCGCATTAGCAGTACACCTGCTTTGATCGGCGTCAAAACAAATTGGGGAAAGCTTGAAATGAAGCAGCCGGCGGCGGATATGGATATCCAGATTCAGAAACCTAGTTTAGAGATCCGTTCTGAACAGATTAAGGTGCAGATTGACCAATCCCAATGCTTTTCAGAGGCTGGATTGAAGGGTATAGATGACTTTATGAAGGAACGGGTGGGCGTCAGCAAAAAAGGCTTTCAAAAAGGATTGGCAAAAATCGTAAGACAGGGAAATGAAATGATGCAGATCGATACAGGTATAAACGTCATTGCCAAACAGGCAAAAGAGAGTATGTTTGAAGACAAAGCCCAGCTGACGCTTGTATCAATGCCTAAAAGCAGACCTAAGATCGATTTTATGGGAGGGACTGTAGATATTCAAGTAGTAGAAGGAGCGGTAGATGTCAACGTACAGGTAAATAAGCCCGTGGGTAATTATATCCCGGGGAACGTAGACATTTACCTAAAACAAAAAAACAGCCTGAATATTGAATATGTAGGAAATCAACTGGATACCACCGCTTGAATAAGTGGTGAAGCTTTTATATAACGATGTTCAGGCAATCTGTCAGAAGGGGTGAAGAAAATTGCTTATTCAGACAAGACATTTTGGAGAGATTGAGATTCAAGAGGACACCATACTGGATTTTCCAGAAGGAATACCGGGTTTCGAAGCATTTAAAAAGTATGCTATCATCAAAAATCCTGATCCGGAAAATCATTTTCACTGGCTTCAGTGTGTGGACAACCCGGAGATAACCTTTGTGGTAATCAACCCTTTTTTGGTTATGGAGAATTATGACTTTGAAATACCGGAGTACATCGTGGAGAAGCTGAAGATAGAAGACCATGGAGATATACTGATCCTGTCCATTGTCACCATACCGGAAAACATAGAGGAAATGAGGACGAATCTAAAGGCGCCTGTTCTCATCAATATCAACAAAAAACTGGGCAAACAGCTGGTGCTCTCCGATGACCGGTATCCCATGAGATATTATTTTGCCCGGGAAAAAGCCGAAGGGTAGGAGGGATTGTCATGCTGGTATTGTCACGAAAAGTCGATGAAAGTATGATGATCGACGGACAAATCGAGATTCAAGTTTTGGAAATCACGGAAGGAAAGGTGAAGCTGGGCATCAAGGCGCCCAGGGATATCGAAATACTCCGAAAGGAAGTCTACCTAGAGATACAGGCGGAGAATCAGCGGGCGTTCCTTGTGACCCCTGATCTGGGAAAAATGAAAAAAATTTTAAAAAATGATCAAAAACCCCTAAAGTAAAAAAACAGTTTGTCCGATAACAATAGCGTAAGAAGAAAATACAGCTTTTCTCGGCCGAGGAAGCAGCCTTTTCAAAAAATATCATTGGCAAGGATGCCAAATAAAAATTCAAGGAGGAATGAATCATGAGAATTAACCACAACTTAACGGCGTTGAATACTCATCGTCAATTATCAGCAAACACCCTTAACGCAGGCAAAAGCATGGAGAAATTATCATCAGGCTTAAGAATCAACAGAGCAGCTGATGATGCAGCAGGACTGTCCATCTCTGAAAAAATGAGAGGTCAAATCCGTTCCATGGAGCAGGCCACTAGAAATGCACAGGATGGTATCTCTATGGTTCAAACAGCAGAGGGTGCGTTGAATGAAGTATCCGATATGCTAGTTCGTATCAAAGAGCTTTATACACAATATAACAACGGTACATACAATACAACAGACCAAGCAAACATGACAGCAGAAATCGCTGCCCTTACAGCAGAGATACAGAATATTGGAGCAAACACTAAATTCAACGGCATTACCTTGTTAAATGGTTCACTAAGCAAAACCATTCAAATCAATGAAGCATCAACAGATCTTTTAACTATTGCCATGAGTACAAATATCTCTACACTTGATGCTACAACGCTTGATGATACGACCACAGAAATTGACAATGTATCTAGTGCCAGATCTACACTGGGTGCATTACAAAACCGTCTAGAGCATACAGTAAATAACCTGTCTACAACTACTGAAAACCTGACAGCTGCAGAGTCTCGTGTTCGTGATGTAGACATGGCGAAGGAAATGTCCACTTATACAAAGAACAATATTCTTACACAGGCTGCTACGGCAATGCTTGCACAAGCAAACCAAAGTCCTCAGTCTGTACTTCAGTTATTACAATAATTCAATCAAAAGAAGAAGAGATATCCTATGGGTATCTCTTTTTTGCTTTAATAAATAGCTTATGAAAAATTTCTGTGGATAACATAATTGTAGGAGCAGACGCCCTCGTCGCCCGCTTTGTTCCTGATTGTCGCAATGTGACGATATATGTCGGAAAGATGACCTATATTTGTAATAATTTGTACTATATAATAAATGGTGTACGTTGAAAACATTATAAGAGAGGATTGATGAGATGAAGGGAACAAAGATGAAATTTACAGGAAAGCTGTTGGTTCTAATGCTGCTGCTCCTTTGTGCAGCCAGTGTGAGTGTGATAGGCTATGCGGCAGAGCAGTATACGGAAAATTTAATACCTCAAATGACTAGCAATACTACACCGAGTGGAATCGCAAGTGCAAGTGATACTCACTCAGTTGCTCCACCATTTCGTGCATTCAACAGGAGTACTGATTATAGTAATGACAGATGGGGTTCAAATTCTGGTATAACATCAGCTTGGCTGAGTTACGAGTTTGATACAGTAAAAACAATAACAAAATATACTTTAATAGCTAGAAGTGGGACAGGACTTAACTCTGCACCTAAGAATTGGACATTTGAAGGCAGTAACGATGGTACAAATTGGATTATTTTAGACACTAGATCAGAAGAAATTAATTGGGAAAGCGGAGAAAAGAGAGAATATACCTTTACCAATAATAGTCAATACAAAATATACAGAATAAACATGACGGCGAATAATGGCGCTACTTATTATTCAATTGCAGAAATGGAAATGATGGAAACTGTATCAACTGTCACGGAAGCACCGACAAATCTTACAGCTACAGAAGGAAGCGCCGGAGCTGACCTTGCTTGGGATGCAGTGACAGGTGCCGAAGGCTACAACGTGAAAAGAGCTATAACCTCAGGAGGACCCTATACCACTGTAGCGGAAGCCGTATATACTACCACCTATACAGATACGAATGTTACCGGCGGGACTACCTATTACTATGTGGTGACGGCCGTTAATGGAAGTGGAGAAAGTGAAAATTCCAATGAAGCTTCTGTTCAAATATCCACGCCATCCTTGAACCTTGATATTGAAGCCGCAGATTATCAAATCGATGGAGGTGCTATATTTACTGCAGATATTGTCATTAACAATGCCAATAATATTTATGCAGAAGACCTCTATATCCAATATGATACTACTCTGTTTGAATATATAGAAGCAGGGCCCGTTGATCCAACGGCGCTGGAGATTTATTATAAGGAAGATACAACACCGGGAACTGCACGATATATCGTTGCCAGTAAAGGAGCGACCAACGGACTGAATGGCAAGCAGCAAATACTGCGATTAACCTTTAAAGCCAAGAACGTGGATGGAGCCGGGCAAATTAATGTATCCACAGGTCTTGTGGCGGATGGAGACGGTAATGAATTTGAAGCTCTATGCAGTGGTAAAACCTTTACCGTTACCAAGCAGAATCTGGGCGATGTCAACCATGACGGCAGGTTCAGTCTAGGAGATCTGGCAATTGCCGGTCATTTATTCGGCTCCGATGTTGCAGGATGGGGTACTTACGAACCGGATGTGGACGCCAATGGAAATGTGGAAAATACGGACTTAACCACCATCGTACAGGCCATACTAGCCAATTAAAATCTTTAATACATACGCTATCTTAACCTGATACCTATAACCATAGGTGTCAGGTTTTTCAATTCTCTTTACAGTCATTCTGTCAAACCTTTCGATATATTTACGCTTCTATAATAGAATGTGTTTTCTTCTGTAGGGAACGATGCCCTCGTCGTTCCGCAAAAATTAAATATTATTTTAAAGGCGTAGTGTGCCCTTAAAGCATTATTTTTATCTTTGCTATCAGCCATTACGAAGGTTAAAGTATATACTGTTTTTTGTCGATAAAGATAACGAGGATAAAACAGACAGCGATAGAAGGAGAAAAAGATGAATAAGTATACGGTTTCTTTGTGTATGATTGTGAAAAATGAAGAGAAACACCTTGAAAAGTGCCTTCAAAGCGTACAAGGGAAAGTGGATGAAATCATCGTGGTGGATACAGGGTCTACGGATCGTACGGTGAAGATCGCTGAAAAATATGGAGCAAAAACATTTTATTTTGAATGGATCAATGATTTTGCTGCTGCTAGAAATGAATCCATTCGCCATGCAACAAAGGATTATATTTTGGTCATGGATGCAGATGAATACTTGGATCAGGATATCGACATGCAAAAAATCTTATCATTTGATAAGGAGTGCTATAGTATTACCATAAAAAATTATCAGGCACAAAATCAGATCATTTATCATAAAAACCCTAGACTATTTAAACGGAAAAGCGGAATTTCCTTTCAAGGAAAGCTCCATGAACATTTAGTTCATGAAAATTTAGGGATTGATTTCCCCAGATATGATGCGGAGCTGATCATCCACCATACGGGATACTTACCTGAGGTACTGCAAGAAAAGAAGAAAAGGGAAAGAAATTATGACATCATACAGAAGGAGGCGGAAGAGAATCCTACCGCTGAAAATCTCTATTTCTTCGGAAATGCATTATTTCAAAAGGAAGAGTATGAAAAAGCTTTGGCGGTATATAAAAAAGCCTATTCATTAAATAATAACAGGACCTATGTACCCTTTATGCTGAAAAATATGGGAATGTGTCTACAAGGATTGAAAAAACACGAGGAAGGGATTCGATTATTAAAAGATGCCATTAATGTTTTTCCAAACAGTACAGGCTTATATTTTGTGATGGGGAGACTGTTTCAAGAGCAGGAGTATTTCCAAGATGCCCAGTGGGCGTTTCAAAAATGTATAGAAATAGGAGACAGCCAATTAGAGCTGATCACAGAAGTAGGTGCAGGCAGCTATTTGGCGAATTATCAACTGGCAGTAACGTACAATAAGCAAAAAAGATATGATGAGGCCTATGATTATGCCTTCCAAGCCATCCAGCAAAATAAGGAATATATTCCAGCACTAGTCCTATACCTAAACATTATGATCAAGACCCATATTCCACAGGAGGAAATCGTTGAGCATGTAGCCCGGGTATATCCCCTAAACATCATGGAGAATTTAAAGACGTTTCTATATGCACTATATGAGCTTCGACATGCTTTGCTTAATCGATATATGGGACAGCATGTAGAGGATATGCGGGCAGATTTTCGAGCTGTAGCGCTGCAGTATGACCAACAATACGAGGCTGCGAGGGAGGAATGGAAGCATCTTGAGGAGATACCCGGTGACAATGGATTGGATGTGATACTCCTGTCTATCCTGCTGCAGGACGAGGCACTACTGGAGAAATGTAGAGGCTTATTCAATGTCAGCAAGAAAGAGTGGCAGGTGATCCAAGGGCTGGTTAGGAAGGTGCCAATGGATGGAAAGCATAGGATAACAGCGGCGTTGGAAGAAATCCTTTTAAAACTATGTGAGTATCTCATCGTGTTAGAGGAATCCGACACATTTGAATATATCTCTGGATATTTTCTATATTGTTCAGGAGAAGCGCAGGTTCAGTTGGCTGATTTGTTAGATAGACATGGATATCCAGATACGGCGGTGGAACTATTATTGGGAATTCTGGACAAAGAGCCATCAAACAACAAGGCAGTAGGATTGCTGGCAGATATCTGTGTCAGAAGGAACCATTTGGAGGACGCAGGTATCCTGTACGACCGGTTGCTTCAGAACAGCCGGCAGATTTCTGATTATGAGAAGATGACAGTATATTACGAAGGAATAAATGATCAGAAGCGTCTGAGAATTGTTCGAGAAAAGGCAAAAGTTTTATTCCCTTTAAGTATTTGGGCGAAAAATGATTTGTAATCATGGATAAAAAATGAATATAGAACATGTAAAGAAGCCTTAAAGTTTTTCAAGTTTTTTCCGATAATAATGGTAGAATAACGAATTAGGTGGTGTATCGATATGAGTATTGGAAGTGTTTCCGATAGAGCTGGCGCCGTGAGTTATACGACACCAATAAGACAAGGGGAGTCAGCCGCGGGTAAAACAGAATCTGAGGCTTCAGCAGCTGTTGAAACGGCAAGTGAAGGACGGCTTTCCACTGAAAAAGAGTTTATCAAGGCCATTGAGAAGGCAAATAAAGATGTTGTTATGGACCATACCAGCTTAAAGTTTTCTATCCACGAAGGAACAAAGCAAATCATGGTGAAAATCGTAGACAGTGAAACACAGGAGGTTGTCAAAGAGATTCCTCCAGAAAAAATACTGGACATGGTTGCCTATATGATCGAGAATACGGGATTATTTGTGGATAAGAAAGTATAAAGGAGGTCGAGAATATGTCAAGTGTTTCAGGAAATACTTTACGACTAACAGGCTTGGCTACCGGTGTAGATACTGATGAAATGGTCAAAGCACTGACATTAACAGAGCAGACCAGAATTGACAATGTCAAAAAAGAGATACAGTTACTAGAATGGAAGCAGGAGGCATATAGGAGCGTTACGACGCTGCTTCAGGAATTTCAGAATACATATTTTAATAGTCTGAAGTCATCTACGAATATGCTGTCCTCAAGCACCTTATCCGCTTTTAAAGTGACCTTTGATGGGGCTGACACGTCCAGCGTGTTGACGGCAAAAGCGGGAGCAGGAGCTATAGCGGGAAATTATACCCTTAGCAATATCGTTTTAGCAGAAAAGGCAAAGGCTACAGGAACTGCTATATCAGGCGGCATACAGGGCAGTACCATTGCATCCTTTGCCAATATCACCAGCAGCAATGATAACAATAAAATCAATGTGACCTTTAATGGTATCACAAAGGAGATAACTGTCAGTGACAGTCCGGCAGATATCAATGCACTGGTAACGGATATTCAAGGACAAATCGATTCTCTGTATGGTACATATTCAGGAACCAGTAAAATTGTTGTGGGAAATGTAGGGAATCAGCTGACCTTTACGACTGACAGTACCAACATTTTGTCCTTTGACTATGCCTATAATACAGGATATTCGGAATTATTGGGCAAAGATCTGAGCAGCGGTATTACACTTACTTCCCAGAATAACAAATTCAAGGTTACCCTAGATGGTACTTCTTATGATATTGCATTGACTGAAGGCACCTATGCCGACACCGATGCTGTGATACAAGAGATGCAAGCCAAGCTGGATGCGGCTGTGGGCAGCGATACTATTCGAGCTGTTAACCAAAACAATACGATTGTATTAAAGGCTGTAGATAATACTGTAAGTACAAGTGCAACCGGGAATTTAGCTACTACCGATATATCTAGCGGCGTGACGATAGATGGTACCAATGAAACGATGGATATAACTGTGGGGGCAGAAACCTATTCTATAACGTTAGAGCAAAAAACTTATACTGAAACGGCGCTTTTATCTGCTGTCCAGTCGAAGGTGGACAGTGCATTTGGAAGTGGAAATGTTGTCGTGAGTATGGACAGCAGCACTGGCCAACTGCGGTTTGAAAAGGCAGACTCAAGTGCTACATTATCCTCAAGTAAAATGGAAAACGGAGGTCTGGCAGCCTTAGGCTTGGAAAATGTCAATCAATCGAATAAGGTGAATTTGAATGGTAATTTGGCGGATATTGGAGACAACTTTGCCACAGCTTTGGTGCCAGGGGCACCTGACGTTGACGGATATGATATCAAATTTACCATCAATGGAGAAACCTTTAAATTCAAGTCGGCTGAAACCACTCTGAATAACATAATCTCTACGGTAAATGGCAATAGCAATGCCAATGTGACCATGTCCTATGACCAGTTGAATGACAGAATGATCGTACAGTCCAAAGATACAGGCAGTAGTCAAAAGGTGGATATCGACGATGTATCTGGAAATCTGATGGGAGCCTTGGGGCTGAACGGTGCGTTGGATTATGGTGGAGATGCCAGTATGGGTTTTAATGATGGAAGCGGTGTACAGACTATTGTCCGGGATACCAACAGCTTTACGGTAAACGGGATTACCTTTGATCTAAAAACTGCCAGTGCAGGGCCCGTTGAATTAAATGTTGCTGCTGATTCCTCAGACGCCGTTGCGTTGATAAAGGGTTTTGTAGAAAAATATAATGAAGTTATCGATAAAATTAATGATTTACTGACAGAAGAAAGAGATAGGGACTATGGGCCACTGACAGATGATGAAAAAGAAGAAATGAGTGAAAGTGAAATTGAGAAGTGGGAGACAAAAGCAAAAAGTGGTATACTGCGAAGTGATTCTACACTGAGCAGTATTGTGAACTCCATGAGATCAGCTTTATATTCCAGTGTGGATGGTGTAAGTATCCGCTTGTTTGATATAGGAATTACCACATCTACTTCTTATAGCGACAAAGGAAAGCTGGTTATTGATGAGGACAAGCTGAAAAAAGCATTAGAAGAGAATGGGGATGAGATCACCCAACTGTTCACAAAGACATCCTCCTACAGCTATACAGATACGGCTAACAGGACAAACCGCTACAATGAAGAAGGCTTGATGCAAAAAATCAATGACATTCTACAGGATAATATCAGAAGCACTTCCATCAATGGAACTAAGGGGACCCTTTTAGAAAAAGCCGGTATTAAAAACAGTGTCACAGAATATACCAACTTGATTTCCAAGCAGATTAATGATAAGAATGATAGGTTGGACACACTACTGGACTTATTAACGGATAGAGAAGACTATTGGTATGCTAGATTTGCCAAAATGGAAACAGCAATCCAACAGATGAATGACCAAGCCTCTTGGTTGTCTTCTATGTCCTTGTCTAGTTAATCATAAAGCAGAATAAACATGGAGGGAAGCAGTATGGCAATCAAAAACCCATATGCACAATATAAGCAGAATAGTATCTTGACAGCGTCGCCGGAGGAACTTACCCTGATGTTGTATGAAGGCATGATCAAATTTATCAACATGGCAAAGCTGTACATTGAAGAAAAAAACATGGAAAAGGCTCACCATGCCAACGTTCGTGCGCAAGACATTGTTATGGAATTGAATGTAACATTGAATATGGATTATGAGATTTCTCAAAATTTGAGAAGTCTGTATAGCTATATGTATAGGAGACTGGTAGATGCGAATGTGAAGAAGGACACGGCAATCCTTGATGAGGTGTTGGAGATAGCTGCGGAGCTTCGGGATGCGTGGAAGGAAGCCATGAAGATTGCCAAGAAGAGCAGGTAGAGAGCCATGGATATAAATCAATATATATCATATTTAGTGAAAATCAGCGAGGCCAAACTTATCCTGATGAAGGATTTACACGAATTAACAAAAAAACAGACCCATTTCATATGCGAACAGCAAATCGAGAAATTAATGGACTTGATCCAAAAAAAGCAGCAGTTGATTGATAAGGTTAATATATTGGATAAAGAATTTGCCGAAAAATATGATGCATTGAAATCATCCTGTGGCATTACTTCGCTTGAGGAATTGAATGTCGATCAATATGATGCTTTGAAGCTTTTGAAGGAAGTCGTTACTCAGATATTCGACATCATCGAAGAGATGAAATGGCTGGAGAAGGAAAACAGCCAGACCATGGGACAAGTCTTTGATGCTGCAAAAAAGCAGCTGGTAAATGTACGAAACAGTATAAAAGTGGAAAAACTATATAATAAAAAGTCCTCTCCGTATGGGGGCGTGTTTATCGATAGAAAGAAATAAAGACTTGGCTTGATGCCAAGTCTTTATTTAATAGAGAAAATTGTCATGGAGAATTATGGTGAAAAAACTAAATAAATTGTCGATAAAGCCGATAACCTTAATGAGATGATTATGAAGGGATGTGGACAAACTGAAGGTTGTAATTTTAGCCGGAGGATATGGCACAAGAATCAGTGAAGAATCGATATTTAGGCCAAAGCCTATGATTGAAATTGGTGAACACCCTATCCTTCATCATATTATGAAATATTATTCACATTATGGTTTTAATGATTTTATTATTTGCTGCGGTTACAAAGCCAACGTAATCAAGGAGTATTTTGCTAATTACTTTCTCCATACTTCAGATGTGACCTTTGATTTCCGTTTTGGAGGAAATATGCAGATCCACGAAAATGCTTCCGAGCCATGGAAAGTTACGATTATTGATACAGGTCTGGATACCCAGACTGGAGGTCGTATCAAACGAATTAAGAAATATACAGAGAATGAGTCATTTTTGCTTACCTATGGAGATGGCGTATCTAATGTAAATCTTCAGGCTTTGATAGATTTGCATAATGAACATAATGCGTTAGTTACGCTGACGGCTGTTCAACCGTCCGGTCGTTTTGGTGCCATAGACGTTGAAGCTGACGGGCGAATCAGTTCGTTCAAAGAAAAGCCTAAAGGTGATGTGGGCTGGGTAAATGGTGGTTTTTTTGTATGTCAGCCTGAGGTTTTTGATTATATAGAAGGTGATAATTCAGTTTGGGAGCACGGACCACTTGAGAGTATTGCCAATGCAGGCAGACTTTCAGCCTATAAGCATCACGGTTTTTGGAGTCCCATGGATACTGTTCGTGATAAAGCCTATTTGGATGATCTTTGGAAAAACGGAAATGCGCCATGGAAGGTTTGGTAATCCATTGGCAGGAATTAAGGAGCGGATTTGATTTAATCGACCGAAGAGATACGGAGCAGTGTATTTATAAGATAACTCTAATGAAAGGCTAGGTGAAATTTATGCCAGAAATAAGTATTATCATGTTAACATACAATCGTTGTAATTATTTAAAGCGTTCAATCGAAAGTGTACTTGCTCAAGTGGATTGTGATTTTGAATTCATTATTGTGAACAACGGGAGTACAGATGATACTTTAGAGATTTGTAAAGAGTATTCAAGGAATGATTCCAGAGTAAGGATTGTAGATATTCCAAAGAGTAACATTGGCCGTGGAAGAAATGCTGGCCTTGATGCTGCCATAGGTAATTATATAAGCTTTGTGGATGATGATGATTATATGGAAAAGGATATGTTTTCCTATCTCCATACAAATGCAATAAAATATGATGCAGATATTTCTGTTTGTGGTTGCTACTATGACTTTGATGGAAAGATTGAACCTTTTTATGTTTTTGATGATATTAAGGTTTTAGACAAAGTGGCAGGTGTAGATGAATTTTTAAAACGTGAACGTTATAACTCGGCAAATCCCTGTAAGTTATTTAAGCGGAAGCTTTTTGATAATTTGCGATATCTTGAAACTGGTAAGTATGACGATATTCATATGCTATATAAGCTATTTGCAGAAGCAGATGTAACGGTATCATCAGGTGTACCGAAATACTATTTTGAACGACATGGGGGAAATAATTCTGGTTTTGCATTAACCTTCAAGCTTACGCCAGAACAGTTAACTGAATACCTGGACGCCTTTAAAGAAAGAACTCGGTATTTATCAGAAAAGATCCCTGCAATAGCAAAGCGTGTACGCTACTCTGAGTGGTCTTATATGATCTCTATGGTGGACAAGATTACAAGATATAAACTAATTGACTGCTACGAAATCTTGAAATACATTAAAAAAGAATTAAATGTCAATATGCGGGAGTTTAGTAATTCAGAGTATTTAAAGGATTTTGAAAAAGAGTGGGTCACTACGTATCTTTGGAGGGAAGAAGTAAGTGCTTAAAATAAATTTTGATGAAATATTAAATCTACCTGTACAGAACTTAACTTTGGAAAAACTACCTAAACTTGAAAGACGTCTTGTACTTTATGGGACAGGTGCTCTAGGGAAAACTGTATTACTACACCTTAAAAATCTAGGGATATCTCCTATAGCTATATGTGATAGCAATCCTGCTAAAATAGGTATGGATTTCTACAACTATAAGATTATGGATTTCAAAGATGTTCTGCTAAGATTTTCTGATTTTGATGTCTTGATTGCTATTCAGTTATATTATCCAGATGTAAAAAAATACCTTCTTAATTATATTTCCATAGATAGAATTCATGTTTGTATGGAAATAAGCGGTTTAAGAAGTGCTTTTTTAAGAGGGTATAATGCCTTTATTTCAAATAAAAATAATCAGAGCAGATTAAATGTTATATACGAGAAATTACATGATGATCGATCAAGACAAACAATGTTAAATGTTATTAAAGGCAATTACACTTATGATCTTGAATATTTTCAGCAAGTATTTACACCTAATCAGTATTTCAATGAGATAACTTGCTCAGAAGAAAATGAATATTACATCGATGCTGGCGCTTATAATGGTGATACTCTTTTACAATATACCAAATTTGTTGATGGTAAATATAAAAAAATTTGGGCATTTGAGCCGTTTGAAGATTCTTTCATACAGTTAGAGAGAGCTAAAAAAGAGTTATATCACAATGATGATTGTATCCACTTATATAAAAGTGGTTTATACCATTATAGTGGAAAAATTGGCTTTAATAATCAGGTTTCTGTTTCTTCGATGAGAATAGATGATTCCTATGAAGCTAATAGTATTGATGTTGTTAGCATTGACGATTTAATTGCTAGCGAGGTGTCTTTTATAAAAATGGACATTGAGGGAAGCGAGCTTAATGCACTAAAGGGAGCAGAAAAAACCATATTAAAATATAAACCAAAACTTGCAATATGTGTTTATCATAAAATAGATGATATGTTAACAATTCCAGAGTATATTATGAGCCTGAATTTGCCATATAAGTATTATTTTAGACATCATGACATAACTGAAAATGAAACAGTGTTTTACGCAGTTTAATAAGTAACTACTAAATTGTAAATGCCATGAAAAATGTCCCCATTTAAATTGTATGGTGACAAATTACTTAATATCATTTTAAGAATAACTTAACTAAAGAGATCCTATGTAAACATCAAGAACAGAATGAAAGGAATTTGTGCATTTTCTATATAAATTAATTGTGATATATCAAAGGAGATAGTTAGATGAATAATGTGCATTTTAACGATATTCTAGGATTGAAACTAAAAGAAGTGCAAAAATGTACTAGACCAATAGTAATATATGGTGCTGCTGGATATGCTTCTGAAGTATTAAGATTTTTAAATGAGTGCAATGTTAAGCCTATTGCAATTTGTGATAGTGATTCTAATAAAATTGGGAAAAGTTTTTCTGGATTTATAGTAATGTCATTTAAGGAAGTATTGGAGAAATATAATGATTTTGATGTATTAATTGCTTCAGAGAGGTTTTATGGTGAAATAAAAGACTATGTTTTAAAATTTATTCCACAGACACGTATATGCGAAATAGATTTCCTTACTGCAAGTTTTGAGAAGGTTATTTTGAATAATATTGATAAGCTTGAAAAAATTTATGAAAATTTAGCTGACCTTAATTCTAAAGAAACTATGGTTAATGTTATAAAAGGTAAGATAACTAATGATTTGTCTTACTTTGAAAAAATACAGAGCAAGGATGAATATTTCAATGACATAACAAACCCATCAGATAATGAATATCTGATCGATGGAGGAGCTTATATAGGTGATACCATACAACAGTTTATCAGCAGAGTGAAAGATTATAGAAAAATATATTGTTTTGAACCTTCAGAAAAAATATTTAACCAACTTACTATCACTAAAAAGAAAGTTTGTAATGATGATAAACGAATAGTTTTGTATAAAAAAGGTTTGTATAGTTGTAATAAAAGAATAAGTTTTAATAATCAGATTGGTAATGGGGGAGATAAAATAGATGAAACCATGGATAATGATAATAAAGTGGAAGTTGTATCTATAGATGAAATCATAGATGATAAGGTTACTTTTATTAAAATGGATATCGAAGGAAGCGAGCTAGAAGCTTTAAGAGGAGCTAAAAAGACTATTTTAAAATATAGACCCAAGCTTGCAATTTGTGTATATCATAAAAATGATGATTTAATAAAAATCCCCCAATTTATTATGGATCTTGGACTTGACTATAAGTATTACCTAAGGCATCATGGAGACTTTCCGGCTATGACCAATGGGACTGTATTTTATGCTGTGTAAAAGGAAGGAAGGAAAAGATATGTCAAAACCATTAGTAACAATTTTTACATTGGCGTATAATGCAGAGAACTATATTTCTCAAACGATTGAAAGTGTTTTAAATCAAAGTGAATACAACATTGAATATATCATTAGGAACAATGGGTCAACAGATAGAACGGGTGAAATATGCAAAGAATACGCTGATAAAGATAGTAGAATAACTTTATTATATAATACTATTAATCATAAGAAAGATGATGGAACAGCTCTTGAGTTTTATGAGTATTGTGTTGGTGCAAAAGGAGAATATATATCCTTTTTAGACAGTGATGATTATTTAGATAAAGACTATGTTAAGTGTATGTATGAAGCTGCGAAAAAGCATGAAGCTGACATAGTTATTGGAGGGACTAATTTTTTTCTCGATGGTATGCAAAAACCATATTCTCAACGTATACCACCATCGGTTGTTATATCCCAAGAAAGCTACATTAAAAGTGAAGATTTTGAAAAATTGTATGGTTCTCTAAGACCATTGTGGGGAAAACTTTATAAGATGGAGTTTTATGAAAAATATAAAATTGAAGTACTTGAGATGTCAAAAGATATTACTTATGGTGGAGATACAGGAATGTCTCTTTCTTTTTTAAAAAGAGCAAATACTGCTGTAGCAATAAGTAGTGCGCTACATTATTATAGAGTCAGGGAAAATAGTCACTATCACAGTTCAATATTAGATTCTAGAAGAATAGAGGATGGGGCTAAGCTTTTTAAAATGGGATTAGATTTATCAAAACATTTAAGAATTAAACAAGAGGATATTATTGGGTGTTTAATTGGTGTGCACTACAATCACATCAAAGATTTATTTGAATTATGCTTTAAAAATAAAGCCATGACTGTATTAGAAAAGTTAAATTTTATTGAAAATATTTTAGTAGATGAAACATTTAATATGTATAATATTAACAACGAAAATATCGAATTTATATTTTCATTGTTAGTAAAAGGTTGTGAAAAGATTATTTTTAATACTTCTACCGGATTACAGACATTATCAAATTCTTTTTTAGCACGTCTGATTGTTGGAAATTCTCATCTTTTAGAGAATCATTACTCTGTCAAATTAGTTTTATTGTTATCTGCAATTTTTGACAAAAGAAATACTTATCTATGGGGCAGACATCTTTTGGATGAAATTAGTTGTGATCTACCAGAATGGTTTCTGGATTTTTATAAATCTCCCACAAATATACAACGATTAATTATAGAGAACAAAACTGTTTTTAAAGACTTAGTTAATTGTAATGTTGATGCGTATAACTTTTCTGAGATTAAGGCATCAATACTGGATGCTATAGATAATGGAGATCCAGTTACTGCAAATAAACAATTAGATAGTATACTTTACTATCGTCCACTTGACCGTGAGGGTATTTATTTTAAATTATATACATCTTATTTGACGAAAGATTTTATTAATGTGTATATTATGGCAGCATTAGGTGAATTGTTTTGGGGTGAGGATGAAGAGGTAATGAAAATTATTAATGATATAAAAAGCTTATGAAAGGGGCCTCGAAATAATGAATCAATATACGGGGTATGAAAAAATATTACTTAAACAGTTACTTGAATTAAAGGAAACAACCAAACCTGTAGTTCTTTTCGGTGTTAAGGTCACAGGATTAATGTGTAAAAGAGCGCTTGACTTTTTAAATATAAAAGCAGAATGCTTTTGTGATAATGATAAAACAAAACAAAACACTATTATTGCCAATATACCAGTTTTGTCACCGGAACAAGTTAAGGAACGTTATCCAGATGCAATAATTTATCTATGTTTACTTAGCAATGAAAACATGCGTCAAGTGAAAGCACAATTTAGTAATTTAGGATTTGCAGATATTTATAATAAAGATGTATTAATGTATGTATTCCAGACGGAAGTACTTAGAAGACCTATCAATTCTACCCAACTTGCTGATACTATGTATTATTTAAACAATGAAGAAGACCGGGTAACATTTAAGGGGATAGGAGCATTTATTACGGAAAAATGTAATATGCGTTGTAAAAACTGTGGATATTTTATTCCTTATTATAAAAATCCTAAACATTTAGACAAGAATACAATTATAAAATCCATTGAAAGGCTTTCAAAAGCGGTGGATGCTATAGCAATGTTAACGATATTAGGAGGAGAAACTCTATTATATCCTCAAAATGATTTGATTGAAATATGCGAATATGCATATAAGTTACCTAACATATTATTAGTTAGAATTGTAACAAATGCTAGAATTGTTCCTAATGATGAGATGCTCACAATGCTTAAAAATTCGCTTACGCATATAAATTTCAGTGATTATGAAGAATTATCTACAAAAAAGGAAGAATTAAAGCAGAAATTAGATCAACATAATATTATGTACGATATTTCTGAACAGGGAACAGTATGGTATCCACTTGAACCTCCTAAAAAGAAGAATCGAACAAATGAAGAAAATTTAAAATTGTTCCAAGCATGTTGTATCGAAAAAGATATCTTACATAATGGAGGGTTGCATTTATGTGAATATTCCGTTGTGACATTAGCACAGGGGAAGATAGATGTTAATGACAACGGTTATGTAAATTTAATAGATAATACTATTACTATTGATGATCTTAGGAATAAAATAAGGCGATATATAAAAAATGAAAAATCTATATCTGCTTGTGATTACTGTGGGTATAGATTTGACCAAAGAGTACCGCGAGCAGAACAAACCAAACAAACTTTAGAATGGAGTTAGTTATGAATAACTGAAATTAGAATAAATGGAGAGATAATTAAATGAGCAAATACAGGGGTTATGAAAATGTGTTGCAGGAGCAATTGAAAGATCTGATAGCGTCGGATAAACCAATCATTCTATTTGGTGTAAAAATGGCTGGCTTGATAGGGAAAAAGACATTGGACTTTTTAGGAAAAAAAGTTGTTTGCTTTTGTGATAATGATAAGGCAAAGCAGGGTACAGTGGTTGATAGACTAGAAGTTTTATCGCCTAAGCAGGGCAAAGAGAAGTATCCTGATGCTAAAGTTTATATTTGTTTGTTAAACAATGATAACATAAAGCAAGTAAAAGTTCAGCTTGAAGGACTAGGTTTTAATGATATTTTTAATAAGGATGTACTTTTTTATGTGTATCAAATACAGGTAATCAAAAGGCCTGTTACTTCGTCTGATCTTGCTGACACTATGGATGTTTTGAATAATAACGAAGGTAAGCTTATAATGAGTGATGTAGTTTTATTTATAACCGAACAATGTACTCTTAATTGTAAGGAGTGTAGTGCATTGGTTCCATATATAAAAAAGCCAATAAACTATCCCAAAAACATAATTATAGAGGGCATACAAAGATTATCACAGTCAGTCGATGCTGTTATGACAATAAATATTTTAGGTGGAGAGCCTTTACTTCATCAAGATATAGTTGAAATCTGTGCGGAGGTTTCAAAGCTAAAAAATGTATTATTAGTACGGGTTGTTACGAATGGTACTATTTTACCAGATAATGATATTTTATCGAAACTTAAAACGATTGGGACGTGTATCCATATCAGTGATTATGGTGAACTTTCTATAAACAAAGGAAAGTTGATAGAAGTATTAGCAGCACATAAAATGATCTATGAATTGGCTGGTGAAAGGGCACTCTGGTATCCTGTCTCACCTCCACAGAAGAGTGGGCGTTCGTATGAAGAAAATATTACTTTTTTTTCAAATTGTGAATGGAGTCGAAAATGTCCAGAACTACAAAACGGGGAGCTTCATATATGTGGTTATTCAGCATCAGGTACAGCATTAGGTGTAATTCCTAGTAGAGATGGAGATTATGTAAATGTGTTAGACCCTAGTTTGTCTACGAATGAGATCAGACAAAAAATAGATAAGCTATTAAATCACACCAATTGCATAACTGCTTGCGACTATTGCGGCTTTGATTTTACCAGAACAACAGTCCGTGCAGCACAAGCAAATGGTAAACTAGACCTACAAAGTGAGGAATAAATGTTTATGAGTAAATATATTGGTTACCAAAAAGTGTTGCAAGAGCAAGTTAAAGAGCTTTTAGAGACAGATAGTCCTATCATACTATTTGGTACGATGGCTCTAGGTCAAATGGCCAAAAAAGCCCTTGAATTTTTAGGAAGAAAAGCTGTTTGCTTTTGTGATAATGATAAAAGTAGGCAGAATACAGTTGTTGATGGGTTAATTGTATTATCTTCAGAAAAGGCAAGAGAGCAGTATCCGGATGCTTTCGTTTTCATATGTTCTTTTAAACAAGCCAATGTTGAGAAAATAAAATCGCAATTACAAAATCTAGGTTTTAACCATATTTGTGATAAGGATGTCTTATTTTATGTATATCAAACACAAGCAAATAGTCGGAATATTTCTTCCCGTGATTATGCAGATGCTATAGATATTTTAAATAATAAAAAAGATATGTTAACAATTGAGAATGTGTTTGTCATTCTAACAGAAAAGTGTTCCTTACATTGTAAAGACTGTGGTCGGTTAATACCTTATTATAAAAACCCACAAAACTATGATAAAAATGAAATTATAAATAGTATGAAGCGCTTATCTGCCTCAGTTGATGCAATAAGGAGTATGGTGATTTTTGGTGGTGAGCCTTTCCTACATCCAGATATTGCTGAGATTTGCATTGCAGCTTCTAATTTAGAAAATGTTTCTCTAGTTAATATTGTAACCAATGGTACGATCGTACCGAAAGATGATATTTTGAAGAAAATCAGTAATTTAGGCTTATATGTGGTTATTAGCGATTATGGATCACTTTCTACAAAAAAAAGAGAGTTAGAAGCAGCATTAGAGTCCCATGGAATTATCTATGATATTGCTGAACAGAATTCTAAATGGTATCCTGTTGCCCCACCTAAAAAGTATGGACGTTCCATTGTTGAGAATAAAAAACTTTATAAAAATTGTGCATGGGGGGGGAATTGCCCAGAGCTACAAAATGGAGAATTCCATATATGTGGGTATTCTGCGACTGGAACGAAGCTGGGAAGGATACCCAAAAATGGAAGTGGTTATGTTGATGTTTTAGACCCTAATTTATCGATTAGTGAGATTAGGGAAAGCTTGGATAAACTTATTAATCATACAACATGTATAACTGCTTGTGATTATTGTGGCTTTGATTTTCAAGCTACAACAGCACGGGCAGTACAGGTTAACAGAATACTTGAATTAGAATAAATGGAGAGATAGCGAAATGAGTGAATATGAAGGCTATGAAAAGGTGTTACAGGAGCAATTGAAAGGGTTGTTGTCAACGCAGAAACCGATAGTATTATTTGGTGCAATGGCATTAGGGCAAATGGCACAAAGAACAGTTCATTTCTTTGGAAAAAAAGCTGTTTGTTTCTGTGATAATGATAAAACAAAACAAGGTAAAATTGTTGATGGTTTGACTGTTTTATCACCAGAGCAGGTTAAGAAGCAATATCCTAATGCAAAAATTTATATCTGCTTGCATAATAATAATAGTACTGCTAAGGTAGCTTCACAGTTAAAAGCTTTAAAATTCACTGATATATATAACAGAGATATGCTGTTTTGGGCATATCAGATTTATGTTGTAAAAAGATCTGTTTCTTCATATGATCTTGCTGAAACAATGAATATCTTTAATGATAGAGAAAATAGAACAATATTAGGCAATGTCTCTGTTGTAATTACTGAAAAATGTACACTTCGCTGTATCGATTGTGGTGTTTTTATTCCTTACTATAAACATCCAAAGCACCATGATAAAGATAAAATTATTGAAGGTATGAGGAAATTATCACAAATTGTAGATGCTATAGAAAACTTCACAATAATTGGTGGTGAACCTTTATTACACAAGGATTTAGTAGAAATTTGTGAAGAAGCGTCAAAACTTAAAAATGTGTTAAGGGTTACAATTACTACGAATGGCACTATAGTACCTAAAGATAGTGTTTTGCAAAGCCTAAGTAGAGCCATTACTTATTTAACAATTAGCGATTATGGCTCACTTTCTATAAATAAAGATTTGCTGAAAAAGAGCTTGGATCAGTTTGGGATTTATTGCAATGTTCTAGATGAATTTTCAGAGTGGTCAAAGCAAAATATTCCTAAGCCTCATAATAGAGGGGAAAATGAAAATACAAGAATATTCAAATCATGTTTTTGGGTAGGCATTGCTGCGAAATTAATGAATGGGCAATATCATCTATGTGATTTTTCGGCAGCAGTTACACCGTTTAATGGAATTCCTGAAAATGAAGGTGATTATGTTGATTTGCTTGACTCTACACTTTCAATAGATGAAATTAGGGCAAAGCTTCATAAGCTTTTATATCATACAGACTGCTTAAAAGCCTGTGACTATTGTGAGATTTTTCAAATGCCACCAACCATACGGGCGGCACAAACAAAGGAAATTTTAGTCTTTTAAGAGAGGAGGAGTTTGTGATTGTGGAGCAATTTATAGAGTATGAAGAAGTTTTGCAAGGGCAGCTGCAAGAACTATTGAATTCTCATAAACCGATCGTAATATTTGGTGCAAGTGTTATAGGGATATGTGCAAAAAAAACACTTGATTTCTTAGGAAAAAGTGCAGTATGTTTTTGCGATAATGATGAAAACAAGCACAATACAACGATGGATGAATTATCTGTTTTGTCTCCAGAGAAAATGAAAGAACTCTATCCTGATGCAAAAATATATTTATGCTTAAATAATGTTGATAGCATTACTCAAGTAAAAAAGCAACTAGAAAATTTAGGTTTCTTAGATATATGTAGCAAAGATGTACTTTTATATATGCATCAGATCGAGGTTATAAAAAGACCAATTTTGTCAGCTGATTATGCTAAAATACTTCATGCTTTACATAGAAAAGATAACAAACTTGTATTAAATCATACACTAGTGATATTAACAGACCGATGCTCTCTTCGTTGTAGGGATTGTGGACACCTTGTACCCTATTATAAAAGTCCTGAGCATTATGATAAAAACCAAATAATTAGAAGTATCAAAATATTATCAGATGCTGTAGACAATATAGAGTTATTATCTGTTTTAGGTGGGGAACCTCTATTACATCCCGATGTGGGCGAAATTTGTGAAGAAATCGCAAAAATTAAGAATATAAGGACAATAAGACTTGTTACGAATGGTACAATTTTACCTGGGAAAGATGTGTTGGAACGTTTGCGTAGGTCTATTACCTATGTGGTTATTAGTAACTATGGGGTCCTTTCTGGGAAAAAAGAGCTTTTACAGGAATCTCTTAAGCAATTTGGTATTGTATATGAAATGACTGATGAGAATACTTCTTGGTACCCGATTAGCTTACCTAGTAGAAATTATCGTTCTGAAAAGGAGAATTCAGATTTATTTGAAACGTGTGCGTGGGGAAGAGGCTGCTCAGCAGTACAAAATGGAGAATATCACCTTTGTAATTATTCTGCTACGGGAGGAAGACTAGGCTTCATATCTAACAAAGAAACGGATTATGTCAATCTGCTTGATGAGAAACTTTCACCAAAGGATATAAGAGAAAAACTACGTAACCTCATTGAAAGTAAAGACTATATAACCGCATGTGATTATTGCAATTTTGATTTTAGCGGAACGATACCTTGTGCAGTACAAATGAAAGAATAGGAATGAGGGAGTTTTGAGATATGAGAGAATATAAAGGATATGAAAAGATATTGCAGGAACAATTGCAAGAGTTTTTAACAATAGATAATCCCATTGTAATATTTGGTGCAAGTATTATGGGGATATGTGCAAAAAAAGCTGTAGATTTTTTAGGCAAAAAAGCTGTTTGCTTTTGTGACAATGATAAGAATAAGCAAGGGATAATTGTTGAGGGGTTGAGTGTCTTATCTCCAGAGGAAGTAAAAGCGCAATACCCTAATGCGAGAATATATATTTGCTTAAGTAATATTGAGAATATTAATCAGGTAAACAAGCAGTTAATAAGTCTTGGTTTCACAAATACACGTAATAAGGATATGCTTTATTATATATATCAGCTCAAAGTCATAAAACGCCCTATTTCTTCCCATGATCTTGCAAATACGATAGATGTATTAAATAATAGAAATGATAAACTTACAATTTATATGGTAGGTGTGGTAGTAACAGAAAAATGTTCGCTTAACTGTAAGGATTGTAGTTTACTAATACCCTATTATAAAAACCCAAAGAATTACGACAAGGATGTTATTATTAAAAGTATGAAAACTTTGTCTGAGTCAGTTGATGCCATTGAAGCGCTGACATTACTTGGAGGTGAGTCATTATTACATCCAGATGTGCTAGAGATTTGTGAAGAGGCATCGAAACTAAAAAATGTCGAGCGAATTCATATATTGACAAATGGTACAATTGTTCCCTCAAAAGAAAGCTTGGAACGATTAAGACCATCTCTTACGTATATGATTATAAATGACTATGGAAAAATGTCTGATAAAAAAGAGAAACTTAAAAACGCTTGTTATGATTGTAATATAGAGTGTCACGTTTACCCCGAAACGGAAAGTTGGTATCCCGTGAAGATGCCAGAAAAGCATGATCGTTCGTCGGATGAAAAAGCAAATATTTTTGCTTTATGTACGTGGGGTAGACAATGTATGGAGTTGCAGAACGGAAAATTCCATATATGCGGGTATTCTGCCAGTGGTACAGAACTAGGAGTAATTCACAGTACTGATCAAGACTATGTGAATCTTGTTGATGGAGAGCTTACAATTCCCCAAATCAGAGCTAAACTGGATAATCTTTTAAATCATGTATCATACATTACAGCTTGCGATTATTGTGGAATCGATTTTAATGGTACCGTTAATCGTGCATTACAAAAGTAATAGAAGCTGTGTTTAGGAGGGATCTGTATGCCATTAATAAGTATATGTGTAGTAGTATATAATTTAGAAAAATATATTAAAGAATGCTTAGATAGTATCCTTCAACAAGATTTTGATGATTATGAGCTAATCCTTGTTGATAATGGTTCTATTGATGATAGCATAGCCATTTGCCAAGATTATGAGAAAAAATATCGTGGTAAAATAAAATTTTTTAGTTTACCGCGTCCCACAGTAGCTGTTAGGGCGCATATTTTCGCGGTTGAACAGGCTAAAGGTGAGTATATTCATTTGATAGATGGTGATGATTGCGTTGCTCCGGGATATCTGAAAAATATCGCACAAATAATTCAAGATAAAGACCCAGAATTAATTATGGGAAGTTTTGAATGTATCATGGAGGATGGAGCGACGAATTATCTGGATGTACAGATTGATCATACGGAAATAAATGGTAAGAAAACGGAAGATGCGATTAACTATATCTTTTCATTGCCGTATTTTAACCGCTATGTATGGAGATTTGTTGTAAATAGGCGCTTATTTGATTTAGTTAAATTCGATAAAGATATAGCACATCTGATTATCGCTGATAATATTAAATCAACGGTGTGGTTAATGAATACGGAAAGTATTTACTATTATAACGGGCCTTTTTATTACTATCGCAGAAGATTAGGGAGTACAGTATCTTCTAAAAATAATAGGATGATCCTTGATTTTATTAAAGGGATTATTTCAATTACCAAAATCATTTTTAATATAGACGATCAGGAAAAAAGAAATAGATTTTTAGCACTGCAAGCACCACAAATTGCATGGTATCTAAAACTCTTTATAGCAGATTATGAAAACTTGATATATGATGAGTTATTTTCATTATCCAATTATATGGACAAGTATCTGGATATCATTCATAAAATGAAAGCATTCAATATCAAAGAAATAGATGTATTTGTTAATTTGGTTTCTGAATATGGTTCTTTTGAAGGTCTTATACTATATCATGGGCTGCTTCAATCCAGGTTCTATCGTCAAGTTCAGCGAACAAATGAAAGACCTGTATATATTTTTCCAACAGGCAAATATGCTGAGAGCACATGTCGTTTATTGCAAACTTGGGATTTTAAGATAGAAGGATTTTTGGATAATGATATAAAAAAGAAGGGGTGCAACATTGGTGGGTTACAATGTGATTTGCCAGATAGCTTGAGGGATTTTGAAGAAAGCTATAAAGAAGATGTCATCGTAATGATTAGTACCATTTACAAAGAATTAGCCCAAGAATTCAAAAAACAATTATTAACATTAGGCATAAATGAAAACCAAATTTTAATTAGGGAGTAAAGAACATATGAGCGAAAAGTTAAAAGCTTCTATAGGCGTTTTCTGGATTAATACGGTTTGTACGTTACGATGTAAAAGATGTATTACGTTAACACCATATCATAAGAATCCGATAAATTATCCTAAAGAGAATATTTTTAATGACATTGATAGCTTTTTTGAAATATATGAATGCATTGATCACTTTGATATAGAGGGGGGAGAATCTCTCTTACATCTAGATTTACCTGCAATTATTAATAAGGCATTTGAATATAAGCATTGTTTTAAAAGGCTTCATATATTAACGAATGGTACGGTAGTACCCTCTCAGCAATTGATAGATAGTTGTAAAAATAGAGAAATATTTTTTATCGTAGATGATTATGGTGACCTATCCAATAAAAAAGCAGAATTAGTTGACATTCTAGAGAAAAACAATATCGAATATAGAGTCGATAAATATTATGGTGAGGATCAATACTTTAATGGCTGGGTAGATTTTGGTGATATGAAGCATAAAAATTACACTGCAGAAGAAATCCAATGTGTTTTTAATAATTGTCGTCAAGCACAAATCAGCGCCCCTTATATAAAAGATGGGAAAATATTCCTTTGTTCAATACAAGCGGCAAGAATAGAGTATATTCCTCTTATAGAAGGCGAGTATATTGATCTTACAGATAAAAGTGTGACGCTAGATGAAAGACGAAATATTGCTAGAAACTTTGGAAAAAGACCTTTAAGCTCTTGTAAGTTTTGCCAGGGTTTTGATGCAGAAAATGGTCAAAGATATCCGGCGGCTGAACAGCTGTTATCAAAGACAGATGAGGAGTTGAAAATATGCTTATAGCCCGTAGGTTAGCTATTATTGTAACTTTAAAATGTACGCTTAATTGTAAGCTGTGTTGTAACTATGTAACAAAGTATTATAATCCACCAATTGTTGATAAAGAAAAGATTTTTTTTGAGATAAAGGAAGCATTTTCTATTTATGATAAAATTGAATGGCTGCAATTCGTAGGTGGAGAACTATTTTTGCATCCTGATATGGATTTAATCTTGGAAGAGGCTTTCAAATACGACGCTCAATTTGATAGAATCATTTTAATGACAAATGGCACGATTGTTCCTAAAAACAGTGTGATTGAGG
Organism: Bacillota bacterium; assembly: GCA_049324315.1. GTDB lineage: Bacteria > Bacillota > Clostridia > Peptostreptococcales > Thermotaleaceae > JBMOKU01. Next base: position 9,086 of record JBMOKU010000054.1, on the reverse strand, counting down.
TGTTAAGGAATCATAAAGAGAAAATTGAAATCCATATAAGTGATTATGGACAGCTATCGTACAAAATTAATGAGCTGGAAAAAATACTTTCGGATAATAAAATTCCCTTTGTAACCAAAAAGTTTCATGGAGATATTCAGTATTATGGTGGTTGGATAGATCCGGGAGATTTTAGCGATAGAGGGTATTCTGATGAAAAGATAAAGGAAGTTTTTGATAGCTGCTGGCAAATAGGCATGAGCAATCTCCATCTTTATAACGGACAAATCCATAATTGTATTAAATCACTATTTGCAACAGATTTGGAACAATTTGACACACCGAAGGATGAATATATAGATTTGTATAACGATGAAATGACCCTGGAGGAAAAAAAGGAAATAGCTAGGAAATTCAATACTCGCCCACTTTCAGCGTGTAAGATATGCAGCGGATTTGATTCGAAAAATAGCAAGCGATATCCTGCTGCTGAGCAAATGTAAGGATGGTAAATATGATGAGTACTAGAGTACTTTTTATTTCAAATTTAAACCACAATGAAGCCAGCTTAAAGAAATGGTCAGTATATTCTCCAGAACGAAATCTGTCGGAAATTTTTGGTTCTAGTAATATTCCTTTGGGAATTCTTTCTATAGAGGCTTATATTAAGAAGAATTGCAAAGATGTTGAAACAGAAATTTTAGATCTTAATAATGAGTTTATTAAGCGATTGATAGATGGTGATGTGGAGAAAAATTTAGTTGAGCTGTCTGCAAGTTTTGAAGCTTTTTTAAAGCGTGAAATAGAAGAGCACATCGTTAAGTTTAAGCCGGATATTATTGCAATATCATCTTTATTTGATAAATCCATACCAACATTATTTAAAATCTGCAAAATAATTAAAGAAATAGAAAGAAATATACTGATTATTGCAGGCGGCCATCCTGTAAATAATTTATATAAAGACGTTTTACAGGATTGTGACGACACGATTGATGCTATCTCCCTGGGAGAAGGAGAGATTCCTTTTAGTGAGCTCTTAAATTCGGAGGACAAGCTTACGTATATACAGCGTAGTAATTATTTTGCAACGAAAGAAAAGTGTTTGTATGGGCAGAAGCAACAGCTTAAAACTACCTATGTTGAAAATTTAGATGATATTCCCTTCTATGACTATGATACCTACTTAGCAAAGTATGGCGATGTCATATTGTCTTTCCATAACAATATTCTTGATAATGCCCATTCTTTTAATAAACAGGCTGTCATCATGACATCAAGGGGCTGCCCCTATAACTGTGTATTTTGCGCTTCCTATACTATACACAGCAAAAAAATGAGAAAACACTCCCTTGAAAGGGTGAAAGCCGAGGTAGATTATTTTGTTGATAAATGTGCTGTGGATAGCATTGGATTTATTGATGACCACATCCTGTTTGATGTTGATCGAGCAATAGAAATATGTGATTATGTCGGCAGTAAGAAAATCGATTTTAGATTTCCAAATGGGCTGGCAATCGCGCCAATCACAAAAGAATTTGTTCATGCCTTAGAGAGAAATAAAGTGAAAGAAGTGCAGTTGGCTTTGGAATCCGGTTCTGAGCGAGTGTTACGTGAAATTATTCATAAGCCTCTAACACTAAAGCTTGCAAGCCAGGTGTTTGATTACTTTAAAGAAACTAGTATTTTTGTGAGGATTTTTTTGGTGGTTGGCTTTCCAGAGGAGACGAAGGAAGATATTTTAGAAAGCTTGCAATTTTTGAGAAGTGCCAATTTTCACTGGGCTTCCATTTCTTCTCCAACACCAATATCCGGCAGCCAATTGTTTAAACAATCTATGGAAAATGGTTATTTACAAAGCTTTGACTATACCAATATCTCTTTCTTTAGCGAAATTTTTCATGACCAGGTCGCTGAGAATACTGGTTTTGAGAATTTACGGTATATGTTCAATTTGGATATAAACTTTGTCAATAATCCATATATGCGCATGGGAAAAATAGAAGCTGCAAAAGAAAAATTTGAAGTCATACTAAAAAATTATCCTGATCATGCGTTTGCATTATACTATCTTCATAAATGTCAAAAGCAATTGAATGAGGATAGTAGTATAACAGCACAAAAGTATAACAGTATCATTAAGTCGAATGAGCAGTGGCTTAAATATGCAAAGCATTTCAATCTGGATTTAACAATTTCATGATAATGAAAGGGCAAAGGAGTCATTATGAATAGATATGAATATATTGAATACGGTCAAAAAATTATAAAAGATTTGAAAGAATGTGGCAAGCATATTATTTTGTATGGTAACGGAAGTATAGGAAATTATGTTTACGGTGTTTTAAAGAACTACTGTAATATCTCAGGCTATTGTGTTTCGGATAATGTTTCACATGAAGATACGTTTAATGGTCTACCTGTATTTGAAGTATCGAAAATACCATATGCTAGAAATGATTGTAAGATTCTACTGACACTTGATAGTAAGCATTGGGAACCAGCAAAGGAATTGCTTTCTAAGAACGATTTCGTCGATTACGCGCCTTTTTCAGTAGAACAGCAAAATGCACTACTGTCTTTTTATTATCAAGATTTGTTTTTGGAGCATTCAATTGATATGGAGTCTAAGATCATAGAGATTAATGGTGTTATGATGCGAAACCCATTTTTACTAGATGAGATAGACTATAAGGCAGTTTTTATTGAGATGAATGACTTGGTTATGGGAGATATTTTAAATGACAATTCTTTGTGGTCAGAGGGACCATATTTATATGGAAATGTTGATCTTGCCAAAGGTGATGTGGTTTTTGACTGTGGTGCGAATTTAGGATTGTTTTCTTGTATTGCAGCTTCAAAAGGATGTATTTCTTATGCTTTTGAGCCAACTGAACGTTTATATAATGCTTTGAATAACTACATAAGTTTATATAACCATAAGATAATACCTTGTAACTATGCTTTGTCTGATAAGAATGGATTTATTGATTTTGCAATATCTAGGGAATGGGATGTTGCTAACACCTTTGTTACAGATAAAAACAACTCCATCGTTCCAGTGGAAGGATATAGCGAATTTGTTCGTGTAAAGACGACAACCATTGATCATTTTGTTCAAGAGAATAATATTGAAAGAGTGGATTTTATCAAAGCTGACATTGAGGGTGCTGAAAGATTTATGTTAAAGGGTGCGAAAGAGACATTGTTAAGGTTTGCACCTAGGCTTTCGATTTGTACCTATCATTTTAAAGATGATCCACAAGTTTTGGAAGAAATAATTAAGAGTGCAAACCCCAACTATATCATCGAACATAGATGGAAAAAACTATACGCTTATGTAAAAAAATGATGATACCTTGTGGAGGAATCCTAAATGTTATATAGAGAATACGGTAAAACAAAAAAACTGATTTCGGCTATAGGCTTTGGTAGTACCCGTTTTAACCCTGCTGACTTAAATGATGAAGAAGGACTCCAAAGATGCGCCGAACTTGTTTATCTAGCATCTGAACAGGGGGTAAACTACTTTGATATAGCGCATAATTACTCGAAATCCCAATGTGAAGCCATATACAAAATTGCATTTAAAATGCTAAAAAAGCCCTTCTTTACTTCTGCAAAATCGTCAAGCTTTCAGGAAAAAACGGCCGATGATGTGCTAAGAAGAATTGAAAGCTCTTTAGAAAAAATGGATATTAACAAAATAGATTTTTTCTATATTTGGTCCATTATGAATGAAGAGCATTATATGGATATCATGAAAAAAGGGGGATCTTATGAGGGTGGCTTGCGAGCGAAGGAACAAGGGTTAATCAGCCATATCGTTTTTTCAAGCCATGCAGTACCGGATGTTGCCGTAAAAATTATTAATGACAGAGTTTTTGAGGGCATCACAGTTTCATATAATCCTCTGAATTATCAGCTAATGGACAAGGTAATAAAAGCTGCCGCTGAGAATAATATGGGCGTAGCAGTTATGAATCCCCTTGCAGGGGGCTTCATTCCACAAAATAAAGATTTCTTTTCAAAGCTTATAGAAATAGAAAATGAAACTGTTGCTCAGGCTGCATTACGATTTATCTATTCTCATCCGGAGATAACCTGTGTATTGTCTGGTTTTAGTTCCGAACAGGAAATTCATGAAAATACAGTGGCACTAAATGATGAAACAGAAATAAGCCAACAACGAATAGAGGTTTTTGAAGGCAAGCTGAGACAGATGACGGGATTTTGTACAGGCTGTGGATACTGTAGAATTTGTCCACAAAATATACCGATTCCGGAGTATATGCAATCATACAATATGAGTTTTTTTGAAAGCTTTCAAGATATGTACGGTCGTTCTGATGAAGCACTAATAAAGCGTATTTCTGTTTTTAGAAAGTTGGTGCTTGACTTTCAGATATTATTAGAAAATAGTCAAAATCCCTGTATTCGATGCGGGAAATGTGAAAAAATCTGTACCCAGCATCTTCCGATCATGGGAAGAATCGATGAACTCCTGGAATGGGCAGAAATTTCTTGCTCGACACGAGAGCTTTATAAGGAAAGATTGGATGAGCTGCTAAATAACAAGAATTATAAAAAAGTAGGTTTTTTCACTGCCGGTGGTTATACAGCTTATGTTATTGAATATTATAAGAAATTTTTTGGTGATTTTGACTTTGATGTATTTATATTTGATAGTAATCGCAGTAAATGGGGGGGAGAATTAGCTGGATATACTGTGTATTCTCCTGAAAAAATCCTTGAAATCAAACCAGACTGTATAATAATTTCTAATTATATTTATAGCCAAGAAATATTTGAAAGTTTAAAGCATTACGAAGATGAGGGGATAAAAATCATACCTCTGCATAAAGAAAATGATGTTCCATGGATATAAATTAAGCGTTGTATTATTGTGTCAACAATAATACAACGCTTAATTACATAAACATATCCATCAGCATCCCACGTATATCATCCAACTTCTTCAAAACCTTGATCCGGTCCACTTCATCCTTCAAAAACTCACCGGTCAGAGCTGCCAGCTCCCTATCTACCTGCTTGACCTGGGTCAGTACGCGGTGGCGGCCTCTTTTGTCCAGAAAGCTGTCTCGTGAGAATGCATAGGAGTTTTTCACAGCCATATCCATAAATTCTTTGACCAGATTTTTATATTCCACAAGATCTTTAAGGTAGAGCTTGTCCCCTAACTGTGCTGCTTTTTCTGCGATTTCATCATACTTCTTCTGGAAATGCTCTTTCACTTCCTTAGATTTTACCATTTCAAATTTTTCGGCAAAAGTAGCATTTAACATTTGTTTTTTATTAGCAACCGTCCCCACCGTCAGCTGGCCTGCTGGAGTGACTGGTTTTATATTTATATTACTCAAGGAAGTCACATCCTTTTCAACAGATACTCTATGATATATATCGGCAGATTCCATAAAAATTGTTAAGGGTGTTTCATTAAAGAACCTGAAAAAAATTGACGATACAATGATGACATCGAAAAAAGGGTGATAATAGATGAATCGTTTAGAAAGCATAGGATTCAAAAAATCGAATGATAGCTACTCTGGGTTAGGAAAGCAGCCCTTTGATATTACGGGCATTTTGCTGTATAGAGACAACAATACCATGAAAATAGAGGTACCCAATCATTATACCATAGAAGTGAAAGTAAAAAATCCACTACAGGTGAATGTGGGAGAAAAAATTACGGTGGATAAAAGTCAGATATTGTCCTATAAAATTCTAGAAAGAAAAAATGAAGAGGACAAAGTCCAAACAAACCGTTATACGGAGCTGTTAAAGGGCTATGGCATTGAGATCACAGAGGAGTCCTTGGAAGCGGTAAAATTGCTGGAGGCGTATAATATCCCTGTTACCAAAGAAAACATCAGGGCCCTCATGACCTCCAAAACCTTGTTTCATACCATCCGAGAGGAATTAAACTATGAAACGGCGATCCAGCTGATGGAGAAGGGGATCGACGTAGAAAAGGCTTCTTTGCAGGAAATATCCGATGCCATCAGAGAAATCCAGCAAGATAAGGATACTTCTTTTTCTTTCATGAAAATATTTCAAAAGAAAAAAATATTGTCTGATCAAGATGCGGAAAAGATTGCAAAAGAGCTTTATGGCAATGCTATGGGGAAAGACATTCATGATATCATTAAGGCCCTGCATCAGGCGGGAAGCTCTGTGACGAAGAAAAACGTGGATCAAATCTATGAGGCTTTTTATAAGCTGGATAAATTAAAGAACATAGATGCAAAAACAATCGTAGATATCCATCAGAAGAACATAGAACCTACCATAAGGAATATGCATTACGTTCAATATGATATGAAAGAATCCTCTGTATCTTCCATCGAAGGATTGTCTTCCTGGGGAGCAGCGAAATATGAAGGACATACTGCCGGGATGAATGAAAATCACCAGATGTCAAAGGAAGAAATTCAGAGCCATTTACAGAACATCGGTATTGAGCCTTCAGAAGAAAATATTCAGGCTGCAGAGAAGCTTCTAAGAGCCGGAGAGCCTGTCAGTCAGGAAAACATGGAGAAAATCATCAGTATCCGTAAAGGCTTGAATCAAGTTAGCCAAAAGATGGATTATCAAAAGGCTGCTGAAATGCTTCAGGATGGCATAGACATTGAGAGAACAGATATCCGCCAGCTGGCAGAACACGTACTGAAGGATTTGATGAATGGAACATATGAGGATAAAAAGACAGATGGTATTTACCAGGAACTGTCGGTAGAGCTTGAAAAAGCCCTAGATGGATTGTCAAAGCATGGAGAAATAAAGCAAGAAGACTTAATGAAACTGCTCAAAGATAAAATGGATATTCCTTTGAATAAAATCGAAAAAGTATTGGATATATACCCACTTCAGAATACGAATGATATGGATAGGATAAACAGTGTTGATACATCATCAAGTAGTGAAAAGTTTCTTGTAAGGGGATTCAATAAAATATTGGATATATCCCAACTCTTTAGTAGCGTGAAAAGCTTAAGCTTTCAGAACATCACCGCTCATCTTACCAAAGGATTGCCCTTGAGTCTTAATAGTATCAAACAGCAAGTTAATGAAATGACCATAGGTGTGGCTAACCAGGCTGCTGAATCGGTACGAGTGCAAGAAGACCAGACTCGTGTGTTTATCAATGAGAACAAAATGACATTGCAGTCTGTTTTACTGACCCAAGGGTGGCAGCGGACTGTAGATATAGGGAAGACCCTTCTGACCAATGGTATGCAGTTAAATATCCCCAATATCCGACAGGTGAACGAAGCCTACAGTCAATACAGTAAGGTACGTGAGACACTGACTTCATCCATGGTGCTAGACAGTATAGATGAAGGAATTGACATTGAGAGCCTGGAACTGGCGGAATTGTATGATTATGTAACAGGTAAAGCTGTAAATAAAGGGCAGAATGCTATATTGGATTATCCTGTTTTCATGAAACGACAGTACGGAATGGCAGATACAATGGCCAAGTCCATATCTGAAGAAAATGAAAATCCATTAAAATCAAAAATGAGTCAGCTGGTAAAAGATATTCAGCATACCGGAGAAGAGGAGAAAAAAATATTTCCACTACTTTTGAAAAATGAGATGGAGTTTTCACTAAAGGAAATACAGCAGCTTTCTTCCTTCTTAAAAAATCAGCATCAGCTAGGACAGCAGATCAATGAAATACTGCAGCAAACAGGGGTTATCCAACATCCTGTGCTTAAAGAAAAGCTTCAAAAACTGGAACAGATGGCAAAGCGGGTATCGGATAAGCTGAAAAGCGGAGATCCAGATGTGGCCGATGCTTATAAAAGTTTAACAACGTTGATTAAAGACATGCATCATGATGGGAGCTTTGCACAAGAGGAAGGAAGTCAGGATTTACAGCAGCAAATGTCTGACATGCTGGATTACCTAGAGATGCAGAAAAAGCTAAATAGAAAGAATATGGCTTTTCAATTTCCTGTGCTGGTTAATGGTGAATTGACCAACCTACAAATGTATATGCTGCAAGATTATCGAATAAAAAATAAGACCAATCCAGGTACCTTAGATATGATGGTGAACCTACATACCAAACATATTGGACAGATCCAGGGTGCCATCCATTTTGATGGGAAGAGAGTAACCATTGAAATGACTGTGGAACAGAAGAGCGGAAAAGAAAAGCTTCAGGAATATTTGCCATATTTGCATGACGAACTAAAAGCGGCAGGCTATGAATTAGCGAAGATCGACTTTATGATAGGAGAGCCCGGCGCTCCTCGTAACGCTCTTTCAAATGGGACTTCTATGGATGATAGTGGATCGATCAATTATGAAATCTAGGAGAATTGACGATGAAGAAAAAGCTTATGTTGACTCATATAAATCAACCCCTACAAGAGCCCACGAAAACCGTGGAAAAAATAGATATCAGAAAAGCGATGGCCAAGGGAAAAATTCATAAAGCCTATGCCATAGAAGAAAACCGTCGTGAACTGCCTCAACAGGATTTTGATGAGGATGAAGATATCAATACCGTCCCTGAAGAATTCTTAAAGGTTATGTCAAAACTTCTTACCTATATAGAAAAAGCAGATCGGCCGTAAATCCTTTATTTTCTTTAGGTTATTCTTTCCATGATCCTTGAACTATTGGCTGGAAACCTGTATAATAGTAATGCATGATATATTTAGGTCTGTGGTTGCAAGTCCAAGCCAGTCGCAGGCAAAAGGACCCACGTAAGGTACCCTAAAAGCAGGGGCACTGATCATGGTGCGACTTAGAGAGTAAGCCCTGCCAGACAGACAAGTCAATGCAATCATTGTACATAGTCTTTCTGTCTGAGAGAAGCAATAGTGACGGCAAACCCGGAGCAAACCTTCCAGCAGGCGGGTGTGGGGGCAAAGACCAGGTCAGCTAAATATAGAATATATTGCAATGGATAAATTCCTTGGTAACAAACCAAGGGATTTTTCTTTTTGGGTGCGTCCAGTGAAGCTGGACTACACTAGCGGGTGCAAGTCCCGTCCCAGTAATCGCCAGTGAGCTGGGTAGCCAATCTCGGTGCGTTGCAGTAATGCAGGGTGCTAAGCGAGAGGGTAAAG